>CAZJSI010000122.1:0-9912 GCA_964548675.1 uncultured Eubacterium sp. | reverse complement strand
TTATTTATCCAAAGAAGCTCCTACGGCACCTTTTACCTTAACTCCTGCGATCATCAGACCACCGATCAGTGCAATGATAGCAAATACAATGTAAGGTACGGTATATCCGCTGGTCATTGAACGTAATGCTGCCAATACTACGAAAGAACAGCTTCTTACGATACCTACGATCATATTAATGCAGCTGTAGGATACCGCAAAGTCTCTACGTCCGAATACATAGCTTGCCATGGATGGCGGGAAGTTACCATTACCGCCGATCGCGAAGCCGAGCATAAAGATACCGATATACATTGTAAATGTAGTTGGTGTCAACAGCAGCAGAATACCGATGAAGTACCAGATACCGAATGCAACGGATGTGATCTTTGTACCGATCTTCTGGTCAACAACGCCCCACAGCCAGGAACCGATCATACCGATAATAGCGGCAACTGTAACCGTGTAAAGCGCTGTCTGGGTTTCATAACCTTTTACTTCTGTGAAGAATCCTACTAACTGGGACATGATACCTACAGTAGCAAGACCAAATGTACCATATGCAATACCAAGGATCCATACTTTTGGATTTTTCAGTGCCTGTCCGTAAGAAAGGGCTGCTTCATCTTTCAGGGCTGCCTCTTCTTTTGCGATCAGAGCCGCAACTTCCGGATCGTTATCCGGCAGGCATCCTGCTTCTTCCGGCGTACCCTTTACAAAAATCAATACTAATGTTGCCACAATAGCAATCACGATACCCATGATAGAAATTCCGATTGCAATATTGAATCTTGTAGATAATGCATTCAGGATCAGGCTGATCAGTGCGCTTGCCAGGTTCATACCGATCGTGGTAAGACCCATTACAATACCCTTCTGGGTCGGGAACCAGTTTGCACAGATTGAGAAACCACAGTTAATTGCGAATGCGTTGATCAATGTAACCATCAGGATCAGGCATACTGCATACATCGGTATACTTACCGAATTACCATATGCGATTGTTGCAATCGCTGCAAGATACATTGTAATTACAGTTACTTTTTTCAAACCAAACTTGTTGATCAACTGACCCCAGAACACTCCGATTACCAATGCGACAATTCCTGCCGGAGTAGAGATTGAAAGCAGCACGTTTGAGTCCCATCCATGAAATGCAGCCATCTGAGGTACGATGATATTCAGTCCATCTACTGTCATACCTGTCATGAAGAACAGTAAAACGATCTGATAACAAATAATACTCCAACCCTTTTTACCAAAATTATAGCTTACTTTGTTTGTATTCATTTTCCTTCTCCTTGTACTTTTTCAAGATTAAACCTAACCAACATCCCTTATTTTCCTTTTTATTTTGCAGGCAGCATACTTGCGATCACCAGCATGGAAGCCGGATAATTTGTCTTATTTAAAATAGACTTTCCTTCGCCCGCATCAAAATGCATGGAGTCATGTTTCTTTAATGTACAGATCTCATTTCCCTCTTTGTCAGAAACAGTCATCTCCCCTTCCAGAATGAAATAAATCAGCTCTACAGGCGGCTCTACGTACTCTGTACCGCCTCCCGGGAGGAAATGTGATAAACCTAACGTAAAGTTTTCACACCCGCTCTCCTCCTTGCTGTGCAGTCTGATCGCACGCATATCGAAGTGCCCCGGCGCATTGTAAGCAGCTGCATCATTTACTTCTACTTTTCTCATTTTCTTGAATCTCCTTTCTCGTTTTTTTGTTGTGAAAATTGTAACAAATGACGAAACATAATGGAAATTCACCTTTTAAAGCCGCTTATGTAATAAACGAATAACCATTTTCGCATTATTTTTTGTGCTTATTTCCCTATTTAACTCCATTTAATCACAAATAGCCATGTGAATTTTTTATTTTCCACATGGCTGTGCATTTATTAAAAATGGTTCGTTTTCATCCTCACAGAGTCATTATCAGGTATATTCAGTATAACCTTTTTCCGTGTTTAATTGAAGTTCATTTTACGCATAACGTTATGCAAAATCCGTTTCTCTTTTTATTCCGCAGCCCTTGACCTTTTTGAAATATTTCACGTATACTAAAAGAAGGAATAACCTCACGTTTTATTATCAGGCACATCAAAAATCAATATTTTTAAAATCAGGAGGTTATTTACTATGAGTCATGTAAATTCTGTAACAGGTCCTATTGAATCATCAAAACTGGGCCGCACTCTGATGCACGAACATTTCTTATTTGGTTTCTGTGGCTTTCAGGGAGACGCCACTCTGGGCGGATTTAAGGAAGAAGAATACACACGGGATTGTATTAAGGCCGTAGAAGATGCCAGGGCTTACGGCATCGAAACGATCGTGGATGCCACCACAAACGAATGTGGACGCAATCCGCGTTTTCTCAAAAAAATTTCTGAAATGACAGGAATGAATATCATCTGTTCCACCGGTTACTATTTTGAAGCAGAAAGTTCCTATGCCTACTGGAATTTCCGCAGGGGGTTTGCTGATGTCGAGCAGGAAATTTATGACATGATGGTCACAGAGCTCACAGAGGGTATTGAGGGCACGGGCATTAAAGCCGGCGTGATCAAACTTGCAAGCAGCCAGGGCAAAATTGCACCTATGGAAGAAATTCTCTTCAAAGCTGCCGCAAGAGCGCAGAAAGAGACCGGATGTGCGATCATTACTCACACACAGGGCGGAACCATGGGCCCGGAACAGGCCGAACTTTTGATCAGCAACGGAGCTGACCCGAAAAAAATTGCGATCGGCCATATGTGTGGAAGCACCGATATTGACTATTTTGAAAGAGTTTTGAAACAGGGCGTATATGTAAACATGGACCGCTTTGGCCTGGAAGGGGAACTGTTCCACACACCGACAGATGAGCAGCGTATGGACGTCATCAAAACACTTGTGGACAAAGGCTATGGCAATAAAATCTTACTTGGACATGATTCTGTAAATGTAAACCTGGGCCGTGGGCTGATCATGACGCCGTTCATGCAGGAAGCAATGAAAGACGCAAATATTCGCACAATAGGTAAAAAGGTTATCCCGGGGCTGAGCAAACGCGGATTATCCGACGAACAGATTGACGCCCTCCTTGCAGCTAATCCAATGTCACTTTTTGCATAATCCGCCTTTCATTTCTATCTGTGGATTTATTATGTAAAATTATGGAGTATTCAGGAGAACAGGATATGAGTCATAAAACAATTATAATATTTTGTATATGGACCAGTGTATGGTCCGCTATCTTTAATCATTTTTACACCGTATTCTTTGCGGATTTCGGTGTACCGTGGATTATGTTTATCTGTATGGCAATCTTCTTTGGCATGGACCTGGCGCCAAAACAGTTTATCTCCGGCATTCTTTCCGCATTCTGCGGACTTGCCTGGGGACAGTTTGATTTTCTTTTGATTAACTTGTTCACAAAAGCAGGAATGGGAGCCTACAATGCAAGCTTCTGGGCAATTGTGATAGGCACTGCTATTGCCATGTACGTACATCTCAAAATTTTGGGAAAAACGCCGTTGGGACTGATGCCTTTCATTTTTGCCGGCGTATGCCTGACATTCTCTCAGGGCGGCGGCAATGTAGATGGCCTGGCATTTACATTTGTTGTCGGCATTATCCTGGCGGCAATCTGCAGCGTAGGGCTTCGTTTCTGTATGAAGAAATTTCCATTGGAAAATAAAGAAGAGAATAAATAATTCCATTCTGAAAGGACTGCGCAGCAAATAATCGTGCGCAGTCCTTTTCATTATCTCAGTCCTTTTCATCATTTCTGAATAAATTACAGACAAATTCCGAAACCTATCCCACTGTCGTTCCCATATCTGCCACGATAGCTTCTCCGTTAATCATATATCCGAGATTGGATGTCAGGTACAACGCCAGTCCGGCTATCTCATCCACGGTTCCAAGCCGTCTCTGAGGAATCTTCTTCAATTCCCGTTCTTTGAATTTTTCGTCCTCAAACTGCGCTCGGTTTATTTCCGTGACAACATATCCCGGGCAGATCGCATTTGTCTGAATCCCATAACGGCTCCACTCGATCGCCATCGTCTTGGTCAGATTGATAACCGCCGCTTTCGACGCTCCATATACCGACAAGCCATTGGAACCCTTCAGGCCTCCGATGGAAGCAATATGAATGATCTTGCCGCCCTTTCCGCTGTCTCTCATTTCCCTTGCCGCTGCCTGTGAGGCAAAAAATACGCTCTTGAGGTTCGTGTCCATGACCATATTGTACTCTTCTTCAGTCAAATCCAGAATCTTTCTTGTAACGGCCACTCCGGCGCAATTCACAAGAACGTCGATTCCGCCAAAAGTCTGTATAGCTCCGCGAATCAGCTTCTCTATATCCATCGTTCTTCGCACATCTGCACAGATTCCCTTTGCAAAGCCGCCAAGGGATTTGATCTCCCGTTCAACCCGCTCACAGTCCGACTGATGCCGACTGGATATCACCACATTCGCATGACACCGTGCAAAAGCCATAGCGATACCATATCCGATCCCTTTCGTTCCCCCTGTTATCACAACTGTTTTCCCAGCAAATTCAAAATCCGGCAGTTTTACCGGCCACTTATTTTCTTCCATATCAATACCCTCCTGCTGATTTTGTATCATAGGAATATTGCAAAGCAATATTTCCTTTTCATGGTTTTATTAGAATTTATGATGTAATTTCAGAATTTCAATTAACATCTTATCGCGGTATTTTGCGATCTCCGGATTAGTGTGACCGACTTCATCCGGTAAGTTTTTCATAATCTCATCCATTTCAGCCTGAGCCTTTGCGCCGTAATCAGCCGGAATCGTATCCCATGCCGCGATATCTCCGCAGAGGTTAAAGCCGCCTGCCAGCATATCCATCATGCCCTTAAGGCCATCCTTATTTCCAAGCTGCATGATCATATTGTGGCCAAAAATAGCCCATCTGATGGCAGGACCGAAAGTCAACGCCTTATCCGCTTCCTCAACGGTGCAGACGCCGCGCTCAACCAGATCAACCATTTCACGGAATACGGCAAGCTGCAGCCTGTTGCAGATGTAGCCCGGGCAGTCCTTCTGAAGTACAATGGATTCTTTTCCCAAAGAATCATAGAACGCCTTTGCGGTCTCAACACATGCAGGATCGGTCTTCTCTGTCTTGGTAATCTCCACCAACGGAATCAGATGAGGCGGATTATACGGATGCCCGCCCACGCATCTTTCCGGATGTACAGCGTTTTCCGTAATCTGTCCAAGAGGAAGTCCTGAAGCGGATGTGGCAATGATAGCGTCTGCAGGAGCAAATTCCTCAATACTTGCCAACATGCTGTGTTTGATCGGCAGTCTCTCCGGACCGGATTCCTGAACAAACTGTGCATCCTTTACAGCTTCTTCGATGCTTGTTGTAAATGTAATTTTTTCAAGAACCGCATCCTTATCCTCGATCGCACCATTCTCAGCAAGAAATTCAAGATTGCTGATGATCGTATTTTTGTCATTTGCAATACATTCGTCGTTTATATCGTACAATTTTACATCCAGGCCCTTCATCGCAAAGAGAACAGCCCAGCTTCCTCCAATAACGCCGCCGCCGATACCGGCAACATTTTTAATATTTTCAACCTTCATAATTTACACCTCTTTATCTCTTTCAAGACCCGCTCGCGAGTCTTGGCGCAGGATTCGGATCAGCTTCCGCTGACATGATACATATCCGAAATCTGTAATTATACTAATTCAAAAATACCTGCCGCGCCCATTCCGCCGCCGATACACATTGTGACCATACCATATTTTCCATTGTTGTCCTGAAGGTAATCCAATGCTTTGCATGTAAGGAACGCCCCTGTAGCTCCCATCGGATGTCCCAGCGCCATAGCGCCGCCATACGGATTTACTTTCTCCGGATTCATTCCCAACTCTCTGATACACGGAATTGCCTGAGCTGCAAATGCCTCGTTCAGCTCGATCACATCCATATCATCAATTGTCAAGCCTGCACGTTTCAAAGCTTTCGGAGCCGCGTAAATCGGGCCAAGTCCCATCATTGTTGCGTCGCATCCTGCTACAGCAAAAGATTTCAACTTAGCGATTGGTTTGATACCGAGAGATTTTGCTTTCTCTTCTTCCATCAATACTACAAAAGCTGCTGCATCGGAAGTCTGAGAAGAAGTTGCTGCCGTTACGGTGCCTGTTTCCGGAATAAAGCATGGTTTTAATGCTGCCAGCGACTCCATGGAAGTTCCCGGCCGGATTCCTTCATCCTCTGTAACAACTTTCTCATTTCCCTCTGCGTCGATAACTGTTACAGGAATGATAGACGGAGCCAGTTTACCTTCTGCCTGCGCTTTTGCTGCTTTTGCATGAGATTCCACTGCCATCTGATCCATCTCTTCTCTTGTAAGGCCGCGGTCTTTTACAATATTCTCCGCTGTGATACCCATAGCCATGTAAGCGCCCGGTGCATTCACTTTTACCCATTCATCCCAGTTACTTTCCGGATATGGCTCAAATGTTCCTGTCATATCTTCCACGCCGCCTGCTACAATGACGTCGCCCTGCCCCGCTGCGATTGCATTTGCTGCCGTAGCGATTGCCTGAAGGCCTGAAGAACAAAAACGGTTAATTGTGTGTCCGGATACACATTCCGGCAATTCCGCTCTTGCAACAACGCTCTTTGCAATGTTCATAGATGTTTTATTATGCTGTACCGCACATCCCATGATGACATCCTCAATATCCGCACGATCCAACTGAGGAATCTTATCTAATACCCCTTTTAACACCTGTGCTGAATACTCGATTGGATGTGTTCCCGCAAAAGACCCCTTTCTCGCGCGGCATACCGCAGAACGTCCGTACGCCACAATAACAACTTCTCTACTCATAGTTTGTATCCTCCTTAAAAAATATATAAAATATAATTTATCGTTAATATTCCCCTCTGTAAAAATGATATCACATTTGATTTTTTTGATGAAATTCTCCTTTTTTATCTGCTTATACAGAAAATACATAACCGCCAAAAACACGATCTCCGCAAATATGTTCAGTATATAATGAACTTATGACGCTCTCTTATCTACATTTTTTCTCAACAAAATGCATTGACTTTTTTAACAAAATATATCATAATTTGTATACGAAGTTTTTCTGTTTTTAACAAAAAAGAGGTGTATTTATGCAATCTCCCGAACAAAACTTTGAAGATATTTTTTTCTCTTTTATGATTGAATACGACAAATTGGAACGTCTCATGTGCGAAAAATCCGGACTCTACAGCGGTCAGCCAAGAATTTTGACAACCTTGATGTCAGGAGACGGTATCACACTGAAGGAACTGGCGTCACGAACCAGATTAGGTCCGTCCAGTTTATCTGTTTCAATCCGGAACATGGAAAAATCCGGACTGGTGCAAAAGAAAAACCCGCCGGATGATCACAGAACCTGTCTGATCTATCTAACAGAAAGGGGCCATGGTCATGCGACTTTATTCCGCCAGATAATCCGCGCATATTTTTCAAAACTAAGTTCCGCTTTTGAGGCAGACATGCCTGCAAATTTCGAAGACATACTGGAACGCTTATTGGGCATTACAGCTTCCTATTATGAGCAGCTAAAATAACACTTTATTACAGGAGAAAACCACTATGGACATCAATCGTTTGAATGAATTTATCGCACTTGCAACCCATCTTAATTACAGCAAAGCTGCCAATCAGCTTTATTTAACCCAACCGGCGCTGAGCCGGCATATACACGATCTGGAACAAACTCTTGGCGCTCAGTTATTTATCCGTGACACGCATAACGTATACCTGACTGCCGTCGGAGAAATTTTCTTTGACGAAGCAAAAGCTATTGTGGAGCGCTATGAGCACGCCCTGGCTCTTGTGAGAGAGGCAGTTTCCGCGTCGACAGGAGAAGTGAAACTCGGTTTTCTGGGAGCTGCCGTGCAGCCATTTCTCGGACAATTTGTCGGCTATTTCAGGGAAAAACAGCCCAACATCAAACTTGTCCTCCATTGCGGAGACCTGGATCCGTTGATGCTGCAGATAAATAATGATGACATTGACTGTGCTTTCGTCACCCACGTAAACGGTACGCAATTTTCCGGATTGTCCAGCGAGACTATCCTGGACGACCGCATGGTCATTGTGGTAAATCCGTCGCACCCTTTCGCCCGGAAAGAAACCGTATCCCTGAAAGAGCTGAACGGAATGCCGATGATCTCTTTTGCGAAGCAGGAGAATCCGATCACATTTGATTTCCATAAACAGCTTTTCAAACGCCACGGCCTGCAGTATAACGTTGTCCGCGAAGTACCGAATATCGAGACAGGTCTCTTTTTCGTGAAATTGAATGAAGGTTTCTTTATCCTGCCCGAACATCTCAGGATCATGCTTGGCGACCTGTCCTACCTGACTTATGTACCGTTTTCCGATGACGACTGCCGGGTCAACTTAAACCTCATATGGAAAAAGAATAACCCCAATCCGTCGCTTCCTGTATTCCGAAAAGAATTTACCATTTTTATGAACAGTAATTCCTGAACATATATCCCGTGAGCCATCGGCCCGCGGGATATTTTTGATAAGGAAATCTATATATGGCAATTTGCTGTATTATTATAATTATAAGTAACTGTCCTGAATCCCTGCGTCCCGGTTTTTTCGGAAAACAACGATACCGAACAGTTACTTATTTATTCCTGTAGATATATTATCCTTTTATCCTACAATTTTTCTCTTAATTGTATTTCTTAGCCGATTGCTGTAAGACCGCCGTCAACATAAAGAATCTGGCCTGTTACAAATCCGGATGCCTCAGAAGCAAGGAATACTGCCGGGCCTGCACAGTCTTCCGGAACCTGCATTCTCTGAAGCGGAACACTTGCTGCAATACCAGCTTTTGCTGCTTCCGGAACAATGCTTTCCATCATAGGAGTCATTGTAACTGTAGGTCCAATGCCGTTTACGGTTACTTCCGGTCCAAACTCTGCTGCGCACTGTCTGATTACCATGTCCAGAGCGCCCTTTGTTGCACAGTAACCTGCATTACCTTTCATTGGGAATGTAGCCATGCAGCTTCTTACAGATGTAATATCGATGATCTTGCCATATCCGTTCTCTTTCATACGTTTTCCGAAATGTTTGTTGCACATCATAACGCCTTTTACATTTACGTTAAACATATCATCCCAAACATCCATCGGGAAATCTACTGCATCGAATTTCTTATTGAATCCCTGAGAGCATACAAGGATGTCTACCTTACCCATATCTGCAAAAGAATTCTCAGCCAGAGCCTCAACCTGCGCCTCATCTGTTGCATCACAGATATAGTATGTAACGTCTGCACCGCAGGCTTCTTTGATCTCTGCTACGGCTCTCTGTAAAGATTCTTCTCTTCTGCTGGCAATTGCTACTTTTGCTCCTGCTTCAGCTAATCCCTGTGCGATTGCCTGGCCAATTCCGCCTGCGCCCCCAACTACGACTGCGTTTTTTCCGTCTAAACAAAATAATTTGCTCATGTTTGTTTTCTCCTTTTCATATTTATTTCTCTTTTTGAGTTACCTTGAGTATAGCATTGTGCATTTTTAATTGGAAATTCTTAAAATAAGAGCGGTTATGTGAAAAAATTATAACCGTACGAAAAGGAAGAATTGGCATATAGGAAAAGTGTGCTGTGCATCGTTTTCCCGCAGGGATTTTGTATCATAGGAATATTGCAATGCAATTTTCCTATGATACAAAAAATTCCAAGGGCGTATACCAATTCGGTATACGCCCTTGGATTCATGAGGTTGATGGTTCCTATAAAAAGAAAATATTTATTCACATTCACTGATTCGTTTGCGAACCGGGAATACCTTTGCCGGAGACACGGACAATTCATCCACTCCCATTTTCATAAAGGTTTCCGTTAATTCCAGATCTGCACC
>CAZJSI010000121.1:0-9950 GCA_964548675.1 uncultured Eubacterium sp. | reverse complement strand
TCAGCGCCTCCCTGTGAAGTCCGGTTGCATACCCCATCTCCAGCACGACATTTGTCGTCAATGTGCGGACTCCGGACAGAATACTGCCCGGGATACGCGGCTGATTCCCCGCTATCATTACAACCGCCATCGTTTCACCGATGGCGCGCCCGATACCAAGCACAACGCCTGCAAGGATACCGGATCTCGCCGCCGGAATGACACACCGGAAAATACTTGCCTCTTTTGTCGCCCCCAACGCCAGGGCTCCCTCAAAATAGCTCTCATTGACCGCACGGATCGATGTCTCCGCCACACCGATGATCGTCGGAAGGATCATGATTCCCAACAGGAAAGACGCAGTGAAAATACTCATTCCATCCGTCCTGTTTGGCGAAAATACGGTTCTCACAAACGGAACCAGCACCATGAGGCCAAAGAAGCCGTAGACTACCGACGGAATACCGGCCAGCAGTTCAGTAGCCGGTTTCACAATTTTGTAGACGCCTTTCGGACAATATTTTGCCAGGAATACTGCCGCGAAAAGTCCCACCGGAACTCCGAGCGCGATCGCGCCGCCTGTAATATAGAGACTTCCGATGATCATCGGGAAAATTCCATATTTGTCATTGCCCGGCTTCCAGACAGTTCCGGTCAGGAACTTTCCAAATCCGATCTCCCCCATTGCCGGAATCCCGTTCGCAAACAGAAATATGCAGATACAGGCAACGGCCAGGATGGAAATACAGGCAACGGCCAGAAAAACAATCTCAAATACTTTTTCTTTTCGTTTCATTATGTTCTCCCTCCGGGTGATGCGCACGATTGATTTTGCGTTTACACAGCAAAAATCGGCGCTGGAAACGTCATAAAGGAAACATTTATGACGTTTCCTGATTATTTCACGGCATCCCAAGTGGTTGTCTCACCGGTAAAAATGCTCTTTACGATGTCCGAGGAAAGTTCCTCCGTCGGATTGTCATTGTTTACGATAACAGCAATGCCATCCAATGCGATCTTCGTTGCGGTGACGCCTGTTTCCTCATCTTTCAGTTCACGGGAAGCCATACCGATATCACAGGTTCCCTCTATTGCAGAAGTAATACCTGTTGTGGAATCACTCGTCTGAATCTCAATCTGTGCGTTGCCGTTTACCGCAAGGTAAGCTTCTTTCAGTTTTTCCATTACAGGAGATACGCTGGAAGAACCTGCGATCGAAATTTTTCCGGAGGGAGAGGTTGTTGTAAATGTTTCACCCTCTGCCACGGAAATATAACCTTCATCGGCGACAACCGCCTGGCCTTCTGCGCTTAAAATAAAGTTGATGAAATCCTGAGCCGCTTCGCTCACATTATCCTGTGTAACAATATTAAAAGGTCTGGATACCTTGTATGTACCATTGGACACGTTGTCTGTCGCGGCCTCCACCCCGTCAATTTTAACCGCTTTGACGGAATCATTCAAAGAACCCAGGGAACAGTAACCGATGGCATATTCATTGCCCTTTACGGTTGACATCATAACCTCTGTATTATTTGTGATCGTCGCATCGACTGTTGTCATATCCTCTTTCTCTCCGGCCTCATTTTTCTCCTCAATGCCAAACAGTTCGATAAAGGCGCCCCTCGTGCCGGAGCCATCCTCGCGGGATAATACGGTGATCCTGGCCCCCGTATCAAAATTTCCGCCCGCTTCCGTATCATCTGCGTTTTCCGCCGCAGCGCTGTTCTGTGTATTTGTCTTCGCACTGCTCTCTGTTGCATTGCTGTTTCCGCATCCTGCCAACGCCAGGGCTGCCGCTGCTGCCGTGCAAAGTACTAATGCTGTCATTTTCTTTAATTTCATTTTTGTCGTCTCCTTTTTCTTTTCCAATCTCTGTCTTTCTTCCGTATCGGCATCACTCATCGATCTGCCTTACGCCATACACTTTAGCCCTAAAATGTTTTTCATACTATCAAGGTAAAGAAAAAAGAATGTAAATTTTATGTAAGAAAAGTGCGCATACTATTTTTATAATAGTAGGAAATCCAGCGAACTTTCCTACTATTATAAAAATACCCCGGAGCCGAGATCTGCTCCAGGGTATTCTTTCAACTCTCTTTTACTATTTTCTCTATCGTATCCGCCAGGATGAGCTCTTTCCCGTCCTTAGACAGAATTCCATTCAAATCAATGTATTTCACATTCATCAGGCTGCTCCTCTGATTTAGGGGCAGATTATTTTCTGTTTCCGAATTGACTCCGCTTTGATGAGAAGCTACAAGAATGGGCTGTCCCTCTATCGAAAAACGGCTGCAGAGATATCCGATCTCCTCCAAAAACTGTTTTTCCGGCGGCTGCATCTTCACTGAGATAAAATATGTCTTACTGTTTTTGGTAGCTATGACATCAATCTCATTATGTACATTACTGCCCAGCTTCCAGTCAAATTCTGAATTGATCCGGATATCATCAAAGATCTGATTTCTCAGACACTCAAAATAGACTACTGCTTCAAGGATGCTCCCCTCGTTTTCCAGTACGTCACGCACCGCTTTCGACGCATAGAAAAACCGAAAACGCCGCCCCTGATCCGTCTGATCTATTTTTACATTCCGGAATACCATATTCTTTTTCTGCATATAATCAATATTTTGCAGGCTGCGTTCCATCAGCTCATCCTGATATTCTTTCACTGATATATTAGGTACCGCCTCATGCGGAATCTCAAATTCCATATACAGGGATTCATCCACTATCTTAATGGACGTATCACCCCAGCTCTTGATACTGTATATATGCTCTCCGACGCCGGCTCCGGCCGTCTCCCGCACCAATTTCACCAACAGTCTTCCCAGATATTTATTCTCAGTAAAAAACGTAACAGGCAGATGATCGGACATCTTCAATTGTCTGATCAGCCTCTCCTTTTTACATCTCGCCAATATGATATCCAACCCGGAATATTGAAGAGCAATCTTTGAGATTGGCTCCGTCTCATATTTTTCAAATTGATTCGAACTGCTTTCCAGTGAAACTGTATATCTTCCCGGTTTCCGGTATTTGTTTAACAGAAAAATGAATGCTTTCCAACGGTTTTTCCCCATCCTCATATAAGAAAACCAAAGCTGCCTGTACTGCACGGAATTTAACTGTGTGATATAATTCGGCTTTTTCATGGAAGTATCATGCGCCCCGGCAAGCTGTAAGGTCTGCTCCACGGTCAGTCTGACCTCCCGCTGGAATAAATACAGGGAATCATCGTTCCAGGATTTTATCCGCCGTCCCTCTATGCTGAAATGCGAAGCTTTCCTCGTGACAGGCAGGGGCATGAGACGGTAGATCTCCTCCGGACTGGCCCCGGTAAAGTCAATGAGGATCTTGCCCTGTCCCCTCTTTGGCATCGCATCTCCCAACAGCATATCTCTCATTCCCATATTCCGGAAAAACATCTGATATCTGTCCAGATCAACTTTTTCATCCGGTTTTCCTATCAGGATCAGCTTTTTGGGGCGGATCATCAATGCGCTGTACACATTCTGCCACATCTTATCCGAAACCGGCTTGATCAGCGTAATATGATTCAGCGATTCACCCTGCATTCGGGCAGCCAGCCTCGGAATAGAGCGGATCACATCCTCGTCGGCTTTCTTGATATCATTCCGTTTCAGAGCTTCCAGCAGCGGTTTCATCTGATCCTGAATCTCCGAGATCGTTTCCTTTATTCTTGGCGTCAGGACACCGGCATCCTCACATGAATGGTAAAATGCATCCATCGCTTTCGCCCAATTGTCCTTTGCGCTTGTCTCAAGCCCGTAACATTTCTCAACGGCGTCCCTGACCCACAGGAAATCCGCTTCCGGATAAGGATATTTTGACCAATCGATATCCTTTGTGATATCGTCAATCAGATCTTTGATCCTGTCTTTCCGCTCCTCCGCCATATTCAGAAGCATATGATATACCCTGAAACTTGTCTGATCCAGGCAGTCCCACGTTTTCAAAACATTGGCGCTGAGCCGGTCTACATGCTGAAGCGCTCTCCCCGGCCTGCTGGAAACAAGATAGGGATGTCTGGGATGTTTCGGGTCACTTTCGTCTTTCCATGTATTTCCTCCCGCATAAGCAACATTTTCAAACTCGTCCATCGGCAGCCGTCTCCAGCCCCGCATGATCATAAATGCACTCCAGGATCTATGTTCCAGGCAGGCAAGCCTGTCCAGGTTCTGCCTTGCAGAAGCACTGTCCGGACAAAATATTTCCGCATACAGATCCTGAAGCAGTGTTTTCGATCTCATATCCGTGATGCCTATGGATGCCAGCTTGTAGATCATATGTAATGCTGTCCGCTCCGAGGATTCCCGGTAATAACCATTGGATCTGTAATCCTTTTCAATGTCTTTCTCCTCCGCCCAGGGATGGCCTCCCCGGTAATAGTCCGCATGTACCTCATAGCCCATGCTTTCTATGTCGGTCTTTACCTTTTTCTCATCATAATAACCCTCGGATACTTTTTCCAGGCTGATCGGATAACACCGTATTGTTCCCGGAACTTTCGGTATCTCCTCCGGTTCCGCTATCATTCCCAAAAATACCGTGTCTGCTTTCTGCGAACGTTTCGCCATTTTCGCCGCCAACTGCACGTTCCGGGCCGGATCCGTATCAAGCAGGAACCTGTAATCCGACCTGTTCTCTTCCAGTATATTGATAACAGATTCCACATCTGTCGTATCATACAGATAAATATCCGCCAGTGCACCATTCACCAGAGTTTCATCCAGATCCACCCCGATCTGCTCATCGTTCATGTAAAGCCGCACTGCGGGCCCCAGCTCCGGATTTTCCTCGTCGGAAACAAGCTGATTCCAAAATTCCCGTACATCTTCCGAAAACATGCGTATCCTTAATTCCGAGTCCAGCATCTGACAGCATGGGATCAATGCCCGAAGCACCTGTTTTCTCATCTCATGGCTTCCGATCAGAGATACATCCAGGATCCTCCTGCCGTCTTCCCGGATATGAGCATATTCAAACACCGGAAATGTCTTAAGAATATGATAACCGGCATAAAGGTAATTTGCCGGCGGCACCTTCTTTTTGGGCAGCCATTCCCTCACACTCTGCTTTTTATATAGCTGCTTTATCTTTGCATCCGCTACTTGCGCCGAATTGTGCGCATTTTTATCCAGCAGTTCCTTTATGAGCGCCAGCAGTTCCCCTGCCTCGTTCCCCGACATTCCATACTCTTTTTTTAAGTATGCCCGCAGGCTGCTCTCCGTTTTTTCGGAAAACTTCAGATCCCTCGCCGACGGCTTATGTCCGCAGAAGAGTTCAAAAGCGATCACTCCCAGGCTGTAAACGCAAAGATCCGGGTGCAGATAGCTCTTCTTCTTCCAATCAAAATCATAGCCGCTCCCTGTCAGAAACAGAAGCCGCGGAGATACGTAGTCCGTGTGGTAGCAGATATCGGAAAGACGGATCTGCTCTATCGCATCCAATTCCAGAAAACTGTCAATGTCAAACAATTTCAACTGCTGTATTTTATCAGTCTGGTTAATGTACAGCATGTTTTCCGGGCAGATGTCAAGAAAGAGTATTCCCCTCCTCTCAAGCACACACAACAGATCGCTCAGGTGCATAAGAAGATTCATCTTTTCTTTTACACCGGAAAACGATACGCTGTCCAGAGTACTTCCGTTGTTCATGTCACTGACAAGATAATAGCTGTCCCCAAAACCTGCCAGGCCATAGGGTCTCACTATAATTTCCATCAGCTCCGTTTCCATGGAATATTGACACTGTTTTATATATCCTTTCCAAAACTGCGCCAGGCGGCTTTCAAATTCCTCTCTGTATTCCTCGCTGACATGAAGAATCCGGCTGATCTTTAACGCCTGCGTGTCCTCATCCCTGTCAAATCCCTCGAGGATATTCGGGTAAAATTCTTTGATGATTACCCTCTTTGTCTCCCGCCCATTCTGCAGGAACGCCCCCTCATAGGCAAGACAGGTGGATCCGTCGGCAGCGCCATGATCCGCTTTTGTCAACTGCCTTTTTATCCGCACATTCTGTGTATACAAGACCGGAGCCTCTGACAGGGCTTCCCGCAGCGCGCCTCCATCCGTCAATACAGTATCCCCGGTCTCCAGAAAGGTCAGCAAAATCTCGCTGCCCGCCAAAAGGGGTTCTCTTATCTTTTCTGTCATCATATGTTTTCCTCCCGATATCCGGACCGCTGCATCCCGTCCGTCTTAAAAATCTCCCGAAATACATCATAGGGAAAAGAGCAAAGCAGCAAATAGGTCAAAAAGCAGTCGCAGGGTTTCCCGATATAGTAGTGATCCAACCGGCACTCATCCAGCAATTCATCCGCCTCCTGCTGAAACCATGCGCCAACCTCCTGAGAAGAAATTGCTTTTTCTCTGGTTATTTCATCTTCTTTCATCTCCAGTTTTTTCGTAAACTCCAAAAATTTCAGCACCATAAGCCAGCTTCTCATTTTATTTGCCGGCAGATTTTCCAGAACGCCCGCTGCAGGTTTCTCCAGATACATATTTTCAAACCATGTACCTCTGACGCAGTCGGTATCAATTTTCAGCCTGACTCTGTCCGCTTCCACCAGCGGATCCGTTTTATACTGAGCATACAAATACCCCAGAAATTCTTCGTCGGTTACAGTCTCTTCCTCCTTATTCCGATCTTCGATCACAGCCGGCTTTCGATTCGTCACCCTGACGATCTTCTTTCTGTCCTGAGAAGAAAGCTGTACCTCAGATGCCTCCATGCTGTGAATCGTGTCGGTTTCCGCGATCACGATCCTGCCGTCGGAACGCCTTGTAATTTCTTTCAGGTTCTGATCCGCCGGATACACCTCGATCGTTTCCTCCGCATACCCGGGTGCAGTAACCGGTTTCAATACTCTGAATTTAAAATTTTCATTCTCTTCCAGAGAAAATATCGTGCCCTCCGGAATTTCCGTGCCAAACTCACACTCCACTTTCAGAACGCCCTTTTTCCCCTCTTCATAATACAGCTTTGGCTTATTCTTCTCTCCAGTCTTCACACGAACGATCCTTTTGCCGACAGCGCTTTCACATTTAAAACTTTCGCCCGCACGCAGAAAATGATTCTTTTTCACTCCCGCTGAGGTCGGCAGCTTTGACAGCGGCTCCACTTCTACCTCCGCCTCTGTGTACTGCCTCGCCGGCAGCTCCCTGGACTGCATCAGCACAAAAGAATTCACTCTCCCGGCCTCCTCATCCTTACTCCCTTTCCTGCTTCTCCTGTCTTCGGAAAAAAAGCGGATTCCTTTTCCAAGGATTACACTGTTCCCCGGCTGATACTGCACAGTCACTTTGATTCCCTTATCATTGTCATTGGAGATTTTCTTTTCTTTTTTCTCACTTACAATCGGTTTTTTATTCGTGATCCCGATAATTCCCCTGATATTTTCATTGTCCAGAATATTGCTGTTCCGGATTCCCCCCGTATTTTCCAGAATATCGTAGGGCTGGGATTTCGTCGCCGCTTTTGTCAATTGAGGATCGGCGTCCAGCGGCAGGCTCACATCCACTGTCTCTTCACAAAACAGCGGCGCCAAAAAGTCCTCCATACTTTTGAACAGATACCGGCAGCCGTCTTTTTCATAAGAAAACAACGTTCCCGCTGGAATCTCCGCCCCAAACTTACAGTCCAGTATAATATATCCGTTTCCTTTATCGTTTTTGACAAGAAAGGCCGGTCTGGATTCCCCCGTGTACTTTTCCCCGCTTGAGAATGTACGGATATTTTCAATTCCGGCCGTTTTCTGCAGCTCCTCATCCAGTACGGATAACTTCGCATCGAACGGAAGCAGTTTATTTTTTTCGCTTCCCTCTTCGGCTAACGCCCACACATGGATGTGGCATTCTTCCGCTCTCCTCCGCGCCGACAAAACGGTATCTCTGTGAAGTATAAATTTATTTTTCTCCCCGTAAAATATAGCGCCTCCCTTTTCTATCCCCTTTTCTATGATTCCTTCTTTCAATGAGATCCTCATTCTCGGATCATATGATATTGTAACCGCAAAAACTCTCTGCTCCCGCCTGTCTTTCAGGCTGCTTTTTTTCTGCTTCTCGAAATTTCTCCGGAAGTCTTTCACTTCATTCGAATAAAGCTTTTTCACATTAAGGTAAAGTTTCTCAAACTCATTCTGGCGGCTTCTCTTCTTTGGAATCTGCTGCGATTTATGCCATTCCAGTATTTCGCACAGTTCAGCATCCGGTTCCGGCTCAAGGACCATCCAGTTATCCTTAAGCTTTCTCATTCCCTGATCCGCCGTTTCCTTTATAAATATTGTTTTTTGATCCTGTTTCCTATCCTCCCTTTCCGGCATATCTTTCAGTTTCTCTATAAATATTGTTTTTTGATCCTGCTCTCTCTTCTCCCCCTTCGGCACAACTTTCAGTTCCTCATAAATCTCACGCAATTTATGATAAGCCCGAAATCCACTCATATTTTTTGCTTCATATTCCAGAGCCAGATATAACAGAAATTCCCTCGGTTCATAATAATTCAGCTTATCCCTGTTCAGGATCCTGGTCAAAAGTACGTCAACCTGGTCGATTGGCAGATCCAACACCGGTGCAAGGAAGTCAAACAGAAAATCCTCATTAAACTCGATCATTCCTTTTTTTATATACGCCTCATCATACTGTTCCAGAAACTTTTCCGGCGGATCCGTCTCTTCAAATTGTTCCCGGGCGTTCTGTGCAAGACGATCCATCAATTCCCCGGATTGAGAGGATAATGTTCTTCCCTGATCCAGCTCCTCAAATAATTTTTTGCGCTCTTCCCGGGAATATGGAAGCCCGAAATAACAACACAAAAAATTAACCATATATTTATACTTCGGAAATTCAACCCAGTTTCTGAGACATTGGTTAAATTTAATATTTTGCTCTTTTCCGTCATATAAAATATCTTCCAGATCAATCCTCATATCTGTGTTTTTCAGTATTTCCCACAATTCATCCCGCATATCCTGAAATATATTTGTCTCCTCGCTATGGACCTGATCTTCGAACCGCCATTTCTTTTTCTCTTCAGTGTTCATACCTTCCCGCCTTTCAAAAAGAACTAATCAAATTGTATCATTAATGAATTACACTCCGCAACATGAAATAGCCGTACTAGTTCACCTTTTTCAATTGAATAATACTCTGATCATCGTCTCTCTCCGGCAGTTCAATGGATCTCTCCTCCTGTTCCAGATAACCGAATATGTCCCAAAGCTTTTTTCTCTCCTCATATACGCCGTCAGAGCAAAGGACAAATGCCGTAATCTGATCCAGAGTGCCGCGGTACAATTTCATTTTTTCCGGAATATGAGCGGATGTCGTCAGATAAGTCTCATCTTTTGTCATCCCATTCACCGGATAGGACAGGACTCTGTTTCTGTCACCTCTGCATAAAATCGCGCCGTCTCCCAGATGAATGGCACAATACTCATTTGTCTCCGTGTCAATGCAGAGTCCCAGGATTGTGGAAGCAAATTCTGAAACCGGCTGGCTGAATTGTTCCATCATATCTCCATACACGCCATATATCTCTTTTATCAACGCATGTCCGACTCCCTTTCTTTTATCTGTCCTGAACTCATCAAATCTCCTGATCAGAAACTCATTGACGATCTCCACTGTTTTTTCCCCTGCGATCACATTCAAATCCGTTTTACCGATTCCATCCCTCAAAGCAATCGACTGTTTCGTTCCTTCCCGTCTATAGGCAACCCGGTCCTGGCAGAGCATATTTTTCTGTACATGTCTTTTCCCTTTCTTTACACTGATCTCACATTTCCATATTTTGTTGTTCGCCGATTCCATATCACATCTCCATACTCCCTGTTTTTACTTTTGTCATCTTAATCTCCTTTCCGCCACTGCTCTTTATTGCTTTATATAGGTATTAAAACACAGGAAAAAATTTATTTTTAAGAATTTTTCTGTCAACAA
>CAZJSI010000120.1:0-10029 GCA_964548675.1 uncultured Eubacterium sp. | reverse complement strand
TTACGTCTTATGAAAAACAATAAACTTGTTAATAATATAGGGTTCGCAAAGCGGTTCCTATAATATCGGAGTTACTCCGATACACAGCTTTAACATTATAGCATGAGCTCATTTGTAATGCAAGCTAAATTTTAGAAAAGTTAAGTTAAGTTTTAAAAAACTTTTCTTTTCTTGACAAGCTGTACAAACTCGCGGTTATTTCTTGTGCGCAGGAACATATGAAGAATATTTTCCACCGCCTCGTCAGACTTCATGCTGTTAAATGCTTTCCGCATAATGTAAACTGCCTCCTGCTCCTCTTTATCCAACAGCAGGTCCTCTCTTCTCGTACTGGATTTTACAATATCGATAGCCGGGAAAATGCGTTTTTCGGAAAGTTTGCGGTCCAGTACAAGTTCCATGTTGCCGGTTCCCTTAAATTCTTCATAAACAACATCATCCATCTTGCTTCCCGTATCTACCAGGGCTGTCGCAAGAATCGTCAGGCTTCCGCCCTCGCGCATATTTCTTGCAGCGCCAAAGAAACGTTTTGGCATGTGCAGCGCTGCCGGATCAAGACCGCCGGATAAGGTACGCCCGCTTGGCGGCACAACCAGGTTGTAAGCCCTTGCCAGACGCGTGATGCTATCCAGAAGGATCATAACATCCTTTTTATGTTCTACGAGACGTTTTGCACGCTCAATCACCATCTCAGATACACGTTTGTGATGCTCCGGAAGTTCATCAAAAGTGGAATAGATCACTTCCACATTGTCTCCCTCAATCGCCTCCTTGATATCGGTAACTTCCTCCGGGCGCTCATCGATCAGCAAAATGATCAGATGCATCTCAGGGTTATTCTTTGTCACAGAGGCAGCCACCTCTTTCAAAAGGGTAGTCTTTCCTGCCTTCGGCTGGGAAACGATCATGCCACGCTGGCCCTTACCAACCGGTGAGATCAGGTCCATAATACGCATCGCCGTCTTATTCGGAGCCGTCTCCAGACGCAGCCTCTCGTTCGGGAAGATCGGAGTCAGATCCTCAAAAGCTTTCCGCTTCGAAGCCTCATAGGGCGGCACATCGTTTACCGTAGTAATATAAAGCAAAGCGCTGAATTTCTCTCCCTGGGACTTGATCCTCTTATTTCCGACAATAATATCACCCGTTTTCAAATTGAACCGGCGAATCTGGGACGGAGATACATACACATCATTTTCTCCCGGAAGATAATTCTCACAACGAATGAATCCGTATCCATCCGGCATAACTTCCAGGATCCCGTTTGCCTGCTCTCCACTATCCAAAGACGCCTCATCCTTGCGGATTTCCATCATCTCTTCTTCGGCTGTTTTCTGCGCAGGCTGTTCTTTTCCCGCAGGCTGTTCTTTTCCCACAGACTGTTCTTTTCTCACAGCTTGTTCTTTTCCGACAAACTGTTCTTTTCTCGCAAACTGTTCTTTTCTCACAGACTGTTCTTTTCTCACAGACTGTTCTTTTCCCGCAGGCTCGTCCTCATTTTTCCCGGAGGAAGGAGATGATTTATCACTGTTTTCATTGCTCTTTACTTCTCCGGTATTTTCTGCTCTCTCAGCTTTTTCACCATCATTTTTCACCACTCTCGGCCTTCCGGGTTTTCCTTTTCGAACCGGCTGCTTTTCGGTTTCTTCCCGGGCAGGCTCCTGTTTCGCCGCCGCGTCTTTTTCATCTTCCTCCAGCATCCGTTCGATCAACTCACCTTTTTTCAACGTCGATATTTTCTTTAAACCTCTTGCTTTTGCCAAATCCCGTAAAACGGCAAGTGACAGACTTTCATACTTTTCTCTCATTCTAACCTCCAGTAAAAACATCTGTTGCTGCATTTATTCCTTTGTATGCGGCGCTGTTCCCGTCCGCAGAGCATTTTTATTATTCAAATTACTCATCCTTGGAATTTCTGTCAGAATCGACATGATCTCTCATCTACTGGATTTATTATACACCAAGTTTCTTAAAATAGGAAGTGTTAATTTTCCGATTTCCTTGATTTGTCGTTTTTTTAATGTTATGATAGCTGTGTTTAAAAATTCTACGAAAAGGAGTTTACGCTTTATGGACTTAAACGAGAAGGCTTTATTATTACATAAAGAATGGAATGGGAAATTAAATACTGTGGCAAAATCTCCGGTCAAAACCCGCGAAGATCTGTCCATCGCTTATACTCCGGGCGTTGCCGAACCCTGTAAGGTAATTGCGGCAAATCCGGAAGAAGCTTATACCTATACAATGAAAGCCAACACTGTCGCTGTCATTTCCGACGGAAGCGCCGTACTTGGCCTCGGCAACATCGGCGCCCTCGCTGCAATGCCGGTTATGGAAGGGAAATGCGTTCTGTTTAAAGAATTCGGCAATGTCAACGCCGTACCGATCGTACTCGACACGCAGGATACCGAAGAAATCATCAAAACCGTTGCAAATATCGCACCTGCTTTCGGCGGCATCAATCTGGAAGATATCTCCGCGCCGAGATGCTTTGAGATTGAGGAGCGCTTAAAATCCATGCTCCACATTCCCGTCTTTCATGACGACCAGCACGGAACGGCCATTGTTGTTCTGGCAGGAATCATCAACGGCCTGAGAGTGACAGGTAAGAAAAAAGAGGATTGCCGTGTCGTTGTAAACGGCGCCGGTTCCGCAGGGATCGCAATCACAAAACTGCTTCTCACTTACGGTTTCAAACATGTAACCATGTGTGATAAACTTGGCATCATAGGTAAGGATTATCCGGATTTGAACTGGATGCAGAAAAAAATGACGGAAGTAACCAATCTGGAAAATAAAAGCGGTACCCTTGCAGACGCCTTAAAAGGAGCGGACATTTTCGTCGGTGTATCCGCACCGAACATTGTAAGCGCAGAGATGGTTGCCTCCATGAACAGGGATTCTATTCTCTTTGCCATGGCAAACCCGGTGCCGGAAATTATGCCCGATGTGGCAAAAGCTGCCGGTGCCAAAGTTGTTGGAACCGGACGAAGTGATTTTCCGAATCAGGTCAACAATGTCATCGCTTTTCCCGGCATTTTCAAAGGTGCACTGGAAGGCCGTGCAGAACAGATCACGGAAGAGATGAAGCTTGCTGCCGCAAAAGCGATCGCCGGACTTGTCAGCGAAGAAGAATTGAATGAAGATTTTATTATGCCGGAAGCATTTGATCCCCGTGTTGCCGAGGTCGTAAGCCAGGCTGTAAAATCCCATATCAGACGATGAGCCAAAAACGCTACTATTCACTGAATCGCTATTTAACAGAAACATTTGGAGAAAAAGTATACCGTATCTCCCTAAACGCCGGCTGTACCTGTCCAAACCGGGACGGCACAAAAGGAACCCGGGGCTGCATCTTTTGCAGCCGGGGCGGATCCGGTGATTTTGCCGGAAATGCCGCAGCTTCCATCACAGAACAGTTGGAGGACGGCAGAAAAAAACTTGCCTCAAAGACAAAATGCCGGAAATATATTGCCTATTTTCAGGCTTACTCAAATACCTATGCTCCGGTATCCTATCTGCGCCCCCTCTTTTTGGAAGCTATCTCGCATCCCGATGTGGCCGCCTTATCAATTGCGACAAGGCCGGATTGTATTACGGATGAAATCATCGAGTTACTTGACGGGCTCGCGCAAATAAAACCCGTCTGGATCGAGCTTGGGCTGCAGACGATCCACGAGAGGACTGCCGCTTTTATACGCAGGGAATTTTCTCTCTCCTGCTACGAAAAAACAGTGAATACGCTGAACGGCCACAACATTCCTGTTATCTCCCATATCATTCTGGGACTGCCGGGAGAGGCAAAAGAAGATATGCTTCAGACCGTAGACTATATCGCCCGCTCTCCTGTTCAGGGCGTGAAGCTCCAGCTTCTTCACATATTGGAGCACACGGACCTGGCTGATTATTACCGGGAACATCCGTTTTCCATATTTTCAATGGAGGAATATTGCGACCTGATCGTTGATTGTATCGAACGCCTGCCGGATTCCATGGTCATACACAGGATTACCGGAGATGGCCCAAAATCCATTCTGATCGCTCCGAAATGGAGCGGGGACAAAAAACGGGTTTTAAACACGATTCAAAAACGCTTCAAAGAACGGGACACCTGGCAGGGAAAATGCGCAGCACGTCCCAAACAGTGACGAAAAATCATAAAGGGAGGGATGCCAGTGATTGAACTTGATACTATGTACCGCCTGATAATCCTGTTTATGCTGGATAAAGTGGAATACCCGCTCACCAACACGCAGATTACAAATTTCATTCTGGAAAAGGATTATACAACTTATTTTACAGTGCAGCAGACATTTTCTGACCTGCTGTCATCGGAGCTGATCACCGCAGAATCTACCCACAGCAATACCCGATACCGGATCACAGAGGAAGGCCGGCAGACGCTCCGCTTTTTCAATGATAAGATATCTGACGCCATCAAAGAAGATATCCTGGCCTATTTTCGGGAACATCATTATGATCTGAAGCAGGAAACTTCCATCTACGCGGATTACTTTAAAGCTCCCGGAAAAGGATACGGCGTCCGCTGCCAGATAAAAGAAGTCGAGAAATCTGTCATTGACCTGACCATCGCCGTAGACACAAGGGAACAGGCAGAGGCGATCTGCAGCAACTGGTCCGAGCAGAGCACGGAAGTCTACGCCATGCTTATGGATATGCTGCTGAAATAAAATACCGGCGAAGCAAATCTGCCGAACAGCATTTTTGTTTCGCCGGTTTCTTTTTGTTTTTCCGGATAGCAGGCAAACATCATAGGAAAGCTGCGCTTTCAAAACTTTAGACGCAAAAGTGTACGAACCATACTTTTCTTACCTCCCGGATACGCTTTCTTATTTTTTCTTTACACTGTAACCAAATTTCCCGATTTTCTTCCCCAATTCAAAATATTCGCCATGGGAATAAGCGGTCAATCCAATATCATTCAAATGGAATTTTCCATTTTCATCCATATACTTTGAATCTACGGATACCGCGGTCACCTCCGCCAAAAACATATCGTGGCTTCCAAGCTCTATGACCTGCTTTACTTTACACTCAATGCTTACCGGACTCTGTGCGATTCCAGGAGCAGATACGGTCTTTGAAGCGCTCGGCGTTAAGTGCATCGCCTCAAATTTATCAATGTCCCTGCCTGATTTCACTCCGCAATAATCAGTCACATACGCCAAATCCTTTGTGGTAAGATTGATCACAAACTCGCCGGTTTCTTTTATAATATCATAGGAATACCGCTCTTTTCGCACTGATATAGACACCATTGCCGGATCCGAACAGATCGTTCCCGCCCATGCAATGGTAATAATATTCGGCTTTTCTCCGGGACGCATACAACTTACCATAACTGCCGGCACCGGATAGAGCATGTTCCCTGGTTTCCAATATTCTCTCTCCATGATGATCTCCTATTGTTCCTGTAATGTAGATATAAACATCGGTATCAACTGTTTCTTCCTTGATACCACGCCTTTTAACACATGATAATCACCTGTTTTATGAACATGGTAGGAATGTTCCACCAGTTCATCCGCCTTATCCCCGTCACAGATCAGATACGTTGTCTCCTCGATAATATTTGTCAACATGACAAATACCATCTGGATCTTTCGTTCATTCATAGCCTGCTGAAGGTAAGGAAGCAGCTTTTCTTTCACCTGATCCAGTTCATCCTGCGTCATAGCGCTGATCTGGCCAACGCCGAAATCTATGCCATTCTGGCTGAATGTCTTGAAATCCTGATAAAAGATCTCTTCCGGTGTCTTAGAGCCAAAATCACTGCCTGCCTGGAACATCGCCTTTGCATGGTTCTCCGTGTTAACGCCGGCAATCACAGCCAGCTCCTCCGCCACATATTTATCAAGCGGAGTGCAGGTAGGCGAGCGATACATCAGCGTATCTGATAAAATTGCCGAGCAGAGCAAGCCTGCAATTTTTTTTGTAATTTCCACATTTTTCTCGCGATACATCTGATATATGATCGTTGCCGTACATCCCAAAGGCTGATTGCGGAAAAATACCGGAGACATTGTCTCCAGGCTTCCGATCCTGTGGTGATCGATAATTTCCAGGATGTCCGCGCCATTAATGCCGTCCACAGCCTGTGTCCTCTCATTATGATCCACCAGGATCACCTGTTTCTTCTTCATATTTAACAGATTTCGTCTGGAAATCATCCCAACATATTTTCCGTTTTCATCCAAAACCGGAAAATCACGATGTTTTTCCTTGGACATGATTTCTTTCACATCATCAATATACTCTTCCGTATCAAACGTGATCAGATTATCCCGCCGCATGAAAAATTTGATCGGCATACTCTGGTTGATCAAACGCGCCGTCGTATAAGTATCATAATCCGTCGTGATCAACACACAGTTTTTCTCCTCCGCCATCCTCACAATGGTTTTTGACACTTTTGGGCCGCCTGTAATAACAATACAGCTTGCATTCGCTTCCAACGCACAAATCTGTGAATCATACCTGTTTCCCAGAATGACCAGATCATCATCATCCAAAAATTCTTCCATGATCTCCGGATTTGCCGTCCCGACTACAACCTTTCCCCGGTTAAAATATCCGTGTTCATTTCCACAGAGAATCGTTCCCTCCAGAGTTTCCTTGATATTCTGATACTGGGTCTTTGCCCGGGATAAAATATATTTGTCATAGACATCCATGTAAGACGTTGCAATATCTCCGGTGATAATCAGACCTTCCAGATTATTCTCAGCATCTGTGATCGGCAATGTCACCACATTCTGTTCCTTCATCATCTCCCATGCTTTTTTCAGGGATATCTTTCCGCTGACTCCTGCAGTCCTGCGGATTTCTATATCTTTGACCTGTGCTCCCACATCCGTGATCAATCCCGGTGCTTTTATCCCAAATGTTTTCAGTACATACTTTGTCTCCTCGTTTAATTCACCAGCCCTCTTCGGTTCATACTTCTTTTCATCTGTCTGGTTTTTTAAATTTGCATAGGCAATTGCAGCACAAATAGAATCCGTATCCGGATTTTTATGGCCTACCACCCAGACTTTTTTCTTTTCCTCTAATCCCATATCATTATTATCCCACTTTCACAATTCCTAATTACATCAACTTTAAAGCAACAGCCCCGTTGAATATAATATGTATACAATAATCAAAATAAAATCGGCAAATGCAAAGAAAGAGAAAAACTTCCATCCTTTGAATGATTTCTGAATTTTTTCCAAGCTGCCAGCTCCCAATTCCATATCCGCTAGCTTGCCGTCCAGCTCTGTAAACAAACTCTTAATATTTCGATAACACTTTACATTTTCTGTGTGGATCCTGTCACCAAAATCAAATTTCAAATTGTCCAGTTTTTCACTCAATTCCCTGAGTGCCGTTTTCAGATCTTCCTGCTGCTGTACCGCATTTTCATCTGACTGCTTCTGGCGGCAATCCATAAGCTTCAACAGTTCTATCTGCTGTTCAGTGCTCTCGTTCATCTGACGCTGCAGGGACTCGACAGATTTCAACTGCTCTCCCTGATATCCGGCGCTCTCATTCATTTGCTTCTGCAAAGATTCAATCGATTCCAACTGCGCTTTTTGATGTTCCGAATTTTCACCAATCTGCTTAATCTGGCGTTCTGCTTTCACATCCAACAGTTTCATCTGTTTATCCAGCGCCTGTATCATCTCCTGAACCTGCACTGTAACGCCAACGATCAATTGATCGGCAGCCTCCCGCCGGCTCTCTATTGCCACATCCAGTTCCTTTACTTTTCCTTCCCGGTCAGAAATAATCTGTCCCAGTTCCTCTGCTCTCTGTTCCCGAACAGCAAGAACCCTCTGAAGTGATTCCGCCTTTTTCTTCAATTCGTTTATCTGCTCCAATAAAACATCCTCTTCCTGTGTCATATTCTCTGTCTCTTTAATGTCAATATTCCTGTTTCTATTTGGAACGCCCTGCTCTCTGCTCCTGACAGGTTTCCTGCCGCCAAATAAATTCATAGGCCTCCTCCTGTGTGTTTTATAACTGCTCCGAATTTATTTTAACATCTCTACATCTTTTTTACAACTATAGCTTCCCTTATTTATTCAAGGATGCTCCAGCATTCTTGCTGCGAGGCATGCATCGGCTCTGCCGATATCATTCCTTTGCATGCCTCTGCAATCCTGCCGGAGGCTATATCAGATGGGAGATTGAACTCCCACTGATACAAGTTTGTTTCTCACCACCTGTAGAGGTGGGGGTCATCTCTCATCTGATATATTTCTCAAGGTTACTGGCGTATTGTTTTTACATGAGTGCGTACCATCATGGCAATTTTAAAGAGCATGGCATCCTCAAAAGAACGAATATCCAACCCCAGTTTTTTCTCAATGCGTTCCAGACGGTACACTAATGTGTTTCTGTGAATATAGAGCTGTCTCGCTGTCTCCGATATATTCAGATTATTGTCAAATAACTGATTGATCGTAGTCAATGTCTCCTCGTCAAAATCTACATTCGCATTTTCTCCAAGTATTTCCTTCAAAAATATTTCACATAAATCCAGCGGAAGCTGATAAATTAATCGCCCGATTCCCAATCTGTTATAGTAAAATACTCTTTCTTCACTGTAAAAGATTTTTCCGATCTTCAGCGATATGCAGGCATTACCGTATGCTTCGCTCATCTGCTCAAAAGAATCCACTGCATCTCCATATCCAATCCACACATTTGTCATGGCTTCCGCCTGTAGATTGTCCACGATCACCCGGGCATACTGTTCATAGTTTCCATCTTCTATTCCGGTCACATTTTTCATCAGAACGACTTTTGTTCCATCCATCTCCACAAGGTAATCCACATAACGGACAACAAACAGGTTTTTCAAAGTTTCCAGGACAACAGAATCTTTTTCCCGGGTAAATTGTATCGCATACAGAACAAATTTTCCGGACTTCAGCCGAAGCTGATGATTCTTTTCCTCAATCCGTTCCCGGGGAATCTCCCCGCAAAATATCTGCCGGAGAAAATTCATCTGATCCATGGGCTCTCTTGTTGAGATACAGAGATTTCGTATCTGACAAACTGCCATTCTTCCCAACATATAAGAGGCGTCCGCACCGACTCCCTTGCTGCACAGCAATACATATTCCGTTTGTCCATCCACTTCTACACGGAAGAATATCCATTCCCGCACCACCTGGCTTTCCGCCGGAGATTTTGCAAACTGTGCCACCGACTCGCATAAACTGTTATCTATCTCATCTATTGTACCTGCCGATAGTTTTCCTTTTCTCGAAAAAAGAAGAAATTCCATCCTGGAAATATCTTTCATCTCTTCCAACGCCTGTTTTAACTTCTTTGCCGAAAGCTGTTCCATATATTCCTCCTTCAAGAATATTTCCTTTGTTCCGCGCGCGTAGCTGCGCAGCGTTTCCCGTAGGGATTTTGTATCAAAGGAATATTGCAGAGCAATTTCCTTTGATACAAGAAAACGGGGTACGATAACCATACCCCGTTTATCAGTTTCATATGATTTTTTCTTAGTGGCAGATAACCTGCTCTGTCTCTTTATCGAAAACATGTCCCTTATCGATATCGAAAGCGACTGTTACGTCATCACCATAACGGCACGGTGTACTTGCATCTACTTTAGCAGTCATTGTAAGGCCATTTGCTGTGTAGTATAATAATACTTCTGAACCAAGTAATTCGTAACCGGTACACTGAGCTTTGATTGTATATTCAGAATGTTTCTGAACAAACTCCGGATAGTCGTCCATATCATCCGGACGAATACCAAATACAACTGTCTTTCCGTCATATCCGCCGTCTTTCAGAGCTTTTGCTTTGTTAGCCGGCATTACATATGTTGCGTCGCCGCTTGTCAGAGTAACTTTATCTCCACTTACTTTACATACGCAATCCATGAAGTTCATCTGAGGAGAACCGATGAATCCTGCAACAAACAGGTTATCCGGCTGGTTATACAGTTTCTGCGGAGAATCAACCTGCATGATAACGCCGTCTTTCATAACAACGATTCTTGTT
>CAZJSI010000119.1:7280-10081 GCA_964548675.1 uncultured Eubacterium sp. | reverse complement strand
CTATATCTGCTTTTATGTAAACTGTCAACTATATAGTAAGAGAAATATTATAAAATTTTAAGAATTGGAAATATCTGGCAAAATTTCTTCTTGAAAGAAAAAGGAAATCATCGTATCATAAATTATACTATATTTAGTTATTCTAAGTATTTTACTATCTGAAAAAACGGGGTATTTTTCATGAAAAACAGCGAAACAAGCGGACAAAAAACAAACATTTTAAACTGTGCCAGAAAATGTTTTACCGAAAACGGTTATAAAGAGACAACCATAAGAGATATCGCCAGAGAAGCCGGTATTTCTCCCAGTGCCATCTATATTTATTTTAAAAACAAAAAGGATCTATTTGATGCACTTGACATCCCTGAAGTGGCAGGCATTCGACCCGAATATGAACGAAACAAAGCAGAGCTGCTGCAGACAGCGCTTATTCTTTTTGGCGAAAAAGGTTTTGACGCTGTGACAATGGATGACATTGCCAGTAAACAGAAAATTTCCAAATCATCCCTTTATCAGTATTGCAGCGGAAAAGAGGACCTCTTTTCTCAGGTATTGCAGAACAGTTCCTTTAATCTGTATACACAGGAAATAGCCTCCTCCCCGAATGATCTGGATATTCAGGATGTTATTATGTCTGTTGGAAGAAGCTACTTACAGATCAGTGACACCCCAAACCGTCTGGCAATTTTTAAATCTGTCATCCACTCTTCCGACAAATTCCCAGCCATTGGATCTTTGTATTATGAGCATGGCATAAAACCGGCATGTAATAACATTGTGAAATATGTAAATCTCTATGGGGAACAAAATAATAAGCCGCAGCCCGATTCAAAAAAATTGTTTTCCTTTGTACTGACATACATAGGTACGCTTCAATCTTATCTGCTGATGCATGATGTGATAGGGGAATTTCCCAAAGATATTGACAAAGAATCTTATCTTCAAATTACAACAGATATCTTTTTAAACTATCTGAAGTCAAATGATTATATTTAAGACAAAGAAACCAGAGTACCTGTGATTCCTGTACTCTGGTTTCCTTTTCTGTTCAATAGAACCTGTTTATGTTCTGACTGACCGGTGAAGAAGCATTTTTCGCTCCTGTGCGGAAAACTTCTCATAGAGCATTTTTGCCTGCTCATTTTTTGACGATTCCCATATCCCGGAACATTTATCTATGGAGAAAATTCCCTGCTTTCGCTTTCCATAAATTTCATTACGCTCATAAAAATCAAACGGGATCTGTCCTCCGCCCATCATGCAGCCACCCGGGCAGGCCATTACTTCTACAACATCATACTTCACTTCCTGTTTCTTTATGCATTCCAGCAAAGCCGCTGCGTTCGACAGACCGCTGACAGCCGCCGCCCGCAAGTGCCTTCCTCCTACATCCAGTGTAACTTCTTCCACCCCCGGTAAAAAAGAAACCTTATTCATATTCAGTCGTTTTTCTCCGTCACCAGACAGATAACGAAGCATCGCTTCCAACACGCCTCCATTTGATCCAAAGATCACACCACTTCCGGATTCTATATGATATGGCATATCCGCTGAAACCTCCTGCAGCCGGTCTACATCTATGGCTAAACGTTCTACCAGCTTTGCCAATTCCGCTACGGTTATCACATAATCTACATCCTGCTTCCCTTCCGTCTGAGATTCCGGACGTAGAATTTCCGCTTTTTTAGCTGTACAGGGCATAACAGACACTATTACACGGCTGCATCCTGATCCTTCGTGCTTTTCCTCTTTTTCATGACGTATCACTGCTCCCAACATCTGATGTGGAGAGCGGCAGGAAGAGATATTTGAAACAAATTCCGGATATTTCTCTTCACAATATTTCACCCACGCAGGACAGCAACTTGTAAACAATGGCAATTTTTCATTTGCTTCAAGCCTATGCTCCAGTTCTGCCGCCTCCTCATAAATGGTAAGATCGGCTCCTACCGACGTATCAAACACCTCATCAAAACCAAGTTTTCTCAAAAGAGATATGATTTTTCCGATGGCGTTTTCCCCATCTTCAAGTCCAAGTTTCCGGCTAAGCCCCACCCGGACAGATGGCGCTATTTGAGCGCAGACAATCACATCATCCTTTCGTATTTGTTCCATGATCTGTTCTACCTGACTTTTCGCATAAATTGCATCCGCCGGACACACCTGCGCACACTGTCCGCATCCAACACAGTCTGTTTCTGCCAGTTTCAATCCATCCCGCGCAGTCACCATTGTCCCCTGACCGGTGGTAACAAACTCCAACGCTCCAATACCCTGCACATGACCACAGGTATAGACACAGTTTCCGCACAGAATACATTTATTCGGATCGATCTCGATACTCGGCGAGCTCTCATCTAATGGTCTGACATCACGTTGCAGCTTCTCCAAATATGTACTTTCATTTTTTATATCCCCGGCAGGATATATGGTACATAAAAGCCCCCTTAACTGATAAGTGCCCATACAAGGGTCAAAATATTCCTCCGTGGAAGTAAGCACATTACAGTTGGAATCATAACAGCCATATTCAGGACCTCCCCGCTCCGGAAACCACCAGCCATACTCACAGTTAATGACTCTGGGATCTATGCCGTCATGCACCCACGCTTTTTGCACGATCCGTCCTCTCGGAGATTCAATATATACCATATCTCCGTCTTTAATGCCATGCCTGTCAGCAGTTTTTGGATGTATTTCCACCTGCGGAAACCCGTGAATACGCCGAAAAGATGTCACCTGCTTTCCCTCAGAACAAAAATAAAATCTTCTTCGTCCTCCTGTCGTCAAAACATAGGGAT
>CAZJSI010000119.1:0-7270 GCA_964548675.1 uncultured Eubacterium sp. | reverse complement strand
AAAAAAGTCGTTGTAAAAATAAAAGCTTAAGTTTATTTTTTTAATTTTTCAGGAGCGGAATAAGGAGACTCCGGCGGTTCCTCATAGTAGGGAAGGGGATCATATCCCAGCTTCTCAAACAGCGTGGAATATAATTCAATCTTCCCTGTAGGGGTACGAAAAACACCTCTTTTTTCATACTTTTTATATTCATATGGAATTTGAATATAGGACATTTTTTTCATTGTCTCAAAATCAATTCCCTTTAACTGGGGATATTTTTCCGCTGCCAGCCGAAGCTGCTCATCGTATATATCACTGGGCTTTTCAGCTCCATAATCCAAACCCATGCGGGCACAGAGCTCACAGAATACTTCTTCGTCCGACTTAACATCATAGGGTCTCACCACCTGCTTTTGCACCAGTATAGTGTGTCCCCAATCCGGCGCACAGTGAATCTCATCCAGCTCCATCCAAAATGCTGCCGGCAGCACAATATCACATAGTTCCGCAGTAGGCGTCATAAAATGATCCATGCAGACATTAAATTCCGCTGCCATCAGTGCTTTTGCTGTCTTTTTTGCATCACCATTACTTATGATGCCATTGTTTCCAAAATGGAGAAAACTCTTGATCGGATATGGCTTACCGGTAATTGCAGCTTCCATAACCGAGGGGATATGCGCCGACGGAAACGGATTATGATTTCCGGCCAAAACCCGGTATGTACTCTCTCCAAGTCTCTTTTTTCCCTGTTCTTCAGACAAAAGATGATTATTATGATCTGCCGCGGGAAGAACGCCCAAATCCTCCAGCCATCCTCCCGGTACGTCATAATTTCCGGTAATCGCCATTAAAATTGCGATTGCCCGGACCGTCTGGGTCGTGTTGGGAGTATGTTCAATGCCAACACCCCATTCCAATGTAGCCGGCTTCGCCATTGCAAATGCTCTGGCAGCAGCTATGATCTTTTTCTTTGGAACCCAGGTGATTTCCGCCACTTTTTCCGGCGGATAGTCTTGGATCCGTTTTTCAAGCGCTTCAAACCCATAACACCATTTATCTACAAAATCCGCATCATAAAGTTTTTCTTCTATGATGACATGCAGCATTCCAAGCGCCAGTGCGTCATCGGTTCCCGGACGCAGCTGCAGCCAGTATTCTGCATGCTTTGCCAATCTGGTTTTTCGCGGATCTACCACAATCATTTTTGCACCGTTACAGATCGCTTTATTGATCAGAAACTGACACTCGCTTCCTGCACTGGTTATTTCATGATTGTGCCCCCAGACCAGAATACATTCTGGAGTCACATCGCCATAATAATCGGCAATGGGCGAGGCTCCAAAACACATCATCCCGACCTGAACCCTGGGGAAAAAACACTGTGCAAATCCTGGTTCGATCCAATTTGGCGTCCCCAGTGTATTGGCAAACCTCGGAACATGATGAAACATATGCCGCCCGGTTCCCTGGGCAACACAGATTGCCTCCGCACCATACGTTTCTATAATCTCATTTAAATGTTCTGCAATCTCATCATAAGCCTGATCCCATGTAATCCGCTGCCACTTTCCTTCCCCACGTCCGCCTGCCCGGCGCATTGGATATTTTAACCGGTCAGGGTGATACAACAGCTCCATTCCGCTGAGCCCCTTTGCACACATTCTGCCTTTATTCAGCGGCCCATCCGGATCAGGTGCAATTTTTACTAATCTTCCGTCTTCCACCGTAAGTAATGCACTGCATCCGCCATGGCAGTTGCGGCACGCAGCCTTTACAACCTCTCTCGTACTCATCCTGATTCCCCTTTACAAAATTGATGGCAAAAGGGTGGATATAGACGGTATAAAGGTAATCAATACAATACCGATCAGATACAGTCCGATGAACGGTATCAGAGATCTCGTAATTGTTTTCATATCATACCCCAGCACACTTTGCGCCACAAAAATATTCAGACCAAAAGGCGGTGTGAACATACCTACAGACAGCGTAACAGTAAATATAATTCCCAGGTGGATCGCATTGATTCCCAAAGCTGTCGCTGCCGGCAGAAGCATTGGCGCCAGTATCAAAATAGCCGCACTTGGATCAAAGAAACACCCCACAATCAACAGCAGGATCAGCAGAAGGATCAGAAATACGATTTTCGGAACACCACCGAAAAATTCCGTAACCCACTGTGGAAGCTGAGAAATTGTCAGTGCACGGGCAAAAAACGCACTGGCCGCAATCAATAAAAACACCTGTGCTGACGTCGTCAGAGAATCTCTTAAAATCTTTGGGATCTCGCTGACCTTTATTTCCCGCAAAACAAATACACTGACAATCACACAATAAACCGCGGACAGCGCTCCGGCTTCGGTAGGCGTAACAATTCCTGTATAAATACCACCCAACACAAGGATCGGAAGTATCAGCACAGGAATCCCCTTTTTAAATGCCTGCCCGATATCTCTTACTGTAATCGGCTGCTTTTCTTTCTTTTTACATTTTGCAAAGAGATAGACCGCAATGATAACCACCATGCATATACCAGGTAAAATTCCTGCCATAAACATTTCGCTTACCGACGTATCCGTGGATATCCCATAAATGATCATAATCACACTGGGCGGAATAATAGATGCCAGACCTGCTGCCGAGGTTACAAGTCCCGTCGCCATTTCTTCACCGTCTGATTCCAGAATCGGTTTATGAACGATCTTTGCAAATACGGCCGTTGCTGCAGGCGGTGAGCCGGAAATTGCACCAAAAATCGCATTGGATATCAGGCATGCCAACGGTATGCCTGCCCGGATATTTTTCAAAAAGGTTGTACAAAATTCGATCAGGCGTTTCCCCAGAGAACCTCCTGAAATAAAATTTCCTGCCAAAACAAAAAAGGGTATTGCCAAAAGACTGTTTTTAGTAATACCTTCAAACATTACGGTAAAAACACTTTGCAGCGGCATATTGTTTACAAACACCATTAAATATATGCCTGCCGCCATTAAACACGCATAAATTGGTACATTTAAAAATATCAAAACCAATAATATGACAAACGCGAATGCAATACTAGCTGTCATTTGAGTCCCCCCTCTCATTTCCTTTCAGGAAGATGGCAGCAATACTCGATATAATTGCCAGAACAAAACCTGCCACTCCTATTCCAAAAAATATCGCCCTAGGCCACTGCATAACAAACGTTCTCGTATCTGTCTGATATGCGGTAATGGTCGAATCCATACCGTAACGCACCACCACACAGCAGACAACAATGACGATGACGGAACTGAATATTGCCATTATTTTTTTTGCCAGAGGTTTTTTCAGACTATTCCCAAGAAGATCTACCGTCAGTTATCTGCCATTCCACTCCAGATGAGGAATGGCGAGAAAAACCGCTACTACCACCATATAGGTAGCAAGCTCTTCTGCCCATGGGAAACTGATTGACAAAATTTTTCTGCACAACGCATTTACGGTTGCCAAAACAGCGCTGAAACCGCCTAACGCAGCCGCTCCCGTGAGCAAAATCACGATAAACCGATCATATACATTCCTAATTTTCGACACGACACTTCTTCCTCCTCTCCTTCTTCTTACACGGAGGGAGAGATAGCAGAACACATCTGCCCTTCTCCCCCATCCGCATACTTCTGATTATTTATCAGCCTCTACCAGTTCTGCCAGTTCATTATACATATCCTGATATTCTGGATATGTCTCCAGATACCAGTCCGTCACAGCACTTAATTCCTCCTGAAGCTCAGCTTCAAACTCTGCACTTGGCTCAACCACTTCTAGGCCGGCTTCTGTCATTACTTCAAGTGCATTTTCACTCATTGTATCTATATATGGATAACCCACCTCTTCGGAAACCTGCTGCGCTGTTTCCGTCACCGTTTTCTGCAAATCCTCGGGAAGCTGATTCCACCATACCGGACTTATTGCATACAGACTGACCATCGCATCGTTGGGCGCATCCAGCAAATACTGTGCAGAGGTATAAAGAGATTGTGATAAAAAGAGCGCCATATCCGTCAACGCACCATCCACCGTTCCATTTTGTAAAGACGGAGCCAGCTCTCCCATATCAAGGTTCGATATGGTAGCTCCCATTGTCGCCACCTCTTTCTGAATCACTTCACTTGGAAGAGACCACATTTTTATCCCTTTAAAATCCTCCATGGATTCCACTTTATTTTTTGACAATACCTGACGCTCAAAAAGTCGGAGATAAGTCACCGGAATAATCCCGTTGTCCTCATAGCCTTTTGTATAAAGCGTATCATTTTCGCTCAGGATCCGATAAAGCTGTTCACTGTCCTCAAATAAATATGGAAGATCAATGACCGTTGCTCCCATATAAGTGGTACTGAAATAGGTAGTAGGAAAAACAGCAGAATCCACGGTACCGTCCCGCAACCCCTGAATCAGCTCCGCCATATTTCCCAACTGCCCGGAGGGATACAACTGCACATCAATACGTCCTTCGGATGCTTCTTCCAACTCTGTTTCAAATGCTTCCATCCATACATTATGAGGATGCTGACCGGCTGTTGCTGCTCCAAGGCGCAGCACATATGTTTCACCGGTATCCGATGCAGGCTGTGCCGCTTCATTTTCCGTGCTTACATTTGTGTTTTCGTTTGTAGAACCAGTATTTCCACATGCACCAAGTGTAATAGCCAACGCAGCGGTGAGTAAAAATGCAACTACTTTTCTTTTCATACGTTTTTTCCTCCTTATAAAATAGTTTTTTAACGTACTTATTTACATGAGCTGAACATTTTCGAACCAATAGGTTTTATATTGTTCTTTCATTATACATCATAATATGCCTGAATGCAACAGGAAAAATAATCTTTTCATAATAAACATTCCGAATATGTTCATTTTTTCTCTGTTCTTTTTTATTGTTTGCTTTCTGCTTGTTCACTTGCTCGTCTGATGCAAACAATTTTCTTGTGAATTTTTCACAAATATATAGTTTTATTTTGTTCAAAACTAACCTTGAATAAACGAATTTAGAATGTTAATATTTTATTGTGAACATTTTCTGAACTATTAGTACCAAATTGTTTAAAGAAAGGAAAATACAATGGCAGATTTAGGAAAAGCAATACCTGGTGTAAAACCGGGGCCAAAAACACTTACATTCAGAAGAATCATAACCGGACACGATGCAGACGGAAACGCCATCTTTGTAGAGGATCAGGATTGTCCAAACCGATTTGCAATCGGAGGATGCGAAGAATTTGTGACAAACGAAATCTGGAGAATGAATGAGACTCCCGGAGATATCTCTGGCGCATATGTTGATGCTACAGACCGGCCCTTTGATATCAATCCTGCGAGGACCGGCAATGTATTCCGGATTATGGAATTTCCACCGGACGGTAAACTTGGGATGAAAGAAGACGGGATCACACCGGAACCGCCTATGAAACACCGGACGACATCTTTGGATTACGCAATGATACTGAAGGGAGAGTGCTATGCGGTTCTGGACGAGGAAGAAACTCTGATGAAAGAAGGGGATATTCTGATTCAGCGGGGAACGATCCATGCCTGGTCTAACCGTTCTGACAAACCCTGTATCATTCTTTTTGTGCTGTGCGGTGCAGAACCCACTCCCGGAATGGAATACAAATAAATTACTCTTTTACATTATAACAGGAGGACAAAACATATGATCTATAATACAGAAAGCAGATTACCTTACTGCGACCCAAACAATCTTACACCGGAACAGCAGAAATTTTACGACGATAACATCGTTGCCATGCAACCGATGCCCTATATCTGGCTGACTGAAAACAAGGAACTGAACGGACCATCCAACGTAATGCTTCACGAGGCGGATATCGGAAATATGCTGTTTCCCTTAAATCGCGCCATGATCGCAAAAAGCATTGAAAGATGCGGCGGGAAAGCACACGAAATTGCTATTCTGATTACCGTTACCAACGCAAACGCCCAATACGGTATGTATGCTCATACACAGCTTGCAAAGAAATTCGGATTAACGGACGAGCAGATTGCCATGGTCATGAACGGACAAAAACCGAGCGATCTGGATGAAAAAGAATCTGCCGCTTATGATCTTGCCACTGCCCTGACAAAAGCAGGCCCGATCCCGGGTGCTGTATATGACAGCTGCGTCAAAAAACTTGGACAATCTGCATTTAATTCTCTGGTACTTGCCATTGGCATGTTTAATCTGATCGGTACGATCTTAAAGGCGTACAATGAACCTGTTCCAGAGTATCGGGATAAATAGAAAGGAGGCTTTTCCATGGCTAAAGTTCCGGTAACAGATCAGGACAGAAAGAAAAGCTATTTTAAATATTACGCTATGCCCTGCTGCCTTGGACCGCAGGAAAAATATGACCTTGTCAAAAAAGGACCCGGCGATCCTAGGGACGCTTTGAAGATTCAGGATCGAAATGATTTATTTCTCCCCGGCAATCTGCCCGGTGAATTTGGGCTGTGGCAGATGGAGGATGATACAGCATTGATCGCAAATCAGACAGTTTTCCCCGGCGTAACCGGTGAAATGTTTGACTGGTGGTTTGCATGGCATCCCATTGACCGCCTTCGATATGCCTGCTGGGATAACGAGGATCATTACGATGTATATCTGGATGACCCTTTGCGCGCAAGAGATATGTCATTATCTATGAGAGAACGTCACTGGGGCAGTGTTCATAATATCTGGGAGGATATCGGAACCGGACAGGCTGATCTGCTCCGCATTTGCTTCGGAAGACCTTCTGCATTCGGTTACGATGAATCAAAAATCGACACAGATGCATGCAACGCCCTTGTTTGTGCAAATGTAATTGTTCTAGGTCATGATGATCAACCGGATGTTCCTGTTGTTATGACCCACTTTTTAAGACCAACAGCGGACGGTTCCGAGCTTCGTTCCCGATTCTGGTTCGGATATCAGATCATCGACGGAAAAGAAGTAAAATGTATTCCGGAAGGAATGTCCGTTCCACTTGCGGGACCGACTGCCCTGTTAAATCATAATATAAAAGAATTTTCAAATCTTGCTAAAATTCTTCCGGATCTGTATGCAGAAGAAAAGGATCACTGGTTTTAAGTTTTCTTAAAGCAAACCTGAAACTTCACGGTCAAAAATAATGTGAAAAGGGGGACCCCACAATTTATTTCATGAATTGTGGGGTCTCCCCTTTTATCGGCTGTTTATCCGCCATCCTCCTATCTTTCTTTTTTCTCCCGGCACACCAGTTCCGCCAACTGCCTGGCCAATTCCTCCGCCTCGCAATCA
>CAZJSI010000118.1:0-10089 GCA_964548675.1 uncultured Eubacterium sp. | reverse complement strand
ACAGGTGGTGGAAGAGCAGTGATAAAAACCAATGCAATGCGTATGCTGGATAAAAAGAAAATTCCATATGAGGCGATCACATATGAATGTGAAGAATTTATTGATGGGATGCACACGGCTGAGATCACCGGGGCGCCGGTGGACGCTTCTTTTAAGACACTGGTAATGCAGGGAAAAAGCAGGCAGTATTATGTGTTTGTCATACCCATTGCCCTGGAAGTGGATCTGAAAAAGGCTGCCCGCGCGGTCAAAGAAAAATCTGTGGAAATGATCCACGTCAGGGATATCACAAAGATAACCGGGTACGTGAGAGGCGGATGCTCGCCATTGGGCATGAAAAAAATGTTCCCGACAGTGATACATGAGACCGCCCGGGATTTCGAAGAAATCTATATCAGCGGAGGACGGATCGGCCTCACTCTGAAAATCGATCCCCTTAAGCTGGCAGAAGTGACGGGGGCGGCTTTTGCGGATATTCGAGCTTCACGCCCCGAGACTAGGGCAAGCGCAAAGTCGTAAAGTATAAGTAAAGGTATAGAAAACAAGCGTTTTTTGTACCTTTGCTTATTCTTTCAAGGGCTGTGGTTGATACGGAACATGTTGTTATACGTGAATGCGGTTTTACAAATTTCCTTTTGAAATTTGAAGATGAATATATAAGTAGGAGAAAAGAAAGCATAACGGAAAAAAGAAACCTTTACCGGAGCATGATTGTGTATCTGTCGAACAATTCATATCTGAATGACGATGCTTCAACGCACACTTATTCTGCGGATGATATGATCAAAAAGTTCCATGTGGGGATCCCAAACCAGATAACAGCCATCAGTAAACTCTGTGAATACGATCTTGCTAGGCTCCCAAAGATCGTGTCAGTAAATTCATTGACAAAATAGGGAAAATGACATATACTAAGATTGCAGGTAGAGATACGCTGTATTCCCATATTACTGAATTTGCGTTTAAGTGTCATGTGCTGGCACCAGATGTGGGGCCGCCGAAAGGCGGATTTTTTATTTATAGTCAGAATGAATGGCAAATGTGGGCCGCTTTTTTAGTAAAAGCGGGAAATAAAAGGAGGTGTCAGATATGCGAGATGTGTATGATTTTGCAAAATTTTTCATAAAGAGTGGCGCCGATTCTATGCCAAACACATATGACGGAAATATGAAATTACAAAAAATGCTGGTATTGGCAGATATGGCACACTTGGCTCAGTGCCGACAGCCGCTCTTTGAAGATGATGTCCTTGCATTTGAAAATGGATTAGTTGTCGAAAAGGTTCGGCTTAGATATCGGAATGATTATTCAGGATTTAAAGCAGACAGTGAAAAGTTTAATCCTGATTTCAGCGAGGAAGAGTATGAAACATTAAATGCGGTAATAGGTGTCTATGGACATCTTACAGCGAAACAGCTTTCCGATTTGAATCATAGTTTTCGCTCGTGGCAGCAGGCCTATCAAAATGGTACTGCAGAGAACGGTTATCATGACAAGAGGAAGTCTGCTGTAGATTTTGATGCTTTCCCGGAAGACATCGAGGCGGTAGGAAAGGCGGTCAGAGCGTACAAAGAAACAAAGAAAAGTGCTCCAAGATACGAGGTTATTAACGGCGTTACGTTTTACTATGATGATTTGATTATGACCGATGATATGATCTCAGAATTAGAGAAGTTTTCCCAGGTATGCGAAGATGATGCGTATAGTCTTTGCGAAGATGATGGAAGGCTGGTGATTTTCTGATGCCGCAGTCGTTTATTGCAGGGCAGGCGTTTTGGGGACGGATACGTTTCCCAGACGGTGCATTCCCTGAGTATGACAGACCATATCTCATTGTTGGGATAAAAGGCGATTACATCGAAATTCTAACTGTGTCATCTGTGGCCGGGAAAGAGTGGAAATTAACGCTTCCAACTAACAGAGAAATATTTAAATATGATCCGCCGTTCCCGAGAAGAACGTTTGTGAAACTGGATTCTCTTCAGAGGGTACATATATCTGATTTGGCAAATGTCAGTCTTTCAAGGCGTGGAAGGACACTTGACTCGACGGAGCTTTCAGAAATCATTGATGCAATAATAAGAGAGTAGATTATTTACCCCGGAGAATCATTCTCCGGGGCTTTTATTTGGAGAAAAGCGTGGTTCAGATTGCAGGAAATTTAAGAAAAAATATGAACAAAATTGCGGAGCCATTTTTGACGAAAAGCTTCACAGCGGCTCAAAGAGAAAGCCTGCATATATCCCTTCATCAAAAGAAATATATGAGATATCCTGTCTGCCAGAATATCTGAAAAGATTCAACTTAGAGGATATGATTGTGACGGTTGATGCGATTGCCCTGCCCCGAGACCATGCAGTAAAACTTTCCGTTGCCGTATGTAGAAGAATATGGTAGAATGTCGTCAGACATTCTACTGAGCGCGGAGCTGTGCATGTTTGGCCAGGGGCGAATGCCATATGCATAGGTGCATATGGTAGAATGGCAATTAGTTGTAAACGGAGGTATTTATGTCGGACTTATTTATAAAAATCAGAAAAGAGTCTTTATGGACATCAATTTTGTGTATCGTATTTGGCGTCATGTTTTGTGTCTGGCCGGGAGAGATCCTGATCATCCTGTGCAGGGTAATGGGAGTGGTTCTGGTCATTGCCGGAGTGGTATTGCTGGTAATGGCGGCTGCGGCTCATGAGATGTTGGGACGTTCGGTGAGACTGGTGCCGGGAGTGATCTGTCTGGTCATTGGCATCTGGATCGTGCTGAAACCGGGAACCTTTGTAGTGTTGATCCCGATCCTGATCGGCGTACTGCTGCCTTATCATGGAATCAAAGACCTGATATTCTGTTTCGAGGTTAAAAAGGGACAGGGAGCAGGATGGTGGTTTGGACTGATCTTTGCGGCACTGACAATTGTTCTTGGAATTCTTCTGGTACTTCATACCTGGCTGGCGATCAAAGTTGGTATGGTCTTTGTGGGAATTGTACTGATCTACGATGGAGTGAGCGGTCTCTGGCTCAACGGAAAAGCAGCGAAAACGGCGAAAAGATACAAAGATGATGTGATCGATGTAGAGTATAAAGAAGAGTAAGTTGATAGGAAAAGCACACAAAAGTGTGCTTTTCTTGTGAATAAAGGCTGCACAGGTGAATAAAGGCTGTACAGCCGTGCGCGGGATACTGCGAGGTGCCCCGTGGAAAAGCTGTGTTTTTAAAATTTCTATTCAGGCATAGGGGGTGATGGTTGTGAGACAGATGGAATTTAAGATGGAACGGACCGGACTTCTGGAAGTGGGGGATGTTCTTCCGGTGACGGAGAGCAAGCTGCCGAATTCCTGGTATTATACTCTCGGAAAGGCTTATGCCATGTCCGGTAATTATGCATTTCGGGAGAGATTAAGATCGAGAGAAGGAAAAGTGGTGGAGGTAAAAGAAACGCCGAAGGGGTATTATGTAATAGTAGAATTTGACGAATGATGAGGGAGAGTGTGGAATGGAAGAAAAGAAGATGAAGGAAAAAGGATCAGCCAAGATGGGCGAAATGCCCATGCACAGATTGTTTTTGAGCATGTCCGTGCCGTTGATCGTATCTATGCTGGTACAGGCATTGTATAATATTGTGGACAGTATTTTTGTGTCATGGATCTGCGAGGATGCGTTGACGGCCGTATCTCTGGTGGCTCCGGTACAGAACCTGATGATCGCGGTGGCCAGCGGTACCGGCGTCGGCGTGAATGCTTTGATCTCCAGAAAACTGGGGCAGAAACAGGTGGATAAGGCAAATGAGGTTGCGAATAATGGTATTTTTCTGGCAATCTGCAGTTATATTGTGTTTTTGATCCTGGGGCTGACCTGTTCCAGACCGTTTATGCTGCTCCAGACAGATATTGAATCTATAGTGGATTATGGGACAACCTATATGACGATCGTCATGGCTTTAAGCATTGGTATGTTTGGACAGATGACGATTGAGCGGCTGCTCCAGGCGACGGGTAATACGGTGTTTCCAATGATCACCCAGATGACGGGAGCAATCATCAATATTATTTTTGACTGGCTGCTCATTTTTGGAGTCGGCCCATTTCCGGAACTTGGCGTGGCGGGGGCTGCCTATGCTACGATTTTTGGCCAGTGCGTGGCTCTGGTATTGGGAGTGATCTTTAATGCGAGATATAATAAGGAAATTCGTCTGAGTGTCCGCATGATGCGTCCGCAGGGAGCGCTCATCAAGGAGATATATAAAATCGGTATTCCGTCCATTATCATGGTATCGATCGGGTCCGTGATGACTTTTGGGATGAATAAGATTTTGATGGGATTCACTTCCACTGCCACGGCTGTATTCGGAGCATATTTTAAGCTGCAGGGACTGGTGTTTATGCCGATATTCGGCATGAACAGCGCCGTAGTACCAATTGTCGGGTATAATTATGGCGCCGGCAACAAGAAACGGATCAATCAGGTGTACAAGATCGGATGTATCTATGGATGTATTTTCATGTGGATCGGTTTTGCAGGATTTCAGTTTATCCCGGAACAGCTACTTACTTTTTTTAATGCTTCTGAGAACATGATGGACATCGGCGTTACGGCGTTGCGGATCGCCAGTATTATCTTTATCTTTGCGGGAGTTTCTGTTATCAGCGGAGGCGTGTTCCAGGGAGCGGGAAAGAGTATGTACAGTATGGTCGTTTCTTTTATCCGGCAGCTCATCGTACTGCTCCCGGCAGCATTTATTCTGTCCCGGTTTGGAATACTGGAGATTGTATGGTGGGCGATACCGATGTCGGAATTCGTGGGATTTGCAGTAACTCTGGCTTTGATGAGGAAATTGATGAAAAATCTGGATGCGATGATGGCGGGGTTGAATTAGTTGAGATCAAAAAACAGTGTTACCTTCGAAAGGTAATGCTGTTTTTTTGCGTTATTATAAATTTCAAAGTCATAAATTTTTTCAATAAGGGCTATCAGAAGTGCCTATTTTACAGCGGTCGCTGCAGGATGGTAAGATAATTTATAAGAAGATGCAGGGCAGAAAAAGCTGTACTGTCAAAGTTTTGGCTGCGGGAGTGTGTGTAGCACACTCGAGGGAACCGTATCATTCAGGGGATTGCGATAATGTTTCAGAGAGAGGATAAAGTCGCAACCGGCTGTTGGGTACTGAAATCCTACACTTATATATTAGGAGGAGAAGCCGATGGGGGATATTGATGAAAAAATGGATCTGAAAAAAATGTGTGAGATGCCCGGATACCATCTGAAATGTTCTGTTGTGGAAGTGATCCAGAAACTTATGGAATGTTATTTTTATCATTCAGAGGAAAAAGAGATACTTACCGCATTGGGAGGTTACATAGGAGAACTGGTTTTCTGTATGCATAATTTTTTCCCGGATAAAAAGGATATGATCTATGCTTCCCGGATGCTGGACGGGGTAAAACGCGCCTCCGCCTACATGAAAGAGCAGAGAATGGATCAGGCGTGCGTATCTGAGGATATAGGCAATGTGATTGCCGGGATGTACAGTTCTGTTCCCGGTGAGACGCTGGCAGCGGTCTGGAAAGGATGGGCGGACAGCGTATGCGGCGCCCGGAGTGAAAAGATCAGGGCGTTGGGAAAACAGGTCTGGGAGATAGAAGCGGATGAAAGCCGGACGATTCAGGCGTTTGTGGGATTTTATAAAGAAATGGGAATGCCGGTGAGTCTGGGACAGCTGGCGGGACGTGAACTGCTGGAAGAGGAGATTGATATTCTTTCGGAAAATATAGCGGAAGCCGTGCAGAAAAAGGCGGCATATTTCACGGATGACCGGCAGGAGGTCAGGAACAGGATCAGAAAAATGCTGGAGTGCGGCAATCACTGGTGAGAGGTGAAAGTATGCAGATAAAAGGCCGCTTTTCGTGATAACGAACAGTGAACCGTATTGATAAAAGAATTCAGGAGGGAAAAACATGGGATATGAACTGACATGGGACAAAATGCAGGCTGTGTTTGAAAAGCTTGCCGGGCATTATCAGATTTATGCGCCGAAAAGATTTAAAAATCAGGGGCGCTATTCCGCTTCGGACATAATCAGATATGATAAGGTCAGCAGCGCGGATGAGATCGTGTGGCAGGTAAAATCTGATTATCCGGCCAAGGAGGTTTTGAATCCGATCCAACAGGCGATCTTCTATTTTACGGAGGACGAATATCGTGCAAGCAAGGCTTCGGAGAAACCAATCCTCATTTTTGCACGGCCCTGCGATATCGCCGCACAGAAAGTGCAGGAGAAGATCTACCTGCAAAACGGCGGTTATGAGGACATTTATTATAAGAGAATACTGGAGCGGGTAAAATTTGTGCTGATGGAGTGCGACGGAGGAGATGACACCTGCTTTTGCGTATCCATGGGAACAAATAAGACAGATCGATATTGTATGGCTTTCCGGTTTGGCGAAAAGAGCATTTTTGTAAAAATTGCGGAGGAAACCTTTGAACCGTATTTTGCGAACAGCGAGGAAGCGGAGTATGAACCGGAGTTTGTGGAGGAAAATGAGCTGAAAGTGACGATTCCGGATCTGTCGGATTATGAAGTGCGCTCCGCACTGAAAAGTCATCCGATGTGGAACGAGTACAATAAGCGCTGTATTTCCTGCGGAAGCTGTACCGTGGCCTGTTCCACCTGCACCTGTTTCACGACGAGGGATATCATCTACGGGGATAATCCGGAAGTGGGCGAGAGGCGCAGAGTATCCGCATCCTGTCAGATCGCCGGATTTGACCAGATGGCGGGGCAGAGGGAGTTCCGTGATACGGCGGCAGCCCGGATGCGCTATAAGATGATGCATAAATTTCATGATTATAAAGCGCGATTCGGCGATTCCCATATGTGCGTGGGATGCGGACGGTGTACCCACAGATGTCCGGAATTTATATCCATTTCAGCGACACTGAACAAGATGAGCGATGCGGTAGATGATATCAAAGCATCCATGGAACAGGGAGGTGACAGATCATGATGAACCATGTACAGCCAAAGCCATGTAAAATTCTGAGTGTAAAAAAAGAAAGTATCCATGAGTGGACGTTCCGCGTGGAGTCCGATGTCTGTCCGGAGCATGGACAGTTCATGCAGTTATCGATACCGAAGATCGGGGAAGCACCTATTTCTGTGTCCAATCAGGGAGAGGGGTGGCTGGAATTTACCATCCGGTCGGTAGGCAAAGTGACAAATGTTATATTTGAAAAAGAAGCCGGCGACGTACTGTTTCTGCGCGGACCTTATGGAAAGGGATGGCCCCTGGAGGAGTTCAAAGGTAAAAAACTGGTCGTTATTACCGGCGGGACCGGCCTGGCGCCCGTGCGCTCGATGCTCAATTATCTGTATGAAAACAGCTATGCCGGGGATGTATACCTGATCTGCGGATTTAAAAATGAGGAGGGTATCGTATTTAAGCCGGAACTGGAAAAATGGAAAGAAAAATTCCATACGATCTATGCCCTTGATACGGACAAAAAAGAGGGGTGGAAGACGGGATTTGTGACACAGTTTGTAAAGGACATTCCTTTTGCGGAATTTGGTGAAAACTATGCCGCCGTTGTGGTCGGTCCGCCGCCGATGATGAAATTCACCGGCCTGGAGTTGGAGAAGAACGGCGTGCCGGAGGAGAAGATCTGGATGAGTTTTGAGCGGAAGATGTCCTGCGCCGTTGGAAAATGCGGGCACTGCAGGATTGATGAGACTTATGTATGTCTGGACGGTCCGGTGTTTCGCTATACAAAAGCAAAAAAACTGGTAGACTAAGGAGGAGAAGAATGAATCACGATATAGATGTAAAAAAGATGCGTATTAACTGCTTCCGCCAGTCGAAAGTTGCAGGGGAATTTATGCTCCAGATGCGGGTGCCGGGCGGTCTGGTAGATGCAAAATATCTGGAAAATGTCAGATATATCGCAAAAACATGGGGGGACGGAAATTTCCACTTCGGAACCCGTCAGACTTTTGATATCACAGGAATCAAATATGAGGATATTCCGGCAGTCAATAAATATCTGGAAGAATATATCCGTGAAGTGGATGAGGAACTCTGCGCGGTGGATATGAACAAAGTGGCGGGCGAACCCCGGGAATGGAACCCGGAGGGAGGATACCCTACTATAGGCGCCCGAAATATTTCCGGCTGTATCGGGAATCATCACTGTATCTGTGCCAATATCAACACTTATGAACTGGCGCGTAAAATTGAAAATATCATTTTCCCGAGTCATTATCACATCAAGATCAATATTTCAGGCTGTCCGAATGACTGCAACAAAGCGCACATCTGCGACTTTGGAATCATTGGCGTGTCAAAGATCGATTATCATCCGGAGCGCTGCATCGGCTGCGGCGCATGTGTGAGAGCATGCGAGCATGGAGCAACCCGGGTGTTGTCCCTGAATGAGGGAACCGGAAAAATTGATAAAGACCCATGCTGCTGTGTGGGCTGCGGAGAGTGTGTAAGAGCATGTCCGGCAAGTGCATGGACCCGCCGGGAGAAGCCATTGTACCGTGTGATCCTGGGTGGAAGAACGGGGCGCCAGACCCCGAGGACAGGCAAAATGTTCTTAAACTGGGCATCTGAGGATGTAATACTGGGAGTGCTTTCCAACTGGCAGAAATTTTCTGCCTGGGTTATGGACTATAAACCGGAATACCTTCACGGCGGCCATTTGATCGACCGGGCAGGATACAAGAAATTTAAGGAGATCATTCTGGAGGGAGTGGAACTGAATCCGGAATGTCTTGTGGCGGAGGATATTTTCTGGCATGAGACGGAGTACCGTTCCAACTTCAACGTGAAACCGATCAGTATGCATCATACTGCGGGACCACAGGCATAATAAACATTTTTCAGTTACCTGAGCCTCTTTAAAATGATACATAACTACAAGAAAAGTCCTGTGACAGTTGCCAAAGTCGCAGGACTTTTTGCCATAAATTTATATCCGGTGAGCTATAGCTATCCTCTGGCTAGTATAGCACAATGCCGTACTCGGTATTGGCGAGAAAGTCAGGGCGGCCGCTGTTCAGAAGGATGTCATGGAGTACGGTGATCGGTTGGGTAAGCGTTTTTTTCTTGTGATAGACAAGGCTGAAATTCCGGTCCCATTCGTAGTTTCCGTTCATGAAGATCTGGACTTCGTGATTTTTGATTTCTTCTTCAAACAGGCGGACAGATGCGATGGTGAGCATGTTCTGACTTAAAACGGCGGATTTAAGAGAGTCAATATCACAGGTTTCCCACTGTATGTCGATATCGATCTTGTGACCTGACAGGTAAGATTCGACCAATGTGCGCGTGCCGCTTCCGGTTTCGCGGCTGGCGAAAGGATATTTTTTCAGATCATTGAGGGAGACTCTTTTCTGCTCGGCAAGCGGGTGCGAATTTCCGCAGACCAGAACAAGGTAATCGGGGATCAGCGGCATGCTGACCAGCTCGCTGCTCCTGATCTTTCCCTCGACCAGACCTACATCCAGCTCTGATTTCAGCAGCCGTTCCTCCACCGCGGCAGTGTTTCCGGAATAGGAATAAATGCGGGTGTCGGGGAGACGTTCGGAAAGCTGTGTGAGTATGTTTGGCAGCAGACAGGCGCTGATGGTCAGTGTCGCTCCGATGCGGAGCTGTTGGTTTTTATTGATCTGCATCATTGCGGCTTCCAGTTCATCAAATTGAGCCACGACCCGGCGTGCGTGCTGCAGTAAAAATTTTCCGTGTTCCGTAATGTAAAGCTTTTGAGCGATCCTTTCGAAAAGAAGCAGCTGGTAATGATCTTCCAATTCACGGATAATCTGGCTGACGGTTGGCTGAGAAAGATAAAATCTGGAGGCGGCAGCACTCATTTTTCCACTGTCGGCGACCTCAATGAAGACTCTTAAGTGACGTATTGTCATAGGTGTTTCCTCCTGATTAGATTTATATAAGTTGGAAAGTAACTGTACGGAGATAATTTACTCCGTAACAGTCATATTTTATCATTTTACAGAAAGTGGCGCAAGTGCTATGATATTGGAACAGTTTTGAAAGGTAAATTTCTTCATAGCCTGTCCTTTTCTCCTGGGATCCGCTT
>CAZJSI010000117.1:0-10110 GCA_964548675.1 uncultured Eubacterium sp. | reverse complement strand
GATGACGCACCAGCGTCTTCGGCACGGAAGCATTGACCCCGTACATGGACATATGATCGCCGTTGTAGGTCGCCCAGCCAAGAGCCAGCTCGGACATGTCGCCGGTTCCGATGACCATACCGCCCAGCTTATTCGCAATATCCATCAGAATCTGCGTGCGCTCCCTCGCCTGTCCGTTCTCATAAGTCACATCATGCACACTCTCGTCCTGTTCAATGTCACGGAAGTGGACACGGACAGAATCCACAATGCTGACCTCCTTAAAAGTCGCTCCCAGAGAATGAATCAGGCTGACCGCGTTATCATAGGTTCGGTCCGTCGTTCCAAATCCCGGCATAGTCACTGCAATAATTCCTTTGTGATCCTTATTCAGCAAATCGAATGCCTTCGCCGTGACAAGCAAAGCCAGCGTGGAATCCAATCCCCCGGAAATTCCGACTACCGCCGCCTGGCAGTTGGTATGTTCCAAACGCTTTTTCAGTCCCATCGCCTGTATCATAAAAATTTCCTCACACCGCTTATCCCGGTCTGCTTTCTTTCCGGGAACAAAAGGAGCGGGATCTACAAAACGGGTCAATTTTGTCTCAACTTCATTTAAGCTGAATTCCACACCGATATACTGCTCTTTTGAGGTTCCAAAAGTGGTCATTCTTCTCCGCTCTTCATTCAGACGGCGCACATCGATCTCGGAATAAATACATTCATTTGCAAAACGGGCCGACTCCGCCAACAGAGTCCCGTTCTCCGCGATCAGATTATGTCCGGAATAAACCACATCCTGGGTGGATTCCCCATCCCCGGCGCTGGCGTAAATGTAAGCGCATACAAGCCTTGCGGACTGCCCGCCCACCAGATTTCTGCGGTAAATATCTTTTCCCGTCGTCTCATCGCTGGCGGACAGATTGACAACAACCGTCGCCCCCGCCATGGCATGTTCGATACTCGGCGGGTTTGGCGCCCACAGATCCTCACAGATTTCCACTCCTATCTTTAAAGCCGGCATCTGACGGCAGCCAAACAGCATCTTTGTCCCCATCGGCACAATGTGCTCTTCATCCAGAAGTACCGGAACCGGATTTTCCATACCGACAGCAAAATGACGCCACTCATAAAACTCATTATAATTCGGAATGTGAACCTTCGGCACAAGACCGAGAATCTGCCCTCTGCTCACCGCAGCAGCTGCATTGTACAGTTTTCCGTTATGTTCCAACGGAAGTCCTACGAACGCCACATAATCCTTTCTCTCCGTATGTTTTGCAATGGCGAGAAGCGCCTTTTTTGCCTCTGTCAGAAGCAGTTCCTGATAAAACAGGTCGCTGCAGGTATATCCGGTAATGCATAGTTCCGGAAATACCATGATCTTTGCTCCCTCTTTCTCTGCCATATCCATCAGCAGGCAGATCTGTTCACCGTTGTATTTCGGGTCCGCCACTTTCACCTTTGGAGTCAGGGCAGCCCCCTTTACAAATCCATGTTTCACTGTTTTACAATCTCCTTTAATTCATCTATACTAAATGTGTACGCCGTATTACAGAAATCACATTTCACCTCGATCGGCCTGCCGTCACTTATCATTTCCCTCAGATCTTTTTTTCCAATGCTGACGATCACCTTGTGTACGCGCTCTTTGGAACAATTGCAGGAAAATGCTGCCGGAATCTTCTCTGTGATCTCCACGCCGAAATCACCGAGAATATACTCAAGCAGGCTCTCCGGGGTATGTCCCTGTTCGAGAAGTTCTGTCACAGAAGATATTTCGCCGATTTTCTTTTCCAGTGCATCGATGATTTTTTCATCGGTAAAAGGCATAAGCTGAATGATAAAACCCCCCGCCTGCTTCACCGTATTATCCTTATTCATCAAAACTCCAAGTCCGACAGAAGAGGGAACCTGCTCCGATGTGGCAAAATAGTATGTCAGATCTTCTGCAATCTCACTCGTCTGTAATACAGTCTGCCCCACATAGGGCTCTTTTAGTCCCATATCTTTGATGACATTCATAAGTCCCACGCCCACTGCGCCTGCCACATCCAGTTTTCCTTTTTTATTCGGCGGCAGCATGACATCTGCTGTCAGAGGATAACCTTTCACATTGCCATGGGAATCCGCTGTCACGGTCATTCCCCGCATCGGGCCGCCGGATTTTATCTGGATTGTCAGGAGATCTTTCTCTCCTTTCATCATCACGCCCATCATGGCCCCGCCTGTCAATAACCTGCCAAGAGCCGCTGTCACCACCGGACTTGTATTATGGCGTCTGCGCGCTTCCTCCACAATATCTCTTGATGTAATGGCAAAAGCCCGGATCGAGTTATCCGCAGCGGTCGCCCTTACAATATAATCATGCTTCAATTTCTGATGTCTCCTTTCCACACTCTCTGCATACGTAATAGACCCGTTCACAGTCATTTTGCGGCGGTTCCGTCGTATTCTCCCCATACACTGCCAACAGTTCCAGGCCGGACTGCTCCAGAAGCTTCTTCACTTCCTCTGTCTCATAGGCTTTCTGATAATGAAACTCCTCATACCGGGCAAAAAGCCCTCCCTCCTGCTCCACAAAGAGCGTCAGATCGTATTCATTGACAGAAGTCTCCTCATCAAAATAATTTTCCCATATAAAACTCTCATGTTCCCTGTTTTCGCATATAGTGGCATCGCCAATCACATCCCTGTATTTATGCAGGGTGTTCATATCAAAAATAAAAATACCGCCCGGATCCAGATAATTATTGACCAGTGAAAAAACCTGAACCAGTTCTTCCGGTTCCAACAGATAGTTGATGGAATCACAGACACAAACTACCGCTGCAACCGTGCCGTACAGTTCAAATTCACGCATATCCTGCTGAAGATACAAGATTCCCTCATCCTCATGCTCCCTTGCAATCTCAAGCATCTCGCCGGACATATCCACGCCGATCATGTCGTATCCTTTCTTTTTCAGAAGCCGCGTCATCTTTCCGGTTCCGCAGCCAAGATCCAGCACCAGGCCGGACCGGATACCATGAGATACCAGGATATCACAGATATAATCACACCATGCTTCATAGGGTACATTGTCCATGAACCGGTCATAAACGCCCGCAAATCCCGTGTAAGCCTCCATAATCCATACCTCCGCTATTTTCGGTTCGTTTCAGCGCCGGGATCCTGCACAGCGGGTTTCGAATGCATGTCATGATCATCCCTCCGCGGCTGATCCGGCCTATTTGCTGAACAGATTTCTAAAAAACTCAATGAGCCTTGCAAAAAATCCCTGTGCTTTCTGTGCCAGTTCCTCCGTATTTACCTCAATGCCCATATTTTTCAGCTTATCATACACGCTCTGCGCCTGGCTCTTCAAGTTATCCCAGTCCAGATTCAGTCCCTGCAGTTTTTCCAACAGGTCGATCAGCTTGTCGATCTGTTCCTGTGTCAGCGTCACATTAAATTGCTCTGACGCCTGTTCCACCGCATCCTGTAATTCCTCTTTGGACAGGTTTTTATCCGCAACCTGCTCTTTCAGATAAGCCACCATACCTTCTATTTCTTCCGTATTGCCCGTATCGTCCTCCAACTCTCCGGTGACAACGATCTCATTGACCGCACCGTCGATCACGGCTGTGTCCACCTCATCCCCGGTCATGACGGAGTACGCCTCAATGGCTCCCAACAGGGCGGCGGTTCCCGAAATTTCAAAAGGCCCCGCCACGATCACCTCGGCATCTTCTATTCCGGCGGTCGCCAGGGCGTTTTCGTACATACCGGCGGTGCAATAATTGATATTCTTTGTAGTCACATGGATACCGCTTCCCTTTTCTCCCTGCATCACGACTACCGACGACAGGGCGCGGTTGCCGATCCTGTCTGCCGAGATATAGGATCCCAGATATTCATGCTCCTGCTCATTGGTGATCGTGATCACATCATACTGGTCCAAATCGTCCGCAGATACGCCCAGCAGGTCCAGAACGATCGCTTTCTCATCCTCCCTCAAATCTGCACCGAAAGAGATAAACGGCTTATCCCCCTCTTCCACTTTTACTTCCTCATCTGCATAAGCGCTCACACAAAATCCCAACGCCAGTATTCCGGCAAGCAAAAAGGCTGCGCCTTTCTTCCAGATTTTCCTCATGACAACTTTCTCCTTTCCATCAGAACTTACTGCAAAATGTACATCCTGCAAAACACACTTCATTTACACACTGAATCCGGTTATTTTCAACTGCAGCCGGGGCTGCGCATAATAGTGGTCGATCTCCGGATAATAGATAAAATGCAATGACGCCTCATGGATACACCGCCCGGCCATCGTATCATCTGCCACTACCTTACCATATTTTTCTTCCAGTGATAACCTCAAATTGTCAGAATCCCCAAAATAAATTGCATCCATCCGGGTTCCCCGGGTACTCTTAAGGCGCATCCGGACGACGCGTCCCTCTTTTCCCAGTATACGGAGACTTTCAATCGTCAGATTTCTGTCCGCAAAAACCGGTTTCTCATTTCCTTTTCCAAAAGGTTCCAGAAGCTCCAACTGTTCCACAAGTCCGGAATATATATAATCAACCGGCATCGGCACGTCAATCGTTACTTTTGGTATCAGCTCCTCTTCCGTCAATTCTGCTTTGGCGTTCAACTCCCTGCGCAAGGTTTCAATATTTTTTTCCTCAAGAGAAAAACCTGCGGCCATTGGATGTCCGCCGAACTTCAGAAATAAGTCTTTGCACTTGCAAAGTTCCTCATACATGGAATAGGATTCTATGGAGCGTCCGGAGCCTTTCGCTCCCTCCTCGCTGCGGGTAATCACCAGTGTCGGGCGGTGATACGCTTCCCGGATACGCCCCGCCACGATCCCCGCAAGGCTCTCATGACAATCCGGCAGAAAAATCACCAGAACCCGGTCCTTGTCATAGCCCTCTTCCTCCACGATCTGTTTTGCCTGTTTTACTGCCTCCGCGGTCAAAAGCTTGCGGCTCTCATTCAGTTCCACTATTTCCTGTGCCATCACAGCAGCTTCTGCCGGATTCTCACACAACAAAAGCCTCAGCGACAGTTTCGCGGTATCCAGTCTGCCGCTGGCATTCAGACAGGGGCCTATCTTAAACCCAATATGGTAAGCCTTTATACTGCCGGGCGTCAGGGCGTTCTGCAGGATCAGGGCCTTCATGCCGGTGTTTTTCGTATGATTCAACATTTCCAGACCAAGCTTCACCAAAATACGGTTTTCTCCCAACAGCTCCATCACATCCCCTACCGTGGCGAATCCGGCATTTTCAATAAAGCAGTCTGCTTCGGATACGGGAACTCCCATTTTCTCATAGAGCACCTGCACAAATTTAAACGCCACAGCCGCGCCGCACAATCCCTTAAACGGATATTTACATTCCCCCTGCTTCGGATTCACCACCGCGTCAGCTTCGCTTTTGATCTCTCTGTGAACTCCGTCCACATCCTCAAACGGCACCTCATGGTGATCCGTCACCACAACCGTCATCCCGAGCGCCTTCGCCAGATGAATCTGTTCGATCGCGGAAATCCCGTTATCACAGGTCAAAATTGTATCGATTCCATCTTCTGCCGCCTTTGTCACCAGATGTTCGTTCAGGCCGTAGCCGTCCAGAATCCGGTCAGGGATCACCGTATCTGCCTGTGCTCCGAGTTTTTTCAATGCACTCAGCAAAATATAAACGGCCTGGATGCCATCAATATCATAATCCCCGATGATCCGTATTTTCTTTTGTTTTGTTATCTTTTCTGCCAGAATATCCGCAGCCTTATCCACATCCTTCAAGAGATGCGGATCATGTAAATCTGCCCTTGTGCCATGCAGATAAATTTTCATCTCATCATATCCGGTCAGTCCCCGGTTTCGCATAACCCTCGCCACTACCTGGTCAATGCCAAAATGTTCTCCTATCGCCGCAAAATCAGCCTTTTTTGCCGCAACAACCCATTTTTCTCTCATCTTCAGTAAACCACTTCCCACAATGTCAGTCCCTGTGGCGGCATCATCGGCCCTGCCAGGGAACGCTGTTTTCCTTCCAGTATTTCCCCTACATGCTCTGGCGGATAAACGCCAATCCCCACATCCACCAATGTTCCCGTCACAATGCGCACCATATTCTGCAAAAATCCGTTTCCGGTATATGTAAACCGGATCTCATGTCCAATGCGCTCGATCCTGATTCCATGGATGTTGCGCACAGTGGATTTTTTCATCCGTGCATTTCCGCAAAAAGCCGCAAAATCATGCTGTCCGAGCAGGTACTCCGCACCTTTTCTCATAGCATCCAGATCAAACTCCTCTGTCCGGTGAACCATAAATTTCCGTTCAAACACATTCGGATAGCCCGCGTTCCAGATCCGGTAAATATAGGTTTTTTTCACCGCATTCAAACGGCTGTGAAACCTCTCGGAAGCCACACGGACATCGGTCACGGCAATATCCTCCGGCAGGTATCGCGCAAACATATCTCTCAACTCTCCACATACCTGTTCCGGCGTTTTTTCCGGCGCAAGGGATTCCGGTATCCGGAAATTTGCCACCTGGCCGACGGCATGTACCCCGGCGTCCGTGCGTCCGGAACCGTCGATCTCAATTGTCCTGCCAAATTGCCTGCACAAGATCGATTCCAGCTTTCCCTGAACCGTATTATCCGTGGATTTTTGTCTCTGCCAGCCCTTATAGCGCGTTCCGTCATATTGAACTATTATTTTATAATTTGACATTTATTTATCCCTTTATATCAAAATACGGGAGGCCGCGATTTTACGAGACCTCCCCTTTCTTATTTTTCCTTCTTACAATTCACAGTTATTGACTGTTCTCGGGAACGGAACCACATCACGGATATTGCCCATTCCGGTCAGATACATCACGCAGCGCTCAAAGCCGAGCCCAAATCCCGCATGTCTTGCAGAGCCGTATTTGCGCAGGTCAAGATAAAATCCATAATCTTCCTCATTCAATCCCAACTCTTTCATTCTGCCCAGGAGTTTATCATAGTCATCCTCACGCTGGCTTCCGCCGATAATCTCACCGATGCCCGGCACAAGACAATCCATAGCGGCAACTGTCTTACCGTCCTCATTCAGCTTCATATAGAACGCCTTGATCTCTTTCGGATAGTCTGTCACAAACACCGGACGTTTGAATACTTCCTCTGTCAGATAGCGCTCATGCTCTGTCTGAAGATCTGCTCCCCAGGATACTTTATAATCAAATTTGTCGTTGTTTTTCTCCAGAATTTCAACCGCTTCCGTATAGGTAACATGTGCAAACTTGGAGTTCAGCACATGGTTCAGGCGGTCTAACAGCCCCTTATCCACAAAACTGTTGAAGAAATTCATCTCTTCCGGTGCGTGCTCCAGCACATACCGGATGACATATTTTAACATGCTCTCGGCAAGGATCATATCATCCTCAAGGTCTGCAAAGGCAATCTCCGGCTCAATCATCCAGAATTCCGCCGCATGTCTTGTAGTGTTGGAATTCTCGGCGCGGAAAGTGGGACCAAAGGTATAAATGTTTTTAAACGCCATCGCATAAGTCTCGCCGTTTAACTGCCCGCTTACCGTCAGATTGGTCGGTTTTCCAAAAAAGTCCTGCGTGAAATCCACGCTGCCGTCATCCTTCTTTGGAACATGATTCAAATCCATGGTTGTTACCTGGAACATTTCTCCTGCGCCCTCACAGTCACTACCGGTGATCAGCGGAGTGTGCACATAGACGAAATCTCTCTCCTGGAAAAACTGATGGATTGCATAGGCAATAAGGGAACGCACACGGAATACGGCCTCAAAGGTGTTTGTCCTTGGACGCAAATGAGAAATTTTTCTCAAATACTCAAACGTATGGCGTTTTTTCTGCAGCGGGTAATCCGGCGTGGACGCCCCCTCAATAACTACCTCGTCTGCCTGGATTTCAAAAGGCTGCTTTGCCTGCGGAGTCGGAACCAGTTTCCCGGTCACGATGACGGCCGCACCGACATTTAATTTTGCCACTTCCTCATAATTTTCCAGCTGATCTCCATATACTATCTGGAGCGGCTCAAAAAACGTACCGTCGTTGACCACAATAAACCCAAATGTTTTAGAATTACGGATACTGCGTACCCATCCTCCGATCGATACAGTCTTGTCCAGATAGCTTTCTTTATCCCTGTATAAATCTCTGATATTTGTCAAATTCATAATACGCCTCTCCTCTGTATTTTATTCCTCTGTTGAACTGTCGTCTGTCGAAGCATCTCCTGCTGCGACAGTTGTATTTACGCTCTGCATCAATTTAAGCAGCGCCTGATTTTCAGCATAGCTCAGTTTAATATAATCCTCTCCGCCATATTCCTCGTATAAAGCTTCCTCACTCTCAAGCTGATAATTGGAAATATAGCTTTCCACAAAATCATCAAAATCGTTCTGGGAGATGGAAATATCCTGATCTTCCACAATCGCCTCCAGAATCAGCTCCTGGATAAGGCTCTCTTCCATCTTCTTATCAAAATCTTCTTCCGTAGTATTGTTGCTTTCCAGGTATTCATCCAGTGTCTGTCCCGCTTCATCTGCCTGCACCTGAAGTTTTTCCTTATATTCCGCAAGTCTTTCCTCCAGAAGTCCCTCAGGAATTTCCACCGTGCACTCGTCTACCAGCTTTTCCAGTATCCTGGACTGTATTTCCTGCTGTTTGTAATACTCATTGTAACTGTTCAGATAATCTGACGCCCCGGATTTTAAAGCCTCCACAGTAGTCCAGCCATAGTATCCGGCGAAATTGCTGCTTACATACTCATCGGTCAGCGTATCATACGTCATCGCAACCTCGGTGTCGATGCTGTTGACCGTAACCGTAAACACGACGTCCTGTCCTGCCAAATCCGGATTCTTCGAATACTCCTCCGGGAAAGTCAGGTTCAGCTCCACTGTCTCGCCGACATTTTTGCCAATCAGCCCGTCCTCAAATCCATCGATAAAAGAACCGGAACCGATCGTAAGATGCGAACCCACGGCGCTGCCGCCATCGAAAGCCTCACCGTCTTTCGTTCCCTTGTAATCAATATTTACGATGTCGCCATCCTCCACCGTAGTCTTGTCCGTTTTCTCATACCCCGGATACATGGCGATCATCTGCTCTACATAACTCCGAACATCCTCCTCCGTCGCTTCATACGTCTGGCTTAGCTCCACGGTCATGTTCATGTAATCGTTTAATTCAACGTATTTTTCCACATCATAATCCGTGGCCTTTAAAAGTTCTTTCGCACTGATCTGTACATCTTCCGCCTCCGCTGAAGCACTGCCTGTCTGTGCATTTTTCTTCCCGCATCCACTGAAAACTGCCGCGGCTGTCATGACAGCTGTGAGCATGATCACTAATTTTTTTCTCATATATAATAATTCCTTTCTTTAAACATCGCTGTCTTTAAAGATAACATATTTCTTCATAAATGAAAAGTAAATCTTCTATTTTTTTCTTGAGTTTTACTACAATCAATGATACAATCATTTAGATATGAATCGAATATAAGGAAAGAGGGAGGTGTATTCGTGAGCACCAGTGCAATTATAACTCTTATCATAACAATCGCGGCATGTGCCGCAGTTCTTCTTATCTTCTATTTACTTGGAAAGAGGAATATGAAAAAGAGGGACGAGCAGCAGGAAGCCATCGACAATGCAGCCCAGTGGGCAAATATGCTGATCATCGATAAGAAAAAAATAAAACTGAAAGATTCCGGACTTCCGGCTCAGGTGATCGAACAGACGCCGTGGTTCGCACGCAGGGCGAAAGCCCCGATCGTCAAAGCAAAAGTCGGTCCAAAGATCGTTATCTTTATCGCGGACAATGCCATTTTTGACCAGATCCCCGTGAAAAAGGAAGTAAAGGTCAAATTCAGCGGCCTCTACATCACGGAAGTAAGAGGCATACGTGGTCCTTTGGAAAAACCGGTTAAGAAAAAAGGATTCTTTGCCCGCCTGATGGGTGAGAAATAAAAAAATTGCGCATTTGGTGGTTGAACTTAGGGATTTTTAATCCCGAAAAAAATATCGGCATAGTTGGTATGGTATGTATCAGCTATGCCGATTTTACTTTGCAGTGGATGCAGATGCCGGAAACTCGAATTCCCC
>CAZJSI010000116.1:2537-10178 GCA_964548675.1 uncultured Eubacterium sp. | reverse complement strand
ACCGCTACAAGCGATTGACCTATACAGAGAATAGAAATTCCACCCTGTTCACTCGCCAAAGTTTCAAGGGTGGTTTTTCTATATCATGCGTTACTAATGACTAATCAAATAAATGAAGGTCAGCAGTGCAAGTAGAAATAATCCAAACTGCATCAAGTCGTTAAAACTGAATTTGTTCTTCATATGCACCACCCCCATTCCTATGTAGAATGAAGGTCAATCAAGTCTATAAACGGCTGATTCCATAAAAGAATCGTACCATATATATCCATGTGAAGCAATAATTTTCACATAAGAAGACACCAGATTTCCCATTTGGTTACAATCCCCATTCTGCATATAAGAAAACCCACAAATGGGCGAACCACTTGTGGGATTATTTTTGGCGGAGGAGAAGGGATTTGAACCCTTGCGCCGGTGCTACCGACCTACTGGTGTTCGAAGCCAGACCCTTCAGCCACTTGGGTACTCCTCCATAACGATATTAGCGGCTTCACGATATCTTATTATAAAGGTTTTTGCGGCATTCGTCAATAAAAATAAGATTTTTGATTTTTCGTTATGCTTCCGGCAAGTGGAAAAAATAGAAAGAAACCTTGTAAAAGGCGTATGAATTTGGTAGAATTCATGACAGATGGTGATAGCCAGACCGGGGCATACCCGGCTTTTGCTGAGAGTGTCTTGAAAAATATGGAGAGGAGAATGTGATCATGAAGAGAATAGGAATGTTGACCAGCGGCGGAGACTGCCAGGCCTTAAATGCGGCAATGCGAGGGGTAGTAAAGGGACTGAGCACAAATCTGGATGAACTGGAAATTTACGGATTTTATGATGGATACAAGGGGTTGATCTATGGTGATTACCGCTTGCTTACCTCAAAGGACTTTTCCGGTATTCTGACAAAAGGCGGAACAATCCTCGGAACTTCCAGACAGCCGTTTAAGCTGATGCGCGTGCCGGATGAAAATGGTTTGGACAAAGTGAGAGCAATGAAACATACCTATCACAAGCTGAATCTGGATTGCCTGGTGATCCTTGGAGGAAACGGAACACAGAAAACGGCAAACCTGCTGCGGGAGGAGGGATTAAATGTCATCCATCTCCCGAAAACAATTGATAATGATATTTACGGAACCGATATCACGTTCGGGTTCCAGAGTGCATTGAATATTGCAACAGATGCGATTGATTATATTCACACGACCGCGGCGTCCCACAACCGTGTATTTATTGTAGAGATCATGGGACATAAAGTAGGCTGGCTGCCTCTTCATGCAGGAATTGCAGGCGGAGCGGATATTGTTTTGATCCCGGAAATTCCGTACGATATTGACAAGGTTGTGGATGCGATCAAGAAGCGCAGCCGCGCCGGAAAGGGATTTACGATCCTGGCAGTGGCTGAGGGCGCAATTTCCAAGCAGGATGCAAAACTCTCCAAAAAAGAACTGAAGGCAAAGAAGAAAGAGGCGAAATATCCGTCTGTTTCCTATGAGGTGGCGGCACAGATTCAGGAACGTACCGGAAGCGAAGTGCGCGTCACTGTTCCGGGACATATGCAGCGAGGCGGCAGTCCATGTGCATACGACCGTGTACTTTGTACACAGCTTGGCGCGCATGCGGCAAAACAGATCCTGGAAGATGATTATGGCTATATGATCGGCATGGTGAATGGCAAAACGAAAAAAGTGCCGTTGGGAGATGTAGCGGGCAAGTTAAAAATGGTAGAACCGGACTGCCAGCTCATTGAGGAGGCAAAACTGACAGGTATCTGCTTCGGGGATTAAAGAATGTCTTATACGGCTTTATATCGAAAATACCGGCCTTCTGAATTTGAGGATGTAAAAGGCCAGGAACATATTGTAACAACATTGAAAAATCAAATAAAGGCGGAGAGGATCGGACACGCTTACCTGTTCTGCGGGACCCGCGGGACAGGTAAGACGACCGTGGCCAAAATATTTGCGAAAGCGGTCAATTGCGAGCATCCTGTGGATGGAAGCCCCTGTGGTGAATGTACGTCCTGTAAGGCTATTGCCGCAGGCACATCTATGAATGTGATCGAGATTGATGCGGCGTCAAATAACGGCGTGGAGAACATACGTCAGATCCGCGAGGAGGTTTCTTATTCCCCTACTGAGGGCCGATACAAAGTATATATTATCGACGAGGTGCATATGCTTTCTATCGGTGCTTTTAATGCGCTTTTGAAAACGTTGGAAGAGCCGCCCTCTTATGTGATATTTATATTGGCGACGACAGAGTCCCACAAAATTCCGATCACGATACTTTCCCGGTGCCAAAAGTATGATTTCCGCAGGATTTCCATTGAGACAATTTCCGGGCGTTTGATGGAATTGATGCGGGAAGAACAGGTGGAAGTGGAAGAAAAAGCAATCCGTTACGTGGCAAAAGCCGCCGACGGATCCATGCGTGATGCGTTAAGCCTTCTGGATCAGTGTATTGCTTTTTATCTGGGGCAGGCTCTTACCTATGATCATGTCCTGGAGATCCTTGGCGCTGTGGATACGGAAGTATTCAGCCGGCTGTTGAGAACGATCATGGCAAATGACGTGACAGACGCTGTTCGCATTCTGGAGGAATTGATCATCCAGGGACGGGAACTGGGGCAGTTTGTGACGGATTTCGTCTGGTATCTGCGCAATCTTCTCCTGATAAAAAGCTCCGACCGGATGGAAGATGTGCTGGATATGTCCAGTGAAAATCTGGCGCTGCTGAAAGAAGAGGCGGATATGATAGAAAGCGATATTATCATGCGTTATATCCGCATTTTTTCCGAACTGTCCGGTCAGATAAAATATGCGCCGCAAAAAAGAGTTTTGATAGAGATCGCATTGATCAAATTGTGCCGCCCGGCTATGGAGACGACTCAGGACGCCCTGGTTGACCGCGTGGCTCAACTTGAGAGACAGATGGAAAATGGCGTCGCATTGCTGCCCGCGGCTGCTCAGTCTGCGCCATCTGCACAGATGACAAACGTGTCGGCAGCGGAACGAAGAACCCCGCAGATGCCGAAAGCAATTCCGGAGGATATCCGTCAGGTGGTGAAAAACTGGCGTTCTATTATACAGGAACTGCCGGGCACGATCCGGTCGTTTCTAAAAACCGCGCATTTAAGTCTGGGTGAAGGAAATAAATTAATACTGGTGTTTGATGACGATCTGGCATATACTTATGTGACAGAGGAACATCATCGGCAGGAAATGACGGAAATGATCTCGCGCCGGGCCGGCAAAGAAATTGACATTATCATTCAGGAAAATGAGTCCAGCCGCCCGTTTGAGGAAAATTATATTGATTTAGAGCAGATTGTCCATATGGACATTGAAATAGAAGATTAAAGGAGGAAATATAGATGGCAAAAAGAGGTGGATTCCAGGGCGGAATGCCGGGAAATATGAACAACTTGATGAAGCAGGCCCAGAAAATGCAGCGTCAGATGGAAGAAGCGACGAAAGCGCTGGAAGAAAAAGAAGTGACTGCTGCTGCAGGCGGCGGTGCTGTTGAAGTGACCGTATCCGGAAAAAAAGAAGTGTTAAAAGTAAAATTATCCGAGGAAGTTGTAGACCCGGATGATATCGAGATGTTAGAGGATCTGATCGTAGCTGCTACAAATGAAGCCCTGCGCAAAATGGAGGAAATTTCTCAGCAGTCCATGTCTAAAATAACAGGTGGTTTAGGCGGAGGATTTCCGTTCTAATGGACTACTACAGTAAACAGATCAGCAAATTAATCGAAGAATTGTCCTCTCTCCCGGGAATCGGGAGCAAATCGGCCCAACGGCTGGCGTTTCATATTCTGAATATGCCTGTGGAGCGGGTGGAACAGCTTGCGGGGACAATCATTGATGCAAAGAAAAATATTCGTTATTGTAAAACCTGTTTTACACTGACGGATGCCGATGAATGTCCAATTTGCAGAAACGCAGCTAGAGACCATGGCACGATCATGGTGGTGGAAACGACCAGAGATCTGGCGGCCTATGAAAAGACCGGACAGTATGAGGGCGTTTACCATGTTCTGCACGGCGCTATCTCCCCGATGCTTGGCATTGGTCCGGAGGATATTCGTTTAAAAGAACTGATACACCGGCTTCAGGGAGATGTTCAGGAGGTTATTATCGCCACAAATTCAAGTCTGGAGGGCGAGACTACGGCAATGTACATCAGCAAACTGATAAAACCTACCGGAATTAAAGTGTCACGTATAGCCAGCGGCGTTCCCGTAGGCGGAGATTTGGAATATATCGATGAGGTTACGTTATTAAGGGCCCTGGAAGGAAGGGTGGAATTATAAATTCCAGAAAGGATACAATTATGACAAAGTTAGAACTTGAAAAAATGGCTGTTGAAGTGCGCAAAGGCGTTATTACCGGCGTACACAGCGCGAAATCCGGTCATCCGGGCGGATCTTTATCCGCAGCAGATATTTTTACATATCTGTATTTTGTTGAAATGAATGTGGACCCGGAAAATCCGAAAGATGAAGATCGGGACCGCTTCGTACTGTCAAAAGGTCATGTTGCACCGGGTTTATATTCTGTACTGGCTCATCGGGGGTTCTTCCCGGTAAAAGAGCTGGAGGGGCTTCGCCATATCGGTTCCATTCTTCAAGGACATCCGGATATGAAACATATTCCGGGCGTTGATATGTCCAGCGGTTCACTGGGACAGGGATTTTCAGCAGCAGTCGGTATGGCGCTGGCGGGCAAGATGGATGGCAAAGATTACCGCGTATATTCCCTTGCCGGAGACGGTGAGATTCAGGAAGGACAGATCTGGGAAGCTGCCATGTTTGCCGGTCATCGCAAACTGGATAATCTCGTACTGTTTGTGGACAATAACGGTTTACAGATTGATGGGGATATCGCAGATGTCTGCTCTCCATATCCGATCGATAAGAAATTTGAAGCGTTCAATTTTCATGTGATCAATATTGACGGACATAACTTTGATGAAATTGCAGCGGCGTTGAAGGAGGCCAGAGAAACAAAAGGCCGACCGACCGCTATCATTGCAAAGACAGTCAAGGGAAAAGGCGTGTCTTACATGGAAAATCAGGCAGGTTGGCACGGCAAAGCGCCAAATGACGAAGAATTTGCCATTGCAATGGAAGAATTAGAGAAAGCAGGTGAAGCATTATGTCAGAAGTAAAGAAAATCGCAACCAGAGACAGTTATGGAAATGCGCTTGTGGAGCTTGGAAAAGAGCATGAGGATCTCGTTGTGCTGGATGCGGATCTTGCCGGAGCAACTAAGACAGGAATATTCAAAAAAGCATTTCCGGAGCGCCATATCGATTGTGGTATTGCGGAAGCAAACATGACGGGTATTGCGGCAGGGCTTTCCACCTGCGGAAAAGTACCTTTTGTGAGTTCCTTTGCAATGTTTGCAGCCGGACGTGCTTTTGAGCAGGTTCGGAATTCCATTGGATATCCTCATCTGAATGTAAAAATCGGCGCTACTCATGCGGGAATTTCGGTCGGTGAGGACGGAGCTACTCATCAGTGCAATGAAGATCTTGCCCTTATGCGCATGATACCGGGGATGGTAGTTATCAATCCTTGTGATGATGTGGAGGCAAGAGCAGCGGTAAAGGCTGCGTATGAATATGTAGGTCCGGTGTATCTGAGATTTGGACGTCTTCCAATACCGGTCATCAATGATGAGGAAACCTACAAATTTGAAATCGGAAAAGGAGTTGTGCTCAAAGAGGGAAAAGATGTCACCTTGATCGCGACGGGGCTCTGTGTAAACGAAGCTCTGGAAGCTGCGAAACTTCTGGCAGAAGACGGTATTGATGCGGAAGTGATCAACATTCATACGGTCAAACCTCTGGATGAGGAGCTTGTGACCGCATCTGCCCGGAAAACAGGAAAAGTGGTAACTGTGGAAGAACATTCTGTCATTGGCGGTTTAGGCAGTGCGGTTTGCGACGCCTTGAGTGAAAAAGCGCCGACAAAAGTGATGAAAATAGGCGTTTACGACCGTTTCGGGGAGTCCGGACCGGCTGTGGACCTGATCAAAAAATATGAATTGGATGCAGAAAGTATTTACAAAAAAGTAAAAGCTTTCGTATAAAACAACAGAGATTGACAGAAAGCGAAGCCCGCGGCGTTTATGCCGTGGGCTTTTTTGGCGCCGTCTGGCGGATATTGCGAATTCTTCTATTATAAATCGTCAAAAAAAACAGCATAAATGTGGTATTTTCTGAGTATCATATTTAGTTTGCCGTGAAAGTGAGGTTAATATATCGTGGAAAATCAGAAGGACAAGCAGTTTACACTGCCAAAAAATATTCGTCAGATGGGAAATTTTGGAGATACATATAAAATTTATGTGGAAGACTTCGTATATACTTATGTACATCAGTTTTTGCATAGAAAAAAGGAAGAAAATGAAGTGATAGCCGCAGTATTGCTGGGCGAAGTTACAAAACAGGATGGGCAGGAATATGTGTTTGTCAACGGAGCACAGAAAGTTGACTTTCGAATTTCGGAAGAGGGAGAAACGGAAGAGAATACGACTGCCCGTCAGCAGGAATTTTGGGGAAATGTATATCAGGGGATTAAAGAATATTTTTCTGACAGAGAAATTCTTGGCTGGTATATCAATCTGGACGGAAGCGGGTTGGAATTGAATTCCCAACTACAGCAATTTTTTGAAGCAACCTACAGTAAAGGTTCCCGTTTTTTGTATTATGAGGATTCTCTGGAAAAACTGGATGCCTTTTTTGTACAGGAACAGCATATTTTGCAGCGCATCAGTGGTTATGCCGTGTATTATGAAAAAAATCCTCAGATGCAGGAATTTATGATTGCAGAAAAGGAACGTATGGCGCCGAAGCCGCCGCACAATGTCGTAAATTTTGAAAAGAAAGAGGAGGATGTGGCACAAAACTATCGGGCCATCCTGAACAAGCTGAATGAAAAGCCGCAAAAGAAAAAAGTGCAGCCTGTTATTTATGTGGCCGGAGTGGCAGTTCTCGCAGTTGTTACAGCTACCGGAATCACCCAGGTTGGAAACTACCAGAACCTGAAAACCCTTGAAAAAACTTTACAGACAATATCCGGCTCCGTACTGCCCGGAAACACATCTGAGGAAAGTTCGTCTTCACAGACTAAAGAAGAACAACAGGCTGAAGAGGAGAAAAACGGTGAAAAGTCCGGTGGAGAGACCGATATGGCAAACGGTGGTGAAGCATCAACGGACGAAGAGAATTCCGGACAGAATACCCCGGAGGATACAGATGCATCCCAGACGGCACAAAAGCCCGGCGGGGAAACATCAGAAAACGATCAATCTGATTCTGACACAGAGGAATCCCAGGCGGAGAATGGGCAATCTGGTTCTGACGCAGAGGAATCCCAGGCGGAGAACGGGCAATCTGATTCTGATGCAGAGAAATACCAGTCGGAAAAGGGACAGGCTGTGTCTGCGGGCAGCACACAGGAGCCTGTTTATTACACGGTAAAGCGGGGGGACAGCCTCGTATCCATCAGCAAGGCCATGTATAATAGTACCGATATGATAGATGAAATCTGTTCGCTCAATAATATTGAAAATATGGATGTAATCTATGAGGGACAGAAATTGCGGATGCCATAGGTTTTATCAAGGCGGCA
>CAZJSI010000116.1:0-2437 GCA_964548675.1 uncultured Eubacterium sp. | reverse complement strand
ATCAAGGCGGCAAAATATTTGAAATATTGGCGGCTTTATGCTATACCTATAAGAGAGGTACTTTTGGAGGAAAAAATGGAGAACACGGGAAAAAGCAACCTGCATATGGTTGAGGCAAATTGGGATGAAATAGAGAGAAAAGTGCGAGAGCACAGAATGAAACAAATTCGTTTGGCCGCTATCATAGTCGCAGTCTGTGTGGCTGCGGGTATTATTTATTACGTTTACATGCAGCATAAATCCTATGATGATTATAATATTACAAACCAGGTTACACGTACGGATACCGCAGCCACCCATTTTGCGGAATATAACGGAAATATTCTGAAATACAGTAATGACGGGGTTTCCTGTACGACTGTGGATAATACCCTGATCTGGAATCAGAGTTTTGAAATGCAGGATCCCATGCTTTCTATCTGTGAAAAATATGTAGCCTTTGCGGATAAGCAGGGAAAAGAGATTTATGTTTTAAATTCAGATGGAGCACAGGGTAAAATCAGTGTAAATATGCCAATCCTGAAAATCGAGGTGGCGTCCCAGGGCACGGTTGCTGTTTTGATGGAGGAAAACGGTACCAGTTACCTGGCGTTATATAATAAGAGAGGAGAACAGCTTGCCGAGGGAGCTATTCATGTGGAGAATGGCGGTACGCCTATGGATATTGCATTGTCCCGGGATGGTAAAAAACTTGGAGTTTCGATTTTGGATATCAGCGAAGGAGCGGCAAAAACGACAATCAATTTTTACAATTTTGGCGCCGTGGGACAGAATAAGATTGATAACATTGTTGCAGCTTTTTCTTATCCGGATACGATAATCCCGGAGATTGCCTATGTCAGCGCAGACCGTATGATCGCATTTGCTGATAATGCGGTGTATACTTTTTCGGGTGCGGACACGCCAAAAGAGGGAGAACATCTGGCATTGTCAGGGGAGATCAACAGCATTTTTTATGACAATACATATTTCGGGCTTGTATCCATTGATAATGAGGAAGAGACAGGCAGAAGCATCAAAGTGTATGATATGAATTGTAAAGAAGTAGTGTCTATTCAGACAGATTTGTCTTATAACAAGATCCGTTTCCTGGATAATCATGAAATATGTCTGTACAATGAAAAACAGTGTACGATTTACACTTTGGGAGGCCTGAAAAAATTTCAGTACGAATTTGAGGAAGAAATCTGCGAGATCATACATACAGGCGGATATCGTCAATATGCATTTCTCCTGGAAGGAGAGACGGAGCAGGTACGTCTGAGATTATTTGGAAAATCTGAAAAGACAACCGGGGATAAGGCGGAAACCAAAGATAACGGGACAACCGGGGATGAGACGGAAACCGGAGATAGCGGAACAACTGAGGATGAGACGGAAGCCGGAGATAACGGGACAACCGGGGATGAGACGGAAGCCGGAGATAACGGGACAACCGGGGATGAGGCAGAAACCGGAGATAGCGGAACGACTGAGGATAAAGAATGAACTGGTTATTGATCATAGTATTGGCGATTTTGCTGTTTTGTGCTGTCAGGGGATGGAGACGGGGATTTTTGAGAATCTTGTATTCTCTGGTTTCGATCATCCTGTTGATGGGATTAATGGCGTATGCGACACCGCACATCAGCAATTTTGTAAAAGAAAATACAGGTATTTATATGTCCATTCAGGAGCGGTGTACAGAAGCTGTTCGGGAACGGGCAGAGACAGGAATAGAAAATGCAGCGGAAGAAGCGGCTGTTGCAGGAATATCACTTCCGAATAAAGTATCTTCATATATAATGGGAACGGGGGAGGATGTTTTGGAAAATTCCGGTGTGTATGATGCCATCGGAGGTAAAGCGGCAGACTGGCTTTTGTCGGGTATCGCATTTTTTCTGGCTTTAATATTATCATTGATTATTGTCAATGCCATAGGAAGAATATTGGATATTGCAAATAAGATACCTATTATTAAGGGAATTAACAGAACACTTGGAATATTTGCAGGGCTGTTTCAGGGATTTATTATAATATGGCTGGCTTTTTTATTTCTGGCATTACTGGCGGGAACTTCCATAGGGGAGATGTGCATCCGTTTTATAGACGAAAATTTTTTCTTGAAATATTTATACTATCACAATACACTATTAGAAATTTTTTCCTTATTGTTTCATTAATGGGAAGAATAGATATTGGGGTTGGTTTATCTTCCAACCCCAATATCTATTCTATGAATGATTAATTAAAAAAATATGTAAAAAAATGTGAAAAAAAGTGTTGACAATCTAAAAAACGAATGGTATTATTTAATAGCTGTCGCGGGGAGCGGCACAAAAATAGAAACAAAATAAAAAGTTGTTGACATACAGCAATTGATGTGATAAGATATAAAGGTTGCTGATGATAAACAACAAAACATGAACCTTGATAATTGAACAGTGAAATAACCTTG
>CAZJSI010000115.1:0-10199 GCA_964548675.1 uncultured Eubacterium sp. | reverse complement strand
GATACGTACAATAGCGATGGATTTCTGGGCAAGCCTGGAGCACAAGATTTATTACAAATTTGAAGGAAATGCGCCGGAATATATCAGCAAGGATCTGCAGGAATGTGCGGCGATCGTTTCCGATCTGGATGCAAAAATGCTGTCCTTGAATGAGGCGATTCTGGAAGCAAAAGCAAAGCAGAATCAAAATGAATAGCAGATTTTTGGGGTATGCATCCGTGGTAAGCAAAAGAGGAGCTGCAGCAGTGAGGAATCAGGCGCAGCTCCTTTTCCATGTAAAAAATCAGGTGGAGTTCCTTTTCCATGTAAAAAATCAGGTGGAGTTCCTTTTCCATGTAAAAAATCAGGCGGTAGCTCCTTTTCCATGTAAAAAAATCAGGCGGCAGTTCATTTTCATATGAAAAATTATAGGGCTGCCGCATCCATGAATGAAAAATCACAGGTGCCGCAGCCCTTTTACATCATTAATTTAGATCAATATTGGAGGAATTCAGATATGCTTCCTGTTCGGGGGTAAGCGTATCGATGAATTTCCCAAGGAACCGAAGCTTTCTGTTTGCCACTTCCAGATCTACTTCCCGTGGTACGTTGATCAGCTTTTCGTTGAGATTTTTGGAATTTTCCACCAGGTATTTTGCACTCAACGCCTGAATCGCAAAGCTCATGTCCATGATTTCTGCCGGGTGCCCGTCGCCGGCAGCCAGATTTACGAGACGGCCTTCTGCCAGCACGTAGATCCATTTGTCTTCGGCAATCCGGTATCCGACAATATTTTTTCTCTGGTCGATCGTATCAAGGGCGATCTCACGGAGACGCTTCATATCGATTTCAACATCGAAATGTCCCGCATTGCAGAGGATAGCCCCGTTTTTCATTACTTTGAAATCTTCTTCGTCAATCACTCCGGCACAGCCGGTTACTGTGATAAAGAAATCACCGATTTTTGCGGCTTCATTCATTGGCATCACATCAAATCCGTCCATGACTGCCTCGATGGCCTTGATCGGATCTACTTCTGTCACGATAACTTTCGCTCCAAGCCCTTTTGCGCGCATAGCCACGCCCTTTCCACACCAGCCGTAGCCTGCGACAACGACATATTTTCCGGCCACGATCAGATTGGTCGTGCGGTTGATTCCGTCAAATACGGACTGGCCTGTGCCGTAGCGGTTATCAAACAGATGCTTGCAGTCTGCGTTGTTTACCAGCACCATCGGGAATTGGAGTTCATCGTTCTTTGCCATTGCGATCAGACGGATAATGCCTGTTGTAGTTTCCTCACAGCCGCCGATGACATATGGGATTTTGTCCTGCATTTTCGTGTGCAGCATATGAACCAGATCGCCGCCGTCGTCGATGATGATATTGCAGTTGTTTTCCAAAACGCTGGTGATATGGCGGTCATATTCTTCCGGCGTACAGTCATACCATGCAAATACATTCAAACCGTCTTTCACCAGAGCGGCGGCAACATCGTCCTGTGTAGAAAGCGGGTTGCTTCCGGTGATGAACATTTCTGCCCCTCCGGCAGCCAGTACTTTGCACAGATAAGCAGTTTTTGCCTCCAAATGGATGGAAAGCGCGATGCGGATGCCCGCAAATGGTTTTGTCACGGAAAATTCTTCTTCCAGGCTGCGAAGCAGAGGGCAGTTTTTCCGAACCCAGTCTATTTTGTGTGCTCCGGACGGAGCCAGTGAGATATCTTTAATTGAACTCATCATATTCCTCCTGTTATTTAATTTTTCATTAAGAGTAATATACCATTAGAAAAAAGGTTCGTAAAGATAAAATGTTTGTGGTATAATACAAGACGCTTAGCGAGGTATTTTCGAGCATAGCGATTGTAATACCCAAACACTTAATGAGGTATTGTCGAATTTAGTGTTTGTGGTATAATACAAGACGCTTAGCGAGGTATTTTCGAGCATAGCGATTGTAATACCCAAACACTTAATGAGGTATTGTCGAATTTAGTGTTTGTGGTATACTTTATGGAAATGACGAGACCGATTTTGGAGGATAGATTTTATGAAGAAAAGAATTATCGTGTTTTTTCTGACCTGTATGCTGGCGGTCTCCGGTATGATGGCCGGGTGCAGCAGCAAGTCGGCGGAAAAATCACAGGAGTATAAAGAACTGGGAATAAAACAGATGGAAGAGGAATCCTATGAGCAGGCGGTGGAAAGTTTCCAGAAGGCTTTGGATCAGTCTGTAGGCAGGGTAGGCGCCCAGGAGATAGATGTATGCTATTACAAAGCTCTGGCACAGTACAAAGCCGGCGATATTGAGGGGGCAATTGAGACCAGCAGCGGATTGCTGGATTATGACGAAAAAAACTGGGAAGCCTATTATCTGAGAGGAAGCGTCTATTTACAGAGCGGGCAGGAAGAGCCGGGGATGAAGGACTATGAAAAGGCGGTTTCCCTGAATGGGGAAGATATTGAACTTTACGCCCATATCTATGAAAATCTGGCAGCGGCGGGAAATGAGGAAAAGGCTCAGGAATATCTGGACAGCGCTTTAAAACAGAAGGTCTCTACGGCAGAAGGATACGCAGGGCTTGGATATATTTATTTTCTGAAAGAGGATTATGCAAATGCGGAGAAAAATCTTCAGAAAGCTGTAGATGAAAAATATGACAAGGCGCTCCTTGAACTGGGACAGGTATATGCCGCGGAGGGAAAGACAGACGAGGCAAAAGCTTCTTTTGAAAATTATATGGAAAAATATCCCGAGGATGCATCTGCGCTGAATCAGCTCGGAGAAATTGCCTTATCGGCAGAGGATTACGAAGGTGCGGCGACTTATTTTGAAAAAGCATTAGATGTGGCAGAGAAAAATGACCGCCAGAATATCCAGCGTAATCTGGTCATGGCATATGAGCGCGCAGGCGTTTTTGATCAGGCTTTGAAGGCAGCGAAAGAATATGTTTCCGAATTCCCGAATGATGAATCCATGCAGAAAGAGTATGAATTTTTGCAGACAAGAGTCACTGAGGATTCGGACGAGACGGAAAGTGTGATAACAGGAGATATTGAAGCTGAATGAGTACAGTATATGAAAATGAAACACTGGTTGAACGTGTAATTTTAGTCGGTATCAGTGAGAGAGACGGGGATGATGCAAAAGATTCCCTGTCAGAACTGGAAGATCTGGCAAAAACAGCGGGAGCTGAGGTGGTCGGAACGGTTATACAGAACCTGGAACATATGCATCCGGGCACTTATGTGGGTTCCGGAAAGCTGCAGGAGATCCGGGAACTGGTCTGGGAGACCGATGCGACAGGCATCATATGTGATGATGAATTATCTCCTGTACAGATGAAAAATATGGAGCAGGTTCTGGATACAAAGGTGATGGACCGGACACTGCTGATACTTGATATTTTTGCGGGACGCGCCAGCACCAGCGAGGGAAAGATACAGGTGGAACTCGCCCAGTTGAAATACCGGATGAGCAGGCTGACCGGATTCGGACGTTCTATGTCCAGGCTTGGCGGCGGTATCGGTACGAGGGGACCCGGTGAGAAAAAACTGGAAATTGACAGACGGCTCATTAATCACCGTGTCGCTCAGCTTAACCGGGAATTGAAGGAAGTGGTAAGACACCGGGATCTGACAAGAAGCCAGAGGATGAAAAATCACACAAAGGTGGCTGCTATTGTCGGGTATACCAATGCAGGAAAATCCACGCTGTTAAACGCATTGACAGATGCGCAGGTATTGGAAGAGGACCAGCTTTTTGCCACCCTTGATCCCACAACGAGAATGCTGCAGCTCTCAAAAGACCAGCAGATCCTGCTGACAGATACGGTCGGTTTTATCCGGAAGCTTCCCCATCATCTGATCGATGCCTTTAAGAGTACACTGGAGGAAGCAAAGTATGCGGATTTTATCATCCATGTGGTGGATGCGTCAAATTCCCAGTGGGACAAGCAGATGCATGTGGTCTACACGACATTGCAGGAACTTGGCGTGACTGACAAGAAAGTCATTACTCTGTTCAACAAATGTGACCGGCTCGACGGGGATGAGATTTTCCAGGATTTCCGTGCGGACCGGACGCTGCGTATTTCGGCGAAAAGTGGTTATGGCCTGCCTGAATTCAAAGAAATGCTGGAGGATGTGCTTCGGGAGGGAAAGGTATTGTTCAGACATACATTTCCATATGAAAAAGCGGGAGAGATACAGCGGATCCGGAAATATGGAGAACTGCTGGTGGAGGATTACCGTGAAGACGGGATATACGTGGAGGCATATGTGCCGCCTGAATTAATGTAAAGAGTTAAAAACTCCTTTTCCATTACTATATTTTATGTTAGAATAAAAGTGCGAAGCTTTAGAGGCAAATCGTTTATGAAACCATAATTTATAAAGAAAATGGAAGGAACGTTGTCAAATGAAACTTTTAATCAAAGAGGGAACCGTTGTTAACCCCGGTGACAAAACGGAGCGGAAAGCAGATGTCTATGTGGAAAATGGAGTGATCACTGAGATTGGTCCGGACATCACGAAAGAGGCAGACCGCACCATTGATGCAAAGGGGTGTTTTGTTATGCCCGGATTTATCGATCTGCATGTGCATCTGCGGGATCCGGGACTGGAATACAAAGAATCAATTGAGACAGGCGGCGCTGCGGCGCTGCATGGGGGATTCACAACGATCGTGGCGATGCCGAATACAAAACCGGTGGCGGACCGCGCGGATGTGATCGATTATGTAAGAAACAAAGCCGAATCGGTGACAAAAGTCCATGTACTTCAGGCGGGGGCGGTCACGAAAGGGCAGAAAGGAGAAGAACTTTCTGATATTCGTGAGATGGCGGCAGCCGGCAGCCCGGCAATCAGCGAAGACGGAAAGTCCGTTATGAATGCCCAGCTTTACCGCGAAGGCATGAAGATCGCAGCTGAGGAGGGAATGGCTGTCCTGGCTCACTGCGAGGATATCAACATGGTAAACGGCGGCGTGCTGAATGCAGATGCAAAATCTGTCGAACTGGGACTTCCGGGGATCACAAACTCCGTGGAGGATGTTATTATCGCCCGGGATATCCTTCTGGCGAAGGAGACAGGGGTAAAACTTCATCTGTGCCATTGCTCTACAAAGGATAGTGTTCGTCTTGTACAGATCGCCAAAGAGGAAGGGATTGATGTGACCGCAGAGGTATGCCCGCATCATTTTACAATGACCTCGGATGAGATCATGGAGGATGACGCAAACTACAAGATGAATCCTCCTCTGCGCACGAAAGAGGATGTGGAAGCATTGAAGGCGGGGCTGGCGGCAGATATCATGGATGTCATTGCCACTGATCATGCACCTCATGCTGCTTATGAAAAAGAAAAGGGTATTGCGAAAGCCCCATTCGGCATTGTGGGACTTGAGACAGCGGCAGCGTTGACTTATACAGAGTTGGTAAAGCCCGGTATACTCACAGTGATGCAGATGGCAGAAAAGATGAGTTACAATCCGGCAAAAGTGCTCGGCCTGAAAAAGGGAATCGTGGAGCCCAAAGCTGCGGCTGACCTGGTAGTATTCGACCCGGAACGCACATGGATTGTCGATCCGGAAGAGTTTTTATCAAAGGGCAGAAATACGCCGTTTGCGGGAAGAAGCGTGACCGGAAAAGTACTGGCCACGGTTGTGGACGGCGAGATCGCATATCAGGTCTGATATGAGACCGGCAGGGATCTGGATTGAAATGATGCCTGTTTTGCGTCCTGCGTCAAGGCCCGGGACGGAATTTGAAGAAACTTCAGAAACAAGGAGATAGTGAACATGATAAATAAATTAGTGGATAAAATCAAAAAGACAGGGGCGCCGATTGTGGTTGGATTGGACCCGATGTTAAACTATGTGCCCGAACACATCCAGAAAAAATCCTTTGCGGAATTCGGGGAGACGCTTGAGGGAGCAGCCGATGCCATCTGGCAGTTTAACAAGGAAATTATTGATAAGACCTATGATCTGATCCCGGCGGTAAAACCGCAGATCGCCATGTATGAGCAGTTCGGTATTGAGGGATTGAAAGCGTTTCAGAAAACAGTAGAATACTGTCATGAAAAGGATCTTGTTGTGATCGGGGATATTAAGCGCGGGGATATCGGTTCCACATCCGCAGCCTATGCAGCCGGACATCTTGGGAAAGTGCAGGTGGGAAGCAATATTTGCAGTGCTTTTAATGAAGATTTTGTTACAGTCAATCCGTATCTTGGAACGGACGGCGTAAAACCTTTTGTGGATGTATGCAGGGAAGAGAAGAAGGGGTTATTTATACTGGTAAAAACCTCCAATCCGTCCAGCGGGGAATTTCAGGACAGGCTGATCGACGGAAAACCGCTGTATGAGCATGTGGCAGAGAAGGTTGCTGCATGGGGCGCAGATCATATGGGGGATACCTACAGCTATATCGGGGCTGTTGTGGGAGCAACTTACCCGGAAGAGGGCAGGCTGCTGCGCAAGGTAATGCCGAAGAGTTTCATCCTTGTGCCGGGCTACGGCGCACAGGGCGGTAAGGGAAAGGATCTGGTTCACTTCTTTAATGAAGACGGACTTGGCGCGATCGTAAATTCTTCCCGCGGTATTATTGCTGCATATAAGCAGGAAGCCTATGCAAAATTCGGAGCAGAGAATTTCGCAGATGCTTCCCGTCAGGCTGTACTGGATATGATCGAGGATATTGCATCTGCATTATAATGACTGACTGTGCTGCGCTAAACAAAAATGCGTTGATTGTTGAGAATAATATGATGTTGACAGAAATGAATGAAAAGAGGAGACATTATGGCACATAAATTTAGGGAACAGGCGGTAGTCATTCATCAGGAGATGATCGCCCCGGAAGTTTTCAGTCTGTGGCTGAAAACGGAGAAAGTCGCTGCCCATGCGAAGGCAGGACAATTTATTTCCATGTATTGTGACGATGGGAGCAGGCTGCTTCCGCGCCCGATCAGTATCTGTGAGATTGATAAGGCGGATTCTTCCTTACATCTTGTGTACAGGATCGCAGGGAAAGGAACAGATGAGTTTTCCAGGAAGCAGACCGGAGACAAGATAGATATACTGGGGCCTCTGGGAAACGGTTTCCCATTGAAAAGTAAGAAAGCATTTCTGATCGGCGGCGGCATTGGTATTCCGCCGATGCTGGAACTGGCAAAGCAGCTCGATTGTGAAAAACAGATTGTGATCGGTTACCGCAACAGCGATATGTTCCTGCTGGATGAATTTCGGAAGCAGGGCAGTGTGTATGTGGCAACAGAGGACGGAAGCTATGGCACAAAAGGAAATGTGCTGGATGCAATTCGGGAAAATGCGCTTACAGCGGATATTATTTATGCCTGCGGCCCGACACCGATGCTTCGTGCGCTGAAGAACTATGCTTCGGAGAATAATGTTGAGTGCTGGATTTCCATGGAAGAGAAGATGGCCTGCGGTATCGGTGCATGTCTGGCGTGCGTCTGCCAGTCGAAGGAAGTGGATGCTCACACGAATGTACATAACAAGCGTGTCTGCAAAGAAGGTCCGGTTTTCCGTGCTGAGGAGGTGGAACTGTAATGAATACAAAGGTAAATATTGCAGGAGTTACATTCAATAATCCGGTCATGGTCGCATCCGGTACATTCGGTTCCGGCGAGGAATTTTCCGAGTTTGTGAATTTAAACCGATTGGGAGCGGTTGTGACAAAAGGCGTGGCAAATGTTCCATGGCCGGGCAATCCCACGCCGCGTATCGCAGAGGTTTATGGCGGCATGTTAAACGCCATTGGACTTCAGAATCCGGGTATTGATGTGTTTGTGTCCAGAGATATTCCGTTTTTGAAAAAATATGATACAAAGATTATCGTGAATGTCTGCGGAAAAACCACAGAGGATTACTGTGAAGTAGTGGAGCGTCTTGGAGATCAGCCGGTAGATATGCTGGAGATCAATATTTCCTGTCCGAATGTCAGGGAAGGCGGTATTGCCTTCGGTCAGGATCCGAAAGCAGTGGAAGCGATCACAAGAGAAGTGAAGAAATATGCGAAACAGCCTGTTATCATGAAACTGAGTCCGAACGTAACCGATATCACAGTTATGGCGAAAGCAGCGGAGGACGGGGGCGCGGACGCCCTTTCACTCATCAACACTCTGACCGGAATGAAGATAGATGTGAATAAACGTACTTTTGCCATTGCAAATAAGACAGGAGGGCTTTCCGGCCCGGCGGTACATCCGATTGCGGTTCGCATGGTTTATCAGGTGGCAAATGCGGTGAAACTGCCGATCATCGGTATGGGCGGTATTCAGAATGCAGATGATGCGCTGGAGCTTATTTTGGCAGGAGCGACAGCGGTCAGCGTAGGAACCGCAAATTTTGCGAATCCGACGGTGACAATGGAAATTGTGGATGGCATTGAGGTGTATATGCGGAAGAATGGGATTGAAGATATCAATTCTTTGATCGGGGCTGTAAAATAAAGGATAAAATGAAGGGGGGTGTCGGTTAATACCAATTTTTAGCCTAAGACATCTCCCTATTTCTATGTTCCGACGCAATTGGTAAAGTTTTTTTAGTTCATCTGCCGAAAGCTCATCTTCAGAAAGACTGGTAGCAATCAATTCATAGCTGCCATTTCCCAATTGAAAACGTACAAATCGGATTGTCAGCTCAATAATCATCACGTTTACGGTCTTTTTTATAATCAAATCGCGTCGCTTTGCTGAAATACTTGTATTTAATACGATTTACTATCATGGTTCGGTCGAATGTCTTGTAATTGCTGCGTCGCGTGTCAGGTCAAACGGTTCGTTTGACAGGAAATCAAATCCGGCAGACATTGTTTTGGCTATATCGATATCCCTGATCCTGATCACATAATCAAAAAGCCTTTCTTCAATATGTGCAAATAGATTGTAATTCTCGTATCCCCAATCTGCCATAATAATAGGATCGTTTTCAGGGAGCCTGTCAACCATAACGCAAGCGGCATCTGTTTCATTTCTCTCATTACCGTATTGAATAACGACATCCATGAAAACTTTGCTGCATACATCATACAGACTATTTAGATACAGTGTAGAATAGTGATTTTTCCCAGTTACATTCCCTTCTCTCAGAATATGTGGCAGAGAGAGTTCACTCCCATCTATCACAGCGATTCGATATCTTTTAAATGAGACCAGCGTAGATGCTGTACCATGATAAAACAGCCTAAAAAGATCTTCCGTAGCACGAAAAGACAATTTTTTTCGTTGTTGGACAAAGGATGATACGGGAGAAAATTCATTTTGGAACTGAAAATATTCAAGGATTTCAGTTTCAAGAGATTGACTTCCAAAAGAAAGAATAAAATGAATCAATTTATCCAATGGCCATTTTCTGGTTCGAGCAAAAGCACCCGAAACCAAAGAATAGTCATTATGACGAACTACAATTTCTGAAATACACTCTTTGAAACAGTCTTTTAAATTATTTGCATTTAAGTTCATTAACGCTACCTACTTCATTCAAGAGGCTTCGCCGTAAATTTTGGTGTATTTGTCAAGTGTTTTTTGAAAATCTTAACAAAAAAGTAGAACATGTATTTCTACATACTCCACTATTTAAGCTGTCTATTTTCCGACAACCCTTTTTTATTTCAAAGTTTTCTTCCGTGGTAGTATGATTATCATGTTTTTTGTCATAAGAATCGTATATTGATCGAAATAAACCGATAAAAATATAGTTTTGTGTTGAAAATTACCGATTTAAGCGGTATAATATTCACAGATTTTTTGATTTTAATAAGTGAGATTTCAGGGAAACAGAAGGAACTAGTAGAATTTTAGAGGAGGATGATAATGGGAGAGTTTTGTTTTGAAAATCAGGGAATAAATACATATCTTGTATATACATTTGATGATAAAGATGTGATTGATACTATGAGTCTTGGAATGTTGACGAATAATGAAATATCCGGTTTGGCAAAGGTGCTATTTCAACAAATGGATACTGTGAAATTAATTAAGTATAATGTTTCGTCAAAGATATCACTGGAACAATTTTTATCAGGTACGGTGAATAAAAAGAGAGTAGTGGGCATTCTGTTAGGAATAGTAAATGGAATGCTTACAATAGAAGATTATATGATCGATCTTGATTTCCAGCGCCTTGTCCATTGCTTCCATGTTGTTGTTGTTTTCCATGAGTTGTCCTCCTTGTTTTTCGGGGAGGAACTGTGT
>CAZJSI010000114.1:0-10225 GCA_964548675.1 uncultured Eubacterium sp. | reverse complement strand
ACAGAAAGCATGATCATCGGCGTATTGCCGATCAATTCTTTTGCTGATTCGTAATGAAAAGAGGCTGTTGCGCTTAAGTGCAACAGCCTTTTCTTAAAGGGAGAGTGAATTATGAAAAAAATTTTATCTATATAAAAGGAAATTGTTTTTTGTCGCCTCCGAAAATGTCAATGCTGGTTAACTGGCTATCCCCGGCGGCATTTATATTATGCTCATATAATACCCAATAAATGTGTGCATTTTGTGGAAAATAAATGAACAAAATGGAAAACAATTATTAAGAAAAAAGAAATGACTATAAATTTTTTGGCAGATTTGGCACCATTACATGACGCCAAATCTGTTTTTCTATTGATTGAAACTTTTTAACTTTATACTTTATAATAGCATTAACAGGAATTGATTGGCCAATCATACCTTGATGAACGAAGTCGCCTTCCCCGCTATGGGATGGGCTGAGGGGACTCCTGAGAGTACCTTCACAGAAAAATAAAAAAATTGAGGTGTGAAATCAATGAAAGAAAAAGTACAATTATTTGGCCGCTTTTTGAGCGGAATGGTAATGCCGAATATCGGTGCTTTTATCGCATGGGGACTGATAACGGCGCTGTTTATGGAAAATGGCTGGGTTGAGAACGAAGCAATTGCTGCAATGATAACTCCGATGTCAAAGTATCTGCTTCCGCTGCTGATTGCTTACACAGGCGGTAAGGTTGTTCACGATATGCGAGGCGGCGTAATCGGCGCTATTGCTACTATGGGCGTGATCGTGGGTTCTGATGTTCCGATGTTTATCGGAGCTATGATCATGGGACCGATTGCGGCGTGGCTGATGAAAAAATTTGACAAATTACTGGAAGGACACATTAAAGCCGGATTTGAAATGCTGATAAATAACTTTTCCCTTGGTATCCTCGGGGCAATTTTAGCAGTTGCGGCAATGTTCGGCGTGGCTCCACTTGTGGAATTGCTGAATCAGGTTATGGAAGCCGGAGTAGGATTCTTTGTAAATCATGGTCTGCTCCCGCTGGCAAGTATCTTTATCGAACCTGCAAAAGTATTGTTCCTTAACAATGCAATCAATCAGGGTATTTTATCTCCGATGGGTATTAAACAGGTGCAGGAAGCCGGAAAATCCATTTTGTTCCTGTTGGAAGCAAATCCGGGTCCGGGCCTTGGTATTTTGTTAGCTTACTGTGTTGCCGGAAAAGGAAGTTCGAAGAGTTCTGCACCGGGTGCGGCGATCATTCACTTCTTTGGAGGTATTCATGAGATTTACTTCCCATATGTACTGATGAATCCGATCCTGATCATCGCAGCTATGGCAGGCGGAGCATCCGCAATCTTTATTTTCACTCTGATGGATGTAGGTCTGGTAGGACCGTCATCACCGGGAAGTATCATTGCGGTGACAATGATGGCGGAGAGACACAGCTATCCGGGACTGTTCCTGGGAATAGGAGTATCAACGGTAGTTTCATTTGCTATTGCATTCTTTTTATTGAAAGTTGCCGGAAAGGATGCTTCATTGGAAGAAGCTCAGGCGAAAAAGGATGAGATGAAGAGACAATCAAAGGGTATGGCAGCGCCGGCAAACACTGCAGCATCCGGAAAAATCAGCAAAATCGCTTTCGCATGCGATGCGGGAATGGGTTCCAGCGCTATGGGAGCTACCGTGTTAAAGAAAAAATTGACAGCGGCAGGTGTTATAGGCATCGAGGTAATACATACGCCAGTTTCCTCTATCCCGTCAGACGTACAGCTTGTTGTTACACATGAGGAGCTCGGAGAGCGTGCAGCTCATAGTAATCCAAATGCACAGCTTGTTCTGATCACAAACTTCCTTGCTGCCCCACAGTATGACGAAGTTGTTGAGCAGTTAAAAAATCAATAAGAAACACAGAAGGTTCAGGCAGCGGGACGCATAGCGTATCTGCTGCCTGCTTCTGTCTGATAAAAATTTTATATATCGAAATATATTATTTTTGTATACTTTCATATAAGCGGATTGCGAAAATGCTTTCATATGTGATATACTGGTAAGAAATCAGGGAGATACTGTTTATGAGAGTACGGGTGCAAAAAGCGGGGAAATTTTACAGCAGAATCATAATGAATTATATTGGTATATTTCTTTTTGTTGGGATACTGTCCGTGATTTTCGGGAATCAGGGATGGTATCCCAATGATCATGTTTTTCAGATCACCAGTATTGTATACAAAATACTGATTCCGTGTCTCATCGGATATGGAGCAGGGGAGGCCGTCGGAGAAAAAGAAGGAGCGGTAGCCGCTCTGCTCGCTGTGGTGGGAATCGTTGCCTGCAGCTTTAATGTGGGTATTTTGGGTGCTATGATTCTGGGACCTGTCTGTGGATGGTGTACAAAATGGCTTCTTAAAAATATGGTAGATCGTTTTGCGGTAAGTACTCATATGCTGGTCCGCAATCTTCTGATCGCCGGTTTGGGCGCCGTGTTCTGTCTGATTTCTTTTTATCTGATCGCGCCCGCACTGGTAACGGTTACGGATGTCATTACACAGGGAATCAATATTTTAATAGAGAAAAAGCTTGTAATTCTGAGCAGTATTTTGATCGAACCGGCAAAAATCATGTTTTTGAATAATGGACTGAATCATGGAATATTTACACCGATCGGGATGTCCCAGGTGGAGACGCAGGGAGAATCGATTCTGTTTCTTCTTGAAACAAATCCCGGCCCGGGAGCGGGAGTGCTGTTGGCGCTGTTCGTGATGAAAAAAGAAAAACGGCAGCAGTTTGGAGCGGGGCTTTTTGTCCAGTTGATCGGCGGTATCCATGAAGTTTACTTTCCTTTTATCGTGACAAATTTATGGCTGCTTCTGGCGGCGATCGGCGGAAATATGGCGGGAATATTTTGTTTTCTGCAAATGGACGCCGGATTGATGGGTCCGGTTTCTCCCGGAAGTATCCTGACTATTTTTATGATGGCAGGAAGGGAAAACGGAGGTCCGGTACTGCTGGGAGTGGCGGTATCGATGGCAGTTTCTTTTTTAATTGGAATCATAATTTTAAAAATAGGAATCAATGACCCGGATATACGGGAAGAAGCGGAGAAAAAGACAATGGAAGAGAAGAAGCCGATCTGTAAAATTTTATTTATCTGTGACGGAGGCGTCGGTTCCAGCGTGATGGCGGCAGCGCTTTTTCGAAGAAAACTGGCGGAGAGAGGAATTGAGGGAGTGGAAGTAAAAGCCTGCGCCGTGGATCTGATAGAAGAAAACAGCGATCTGCTTGTCTGTCAGAAGAGTTTTGCTGCGGAATGTGCCCAGATTCCTGCGGACCGTGAATTGTATACATTGGAAAATCTTCTTGGTACACAGGAATATGAGGGATTGTTGGAGCTGATCGAAGCAAGAAACGGGTGATGATATGGAGTTTACGCCGAGAATAAAACAAATTTTAAATGTTCTTCTTTTGGAAAACGAGCCGATCTCTATCAAAAATCTGGCGGATAGGATTGGCGTCAGTAAAAGAACCGTGCAGAGAGAACTGGAATATATTGATTCCAGCTTAAAAGGATATGAAGTGCAGTTTATAAGCCGGACCGGAGTGGGAGTCTGGCTGGAAGGGGAACCGGAGGAAAGGCAGAGACTGATGGACGTCCTGTCAGATACGGACAGCTATGACGGCTCAAACCGGGAGGAAAGACGAAAGAGACTGATCTTGGAGATCTTGAGGGAAAAGGGATTAAAAAAGCTTTTTTATTACAGCAGCCAGTTCAAGGTCAGTGAGGCAACGATCAGCAAGGACCTGGAAGCTGTGGAAGTATGGCTGAACCAGTATCACCTGTATGTGGAAAGAAAGCCCGGGAGCGGCGTCGTGATACAGGGTACGGAGGAGAATTACAGGAAAGCGATCCGGGATTTTATCCGTGAAAATATTGACACTCATATTTTACATGAGTTTTATAATGTCAAAGAGGCGGAAGAAAAGGAAAAAGAACTGGATGGGCTGAAAAAAAGCGGTATTGGCAAAATTCTGAACGATGATATTTTAAAAAGAGTGGTTAATACGATCGTTGGGATAGATGAGGAACGCCTGCTGACATTGACAGAGAGTTCTTATGTGGGACTTGTCCTGCATATATCGATTGCAATTAACCGGATTTTGAAAGGCGAACTCATTGAAAAAAATGAGAATCTGATTTCCGCTGTAAAAAAGGATGAGGATTATGAACTGGCCTGCAGGATCGTATATGAACTTGAGGAAGAGTTTGAGATAGAAATTCCTCAGATGGAGGTATATTATATCTGTCTGCATATTAAGGGATCGAAGCATCAGCGAATATTTAAAGATGAGGAAAAAACCCTTCAATCGGAGAAAAAGGAAATTCAGATATTGGTCAATAATATGATCGATGCCTTTGATCCGGAAATATCCTTTTTGCTGAAACAGGATGAGGAATTTATTCAGGGACTTCTGGCGCATCTTCAGCCTACATTAATTCGGGTTATGTATGATATGCGAATACAAAATCCTGTATTAAATGAGATAAAGGAAAGTTACGGAGACATTTTTGAGAAATGCAGGGGAGTCAGTCAGGTGCTTCAGGAATGGACAGGAAAAGATGTTCCGGAGGCGGAGACCGGTTATCTGACATTGCATTTTGGAGCCGCGTTGGTGCGGCTTGAGGATAAAAAGGAGCATTTAAGGCAGGTATCGGTAGGGATCGTCTGTGCCAGCGGCATAGGTATTTCCAGATTGATGTCTTCCAAGATAGAGAAGGCGTTTCGGGACAGGGTACATATTACTGCTTATGGCAAAAATGATGTGACGCCATATATTGCGGCAAATACGGACTTTTTCATTTCCAGCATTTCACTGGAACTGACAGATGCGCCGATCGTGTATGTAAACCCGCTTTTAAATGAGGACGATATGGAACATATAGGAGAAATGGTATTTCAAATGGAACGCACTCCGGCAAAACGGCAGGAAGAAACAAAATTTTCCAGAGAACTGGAACAGATCAATTTTATCGCAAACCAGATTAAACTGATCATCCAGTATATGGAATATATTGAGGTGGAGGAAGATATCACTTTTGATGATCTGGTAGATGTGATCAGCCGGAAAATGTCCTGTTATGGTGATTGGAGTGAGGAAATACGCCATGACATTATGAAGCGGGAGAGGCTGGGAACGCAGATTTTTGCGGAATTTGGATTTGGACTACTGCACACAAGGACAAAAGGAGTAGTGCGGCCGGGCATATCCGTATGCATGACAAAATCAAAAGAAGCATTTTCAGACCCATATTATAAGGGAATTCATGTGGTTATCGTAATGCTTCTCCCGGAGGACGAGCATGTAAAAGAAAACAGTGATATTCTGGGGTACATCAGCAGTACGCTGATTGAGGATTATGCATTTTTGGATACAATACAGAAAGGTGATAAAGAAACGATACGGGGGGTGCTGTCAAAGTATTTGAAGCAGTACTTTAATCAGTATATTAATAAAATGTAATTTTGTTTTGAGCAGTGGGATATGTTTTTTGGAAGAAGTCAAGGCAATGAAAGCCGATCAAAGATATTAGAATGAAAGGGAATATGGATTTTGTATCAGAGATATTTGGGATACGGATCCATGTTTCTTTTTTTTTGGCACCATCGGATGGCGTCAAAGATAAGGGTCTTTGAGTTGAAAAAAGGCAATTTCAGCTATTATAATATAGCCATAAGGAAAACAAAAACAAAAGGTTAGCCGCGGAAGACCTTTAATAAAGAATGAGGAGGAGACACAGATGTTTTTTAAATCCAAAAAGAAAACGGAAAAATTAGAATTATTATATCGGGAAAATGTACAGGTAAATGAAAATGCTGCTTCTAAAGAAGAAGTCATCCGCCAGGCAGGCCAGCTCTTAGTCGACAGAGGATATGTAAATCAGTCCTACGTAGATGCAATGATCAAGAGAGAGGAAACATGCTCCACATTCATGGGCAACGGACTTGCACTTCCTCACGGAGTAGAGGAAGCAAAGAAAGAAGTACTTCAGTCCGGCATCGCAGTTGTGGCTGTTCCAAACGGAGTAGACTGGAGCGGAGAAGAAGTAAAGATCGTGATCGGTATCGCAGGCGTGGGTGACGAGCACTTAAACATTTTGGCAAAGATCGCAGACAAGATGCTGACACCAGAGGATGCAGAGCAGCTTTTATGCGGCGATGCGGATAAAATTTATCAGCTTTTGGCAGAATAAGGAGAGAAAAAGATGATTGTAACGGTGACAATGAATCCGGCGATTGACAAAACGATTGATATTGAGGCATTGGAGCAGGGCGGCCTGAACCGTATCCAGCATGTGGAATACGACGCCGGCGGAAAAGGAATCAATGTATCAAAAACGATCCGTGAGCTGGGAGGAAAAAGTATCGCAACTGGTTTTCTGGCAGGAAACGGTGGAAAAACAATTGAGAATGTACTGAATGCCCAGGGTATCGAGAATGATTTCGTGTGGGTGGAGGGCGAAACAAGAACCAACACGAAAGTGGTAGAGAAAAACGGCACAGTGACAGAGTTAAACGAGCCGGGCCCGCAGATCACAGAGGATCAGATCAAACAGTTGATGGAAAAACTGATGGGCTACGCAAAGGAAGATACTCTGGTTGTACTGGCAGGAAGCGTACCTGCCAGTGTAGACAGAGATATTTATAAAACGATGATCGAAAAACTGCATGAAGCAGGGGTGAAAGTACTTCTGGATGCAGACGGAGATCTGTTCGTGAATGCGCTGGAAGCAGGACCGGACATCATTAAGCCGAATAAGGTGGAGTTGGAAGAATATGCCGGGGTTGGGCGTGATACTTCACTGAAACAGATTGTCGGTATCGCAAAAAATCTGTTAAATAAAGGCGTTGCAACTGTCGCAGTTTCTCTCGGAAGCGAGGGAGCGCTGCTGATCAGAAAAGATGGCCAGGTAAAGGCTCCGGGACTGAAAGTAAAAGCGCATTCTACCGTTGGAGCGGGTGATGCATTTGTGGCTGCTCTGGCATATTCCTGGGATGAAAAACTGGATTTCACGGAAATGATGAAGACCTGCATGGCTACATCAGCAGGAGCAGTTACAACCATCGGTACGAAACCGCCGACAAAAGAAGTCATTGAAGCGTTGAAAAAAGAAGTAAAAATTGAAGAGATAGGAGAATAAAGAGATGAAAACAAAGGCTGTAAGAATGTATGGAACAAGAGACGTTCGTCTGGAAGAGTTTGAACTTCCGGAGATCAAAGATGATGAGATTCTTGTAAAAGTTATGAGTGACAGTATCTGCATGTCTACCTACAAACTGTTAGAGCAGGGAAAAAATCATAAACGTGCGCCGAAGAATATTGATACAAATCCGATTATCATCGGCCATGAGTTTGCAGGCGTGATCGTAGAAGTCGGTGAAAAATGGAAAGATCAGTTTAAACCGGGACAGAAATTTGCACAGCAGCCGGCTCTGAACTACAAAGGAAGCCTTGCTTCTCCGGGTTACTCCTATGAATATTTTGGCGGTGCATGCACATACTGCATTATACCTCATGAAGTTATGGAACTTGGCTGCCTGATGCCTTATAATGGAGAAAGCTTCTTTGAGGCTTCCTTAGGTGAGCCGATGAGCTGTATTATCGGTGGATATCACGGAAATTATCATACAAACAAGAGAAACCATGATCTGGCTCCGGGAACAAAGGTTGACGGAAATATCATTATCCTCGGCGGATGCGGACCGATGGGTCTGGGCGCAGTAAGCTATGGTATCCAGTTTGAAAATAAACCGAAACGTATCGTTGTAACAGATATCAGCGATGACAGACTGAAACGCGCCGCTGAAGTTATCACACCGGAATACGCAGCATCCCACGGCGTAGAGTTACTTTATGTAAATACCGCATCCATGGCTGATCCGGTAAAAGAGCTGATCGATATTACAGACGGACATGGTTATGACGATGTATTCGTATACATTCCGAATCGTCAGGTTGCAGAGATGGGCGACAAACTTCTTGCTTTTGACGGCTGCATGAACTTCTTTGCTGGCCCGACAGATAACCAGTTTAAAGCAGAGATCAACCTTTACAACGCACATTATACAAGTACTCATATTCTCGGTACAACAGGCGGTAACAATGACGACCTGATCGAGGCAAATGAGCTGGCAGCAGCAGGAAAGATCGAGCCGGCAGTTATGGTAACTCATGTCGGAGGTATCGACAGTATTGCGGAAGCAACTCTGAATCTTCCGAATATCCCGGGCGGAAAGAAACTGACCTATACACAGTTTGACATGCCGCTGACAGCGATCGAAGATTTCGAAAAACTGGGCGAGACAGATCCGTTGTTCAAAAAACTGGATGAGGCATGCAAAAAGAATCGTGGTCTTTGGAATGCAGAAGCAGAGAAAATTTTATTTGAGCACTTTGGCGTAGAAGCATAGTTAGAAAAAGGAGTATAAATATTATGGCATCAAAAAATATTGTAATCAAAAATGAGCAGGGTCTTCATGCAAGACCGGCAGGGGTATTGGCAAAAGAAGCAATGAAGAGTAAGTGTGATATATCAATTACAGCAAACGGAAAGAAAATCAACGCAAAGAGTCTGTTGGCAATTATGTCATCAGCGATCAAATGCGGAACAGAGATCGTATTGGAAGTAAGCGGAGATGACGAAGAAGCGGAACTGGACCGTATTGCAACGCTGATCGAGAGTGGACTCGGAGAATAAAAAAGGAGACTGAAAATGGAGCAGTATCAGGGGAAGGCTGCGGTACAGGGGATCGCAATCGGTAAAATTGCAGAATGGAAAAAGCAGGAAAATCAGGTACGCCGGGAGCGTGTCACCGATACCGTACAGGAAGAAGCACGTTTTTCCGCCGCACAGGCGGAGGCAAAACAGCAGCTTCAGGAATTATATGATAAAGCAGTTGTAGAAGTCGGAGAAGCAAATGCGGCAATTTTTGAAGTGCATCAGATGATGCTGGAGGATGCGGATTATGTGGAATCCATCATCAATATGATACAGACCCAGGAAGTAAACGCCGAGTACGCCGTAGCGACTGCCGGAAACAATTTTTCCGCAATCTTTGAGGCTATGGATGACGAGTATATGAAAGCCCGTGCAGCAGACATCAAAGATATTACCGAGCGTTTGGTCCGCATTTTAAATGGCAGCGGAAAGCATGACAAATTACTTACGGAGCCGTCTATCATTGTGGCTGATGACCTTACTCCGAGCGAGACGGTACAGCTTGACAAATCTATGATCATTGCATTTGTCACCAGACAGGGATCCGTAAACTCCCACACTGCAATTTTGGCGCGTACCATGAATATTCCTGCTCTGGTCAGCACGAATATTCCGGAAGACGTGGACAAAAAGCAGGCGATCGTAGACGGAAATAAGGGAATCGTGATCGTTGAGCCGGATGAATCCAGTTTGGAAGAGGCAAAAGCAACATTGCAGGCGGAGGTGGAGCGCCAGGAGATTTTAAAGCAGTATAAAGGAAAACCGACCGTCACAAAGTCGGGCAAAGAGATCAAATTATACGCAAATATCGGCGGCATCTCTGACATCGGAGCGGTACTCCAGAATGATGCTGCGGGAATCGGATTATTCCGAAGCGAGTTCCTGTATCTTCAGCAGGATGATTATCCATCCGAGGAGACACAGTTCCAGGTTTACAGACAGGCTGCAGAGATGATGGGAAGTAAAAAAGTGATCATCAGAACGATGGACATCGGGGCTGATAAACAGATTGACTATTTCCATCTGGAAAAAGAAGACAATCCGGCGCTTGGATACCGTGCAGTCCGCATTTGTCTGAAAAATGAAGAACTGTTTAAAACACAGCTTCGCGCACTTTACCGCGCAAGCGCATACGGAAACATTGCGATCATGATCCCGATGATTATTTCCCTCTGGGAAGTGAAAAAGGTAAAGGAACTGGTTGAGGAAGTAAAACGCGAGCTGGAAGAATACGGAATAGCATATGGCAATGTGGAATTCGGTATTATGATCGAGACGCCGGCAGCAGTTATGATCTCGGATGAACTGGCGAAGGAAGTTGATTTCTTCAGTATCGGAACAAATGATCTGACGCAGTATACACTGGCAATTGACCGCCAGAATCCGAAACTGGATGATTTCTATGATGCACATCATCCGGCAGTATTAAAGATGATCCAGATTGTCGTGGACAACGCTCA
>CAZJSI010000113.1:3311-10284 GCA_964548675.1 uncultured Eubacterium sp. | reverse complement strand
GGCTCTCTGTAGGGCAGCTCTTTAAGGTACTTCTCTTGCTCATTGATTTTGTCTTTTTTAACTTTTTTTATACTACCACTTTACCGCACTGATGTCAACCTTTTTATGTTGCCCTCACAGGAAGAAAATGATCATATCCAAAATAAATACCGGTATCAAAAACCGAACAGACCAAAGCATATATCCGAAGAAAGACGGCATTCGGATACCGTTTTCCTCTGCGATGGATTTTACCATAAAGTTCGGCGCATTTCCGATATACGTGTTTGCTCCCATAAAGACCGCTCCGCAGGAGATCGCCTCCAGCATGATCTGCGGTACGATACCGACGCTGGTCTGAAGTCCTGTCGTCGCACCCAGAGTTCCTGCAGTCGTCAGAAATACAAGATATGTCGGTGTATTATCCAGGAAACTGGACATTGCGCCTGTCACCCAGAACATCTGCCAGGGTTCCGTCAATCCCAGTTCGGCTCCTTTTGCTTTCAGTATCAGCAGCGCCGGGATCATTGTAATGAAAATACCAATGAAAAGCACTGCAACTTCCTGAATCGCTCCCCAGGAAAAGTGATTGTTTACACGTATCTTTTTATCCGTTGTCTTGAATGACAAAAATGCTGCGATGAGAATAATCACCACTTCAATGATCGCCGCATATGTAAGCTCTACTTCACCGTAAATATGAATGCCGCCGGCAAACATCTTTGTTTCAGGAAGTATACCGCTTAAAATAACGGCAACAACAATCGCTGCAAGGAAGATAATATTATGCGCACCAACTACACGAATCGGCGCTGCACCTTTTTTCACCTTCGGTACAACACCCTCCGCAAGATCTTTCCGGTAAGCGTGTAAGTCCAACAGGAAAAAGATCAAAAGCAAAACCGCTACATTAACTATCATGACCGGAATCAGGTGCAGACTCCAGAAAAACGGTACATTACGCATAAATCCCATCAAAAGAGGCGGATCGCCCACCGGCGTCAGACAGCCTCCGATATTAGACACAAGAAAAATGAAAAATACTACCACCTGCGTCTTTCTGCTTCGCCATTTATTGGCACGGATCAGCGGACGGATCATAACCATACTGGCTCCTGTCGTCCCGATCCAACTGGACAGCAGAGTTCCGATCAAAAGCATAACCACATTCACTTTCGGGGAACCGGAAAGTTCTCCCTCGACCGAAATATTTCCTGCCACGCAAAACAGGCCAAACAGCAGAACAATAAAAGTAAAGTAATCTCCCACAATTACTTCCAAAAGCTGTTCACCCATTGTTCCAAAGCCGAATTTTATGGCAAACGGGATCAGAAATAATAATGACCAGGCTATAACCACATACTTTCTGTTCTTCTCCCACCATACCGGCTTAACAAGCGGAAAAACCGCTATACCGAGCAGCATTCCAAGGAAAGGAATGCAGAATATAATTGAAATTGAATTGCCCAAACTCATTTGTGAAACCTCCTACTCAAAAAATCTCTCACTTTGTTCACATATCATTCAGTCAATCCCCAATACTTTGTACTAACAACCTCTCTCCTTTGTCAAATGATCGCTCAGTTCATGCTCTCCTTTATTATCCGTGATACTGCCGCCCGGATGATAAAATTTTTTCATATTCTTATTTATAATATATGTAGTATGCTGCATTGTTACATTCTCCGTATCTGAAATCGGAGCCTGCGCGGACAGATCCATATCCGTTACAGCTTCCCAATAACTGTTGTTTCCAAACAGCATCATATTCCAGTCGATATATTTCCCGTCAAAGGAAACAGACTGATCTACCGGAAGATCCGCGCCAAACAGAAATACACCGTCTTCCAGAATACGTTTTAAAATATCCTCCATCTGGTTTTCACATTCCTGTATCTTCTGATCCATTCTGGCCTGTATCTTCTGATCTGTTCCGTCTTGTATCTTCTGGACTGCTCCATCTTGTATTTTCTGAACTGTTCCGCCCTGTATCTTCTGTTCCGCTCCGTCCGCTGAACCGGCGACAACATTCTCGCAGATGAATGTCCGGCCGCCCACATTTTCTGTTCCGTTCTCAATCTGTTCCCGCAAATTCTTCGACGCGGTGCCAAAAACGAGCGCCATGCAGAGTGAAAACAGCAGGATAAGGGATACAAATATTTTTTTTGTTAAATATTTATTTTTGAATTTCATAATTTTTCACGCTTTCCAATTTCACAAGTATAATACAATTTTTTTAAAAAGGGAATCATAAATTTGCATTTCCTCTCTTTTTTATCTATAATGATAGAATAATTCCCAAAGAAAGGAAAAATATTGTATGAAACTGTCAAAAGAAAACCTTCTTCAAAAAACATGGATCGTGTGGGTCGGAGCTTTTATCTGCTGTACGCTGTGGGGCAGCGCTTTTCCCAGCATAAAAACCGGTTATCATCTGTTTGAGATTGCATCAGATGACAGCAGCTCCCAGATTTTGTTTGCGGGAAGCAGGTTTTTTCTCGCAGGCATCCTGGCAATCCTGTTTGGGAGTATACAAAACAGGAAAATATTGCTGCCAAGGCGGTCTGCCCTGCCAAAAATTTTACTTTTGAGTCTCTTCCAGACAATCCTGCAGTACATATTCTTCTATATCGGACTCGCAAACACTGCGGCTATCAAAGGCTCCATCATCAACGGAAGCGGTTCCTTGTTTGCTATTCTGATCGCCTGCATCTTCCTGAGGGATGAAAAAATGAGTATTCAAAAGCTGACGGGATGCATTCTCGGCTTTGCCGGACTGGTCATCGTCAACATAAACGGAGCTTCATTGAGCCTGTCGTTTAACCCTCTTGGGGACAGCTTTATGCTGATCTCCGCCATTTCCTATGCACTGTCCTCTTTATTGATAAAAATTTTCAGTAAGGATGAGAATCCTGTTCTCTTAAGCGGCTATCAATTTATGTTCGGAGGACTTGTCATGATCATAGCCGGACGCGGCGCACATGGCGCTTTCGGCTCCGTCTCCGCAAAGGGAGTCCTGCTTCTCATATATATGGCGCTCATTTCATCTGTCGCCTATACATTATGGGGAATTTTGATCAAATATAATTCTGTTTCGAAAATTGCTGTTTTTGGATTCATGACGCCTGTGATGGGAGTTCTTCTCTCCGCTTTGATCCTGCGGGAATCAGAAGGGCTTGGCGTATCCTGCATCGCGGCGCTGGCTCTTGTCTGCGCAGGCATCTATCTGGTAAACCGCACAACAGCCCGGGGGGATTGATTCCCCTCACCCGTTTACCGGCCCGCGCCAGGTTAGCAGCACGCCCAAAAGAGGAGAACAGATTGCTGCTCAGGCTTTCTGAAGATAATCCGTCAGCGCCTGTGCAGCTTCTTTTTCATCCGGACCGCTGACACAGACACACATTCCATCTCCGGTTTTGGCTTTCAATGACAGAATACTGAGCAAATGCTTTCCATTTGCATGGCTGTCCCCGCAGTATATGTCTACCCTGCTCTCAAACTGCAGCGCCACTTTCACAAAACCGCCCGCCGGGCGCACATGAATTCCGATCGGATCTTTCACCGAGTGATACAATTTCTGCAAATCTGATTCCTTTCCTATTATCGTAAAAATAATAAGCACACTTTTTTCGCATGATCATGAGCACACCTTTTTCGTATGATCATAAGCACAGCCCCGGATAATCTTTCTTATCTTTTCCAGAAATTTTATATTTGATACACATTTTTTTCAGATTCTCATGTTATGATATTTAGCAATATGAACTTTAATTAAGAAAGGGAAAATCTAACATGGGTAAAATAATCGGAATCGATCTTGGAACAACAAACAGCTGTGCTGCCGTCATGGAAGGCGGTATGCCCACAATCATCATAAATGCCGAAGGGAACCGGACAACCCCTTCCGTTGTGGCCTACACGAAAAACGGAGAACGTCTTGTGGGAGATACTGCCAAACGGCAGGCAGTGACAAATACAGACCGTACAATCTCCTCTATCAAGCGGGAAATGGGACGGGATTATCATGTTACTATTGATAGGAAAAAATATTCGCCTCAGGAAATCTCGGCCATGATCCTGCAAAAATTAAAAAAGGATGCGGAGAGTTATCTGGGCGAACCAGTCACGGAGGCCGTCATCACCGTTCCCGCCTACTTCAGCGACGCTCAGAGGAAAGCGACAAAGGACGCCGGAAAAATAGCCGGATTGAATGTGCGCCGTATCATCAACGAGCCAACCGCAGCCGCTCTCGCATATGGCCTTGACAATGCATCACCGCAGAAGATCCTTGTCTACGACCTGGGCGGCGGAACCTTTGATGTCTCCGTCATCGAGATCAGCGAGGGAATGATTGAAGTACTCGCCACCGCCGGAGACAACCGTCTGGGCGGGGATGACTATGATACGAGGATCTGCGATTACCTGATTCGGGAATTTCAAAGCCAGAACGGCGTCAACCTTTCCAAAGATGTCGTTGCCATGAAGCGACTGCGGGAGGAAGCGGAAAAGGCAAAGATTGAGCTGTCCACCGCGACGACTGTGAATATCAACCTGCCTTATATCTCAACTACCCGTTCCGGGCCTGTCCATCTGGATATGACGATCACCCGGGCAAAATTTGAGGAACTGACCCGCGATCTGACCGAACGCACCGCCGGGCCCGTCCGCACTGCTCTCTCTGATGCCGGGATCACCGCTTCCCAGCTTGGAAAAGTACTCCTTGTGGGCGGCTCCACCCGGATTCCGTCCGTTCAGGCAAAGGTTCGGGAATTAACGGGACAGGAGCCAAGCAAAAATCTGAACCCGGATGAATGTGTTGCTCTTGGCGCCGCTATCCAGGGTGGGAAGCTCGCCGGTGACAGCAACTTAAATGAGATTCTCCTGATGGATGTCACTCCCCTGACCCTGTCCATTGAAACGGTCGGCGGTATCTCCACCCCTCTCATTCCGAGAAATACCACCATTCCGACCCGCCAGAGCCAGGTGTTTTCTACGGCGGCCAATTTCCAGACCTCTGTGGATATCAAAGTGCTGCAGGGAGAACGCCAGTTTTCAAGGGATAACAAACTTCTCGGCCACTTCCGCCTGAACGGGATCCGCCGCGCAATGGCCGGAGTGCCGCAGATAGAAGTCACTTTTGATATTGACGTAAATGGTATTGTCAGCGTCTCGGCAAAGGATCTTGGGACCGGAAAACATCAGGAAATCACGATCACGACAGGAACAAATCTGTCCGATGCGGATATTGACCGCGCGGTAGAGGAAGCGGCCCGCTATGAGGCTACAGACAGCAAACGAAAAGAAAGCTTTGATCTGTATAACGAGGCTGAACAGCTTTTGCGCCTGACGGAATCCGCATTGTCAAGAAACAAAAAGCAGATAGACCGACCCACCCAGTCCATGATCAAAACGGATATGAATGAATTGCGGAAAGCAATGAGACGTGTCAAACCTGCGGATATGACTCCGGAGCAGGAAGAGACGATCCGGGCCGCAAAATCACGCTTAGAAGATTCTTCGAAACTGGTCACAGAACTGGGATAGGATTTCCCCCCATAGCCATTTCGTTGCCAGTGCACATTCCGGCCGGCAGGATTGCAGAGGCATGCAAAGGAATGATATCGGCAGAGCCGATGCATGACCCGCTCATGATTCTTGGTGTGAGATTCGGATATGTATTATGTCAGCCAAGCTGACCTGAATCCCGCGCCAGGACTCACGAGCGAGTCTTGAACATAATGTTGATTTTCTCCTGCTATCTCTCATCTTCTTTCCTCTGCTTTCCTTTTCTTATCCGCATACTCACATCCGACTCAGGCTCCCATGACGTATGTAAGTATTTTTTGACAGCAAATATAATTGCAATACCGACAATCGTCAGGAGATTTTCTACGGCCGACGTATCGTGTACGATCATGTGACGGGCAACGACAAACATCAATACTTCCAGTACTGTGTCCGCTCCCGGACCGCAGAGCATTTTAAAGAATTCAATTCCGATCACAATATTTAAGAGATACCCCATAAACTCCAAAAATGCACCTTCCGCAAGACAATTTTTCAAAAACTCACGAAAGGGTATTCTCAGGGATAAAATTGAAATCACGATCGACGCAAATACGACCGCCGCCATCACTAATTCCAGTACCTCACTGATTCTGTCCAATATTTTTCTGAGCTTAGCTTCCATATGTTCTCCTGCAATCTTTCCCTTTTATCCGAAACCGGAATGGCATTTTGCCTGACTTTCCCCTTTATCCCGTCATACGCCACTGTTTTATCCGAAATTTTGGTCCCATATAGACGGAAAGCACAGACTTTGCAGCCTGTGCCTTGGCATCTGTTACTTAAAGCTCTGAGCAAATTTCTGCTGTGCCTCTTTTACTTTCTTATCCTCTGCGGCCGGAGTCTCATAGAAACCTCTCTGATGCATCATATCGAATACCTCATTCTGAATGCTGTGCTCCTGCTCCAAAATCTTTAACATTGTATTTCTCACACTGTCATGCACACATTCGTTGGAAAATGTGTTAAACAATTCCGTCGTCGCTTTCTGTGTGGATAAGCCGTCTCCCAAAATTTCCTTATCTGTATATCCCTGCATGTCATACACCTCCTATCTCAAATGCTCGTATAATGCGTTAAAATGCCCCTGATGCTGCTCGGAAATTCTCTCAAACTTCTGTTTGATTTCCATATCATCGGTGTGCGTTGCGAGCATTTTAAATTTCTTAGTCAACAATTCTTCATCTGTCAACAAATCGTTCAATGCAGATAATTCTTTTTCTGATAATTGTCCCATCGTGTGCCTCCTTATTTTTTGATAATCACAGTTTTAGAATGCCGATTTTTCTATTTTTTATGCACCGCACCCCGGAAATTTAAAATATGTTTTCAAAATATGAGATTGATATTTTCCTCAATTTTATTTGATTTTTCATGAATTTTATTGTATATTATTCCTAAAACAGATAGTATTACTATCATTTTTGAG
>CAZJSI010000113.1:0-3211 GCA_964548675.1 uncultured Eubacterium sp. | reverse complement strand
GAGGAGAATCTTATGCAGGAAAATGTTACGCGGAAGAATTTTAAACAGGAATCGCCCACGAGAAAACGCCAGGCCCAACATCGCGCAGACCGGATCTTAAATACTGCACTGGAAATATTCTGCGAAAAAGGGCTGGATGAAACTTCCATTGAAGATATCGCCCTGCGGGCGCAGGTAGGTCCGGCCACCATCTACCGCTACTTTGACAACAAGGCGGAGCTGGCGATCCAGAGCGGTATCGCCTATTGGGAGAAAGTCTCCGAAAAATACATCTATCTATTGGAAGAAAAAGCTTTTCAGGCCTCTTCCGGATATGATCAGATCAGGAAGATCTTTGATATCTTTGAGCGAATTTTTGATGAAGAATATCTCTTTATGAAATTTCTTCTGGAATTCGATATATTCGTGCAAAAATATCACATCTCTCAGGAAAAACTGGCTTCATATGAAAATGGTATCCTGAATTTAAAGCCCTATGTGACAAACGCGCTGGAAAAAGGGCTGAGAGATCATACATTGTGCTTTTCCTGGTCCGTGGACGAAGTCTACTTCTCCATAACCCATGCAATGCTGAGCCTGATGCAGAAGCTGGCGGCTCACGGAAATCTTCTCCATTCTGACGAACGGGTCAAATGCATCCTGCAGATCCGTATTACAAAAGAGCTTCTTCTCAGAGGATTAAAACAGGAGGTTGAGAAATCATGAAAAAATTATCAACACAAAAAATCTGGTTCTTTGCCACAGGTCAGTTTGGCTGGGCCATGCTGTCGGGAATCATTTCCAACTGGCTTGTCTATTTCTATCAGCCGGACGAAGTATCCATACAACAGGGACAGACCGTATTCATTCCCCAGGGACTGGTGATCCTTGGCATTTTCACGGTCATCGGTGCGATCACCGCCTTTGGACGAATCTTTGACGCGATCACGGACCCGATGATCGCATCTTTTTCAGATCGGTGCACATCAAAAAACGGACGGCGAATGCCCTTTCTGAAATGGGCTTCCCTGCCCCTTGCACTTTCCACCGTTCTTGTATTCTGGTCTCCGGTGGAAAAAACAAGCTGGCTTAACGCCCTTTTTCTGTTTGTGATGGTCATGGCATACTATCTCTCCATCACAGCTTACTGCACCCCTTACAACGCATTGATACCGGAATTAGGACATACGCAGCAGGAACGTCTCAATATATCCACTGTGATCTCTTTCACTTTCATCGCCGGAACTGCAATCGCTTATCTGGCTCCCACGATCTGGGGCGCCCTGATACCTGCATTCGGAAGGATCAACGCCATTCGGATCACATTTTCCCTGATGGCTGTTATCGCATTTTTCTGCATGCTCGTACCTGTACTTACGATCCGGGAAAAAGAATACGTGAACACTGTCCCGACAAAGGACTCCGCTTTCCGCTCCCTCGCGGCGACTTTTCGCAATGGAGAATTTCGCAAATTTGTCGGTTCTGATATCTTTTACTGGATCGCCATCACAATGTTTCAGACAGGGCTTCCTTTCTTTGTGACAAGTCTGCTGAAACTTCCGGAAAGCATGACGACCCTGTATTTTATCGGTATGACGGCGTTATCCCTCATTTTCTACATACCGATCAATAAACTTGCGCCGCGGATCGGCAAGAAAAAACTGATCCTCTTTGCCTTTGTTATTTTCTGCTGCGCTTATCTCTACACCGGATTTCTCGGAAACATACCGGGCATCCCGCCAATTGTGCAGGGACTCATCCTGACAGTTGCCGCAGCGCTTCCAATGGCGATCTTCGGCATTCTGCCCCAGGCTGTCGTCGCGGATGTTGTCCAGAGCGACGCAAAAACTACCGGAAATAACCGGGAGGGTATGTTCTATGCGGCGAGAACCTTTGCTTTCAAGCTTGGCCAGAGCCTTGCCATGCTTTTGTTTACCGCAATATCCACTGTCGGTACGGCAACCGGAACCGGTTATCGAATGGCCGCTTTCCTCGCTGCCGCCCTCTGTTTTGCGGGAGGATTTATCTTCCTTTTCTACAATGAGCGCAAAATTATGAAAAATATTCAGGAGTAAAAATGAGAAAATATTTTACATTATCGAATGAAAATTACAGAGAACAGATGGACGCTTCTGTCATTCCCTTTCTGACAGAACGAAAAAAAGAATATTATATAGAACGAAAACCCGGGAAAAAGATTTACTGCGTCCGCTACGAAGCTGATGCTCCCATAGGGATCGTTCTGATCTCCCATGGTTTTACGGAATCGGCAGAAAAATATAGAGAAATGGCTTACTATTTTGTACGAGCCGGATACCACACATATATTCCGGAGCACTGTGGACACGGACGCAGTTACCGCCTGACAGAGGATCTGTCACTGGTACATATTGACCGCTATGAGCGATATGTCAAGGATCTGTTATGGATCGCTCACACCGCACAAAAAAATCATCCCGGACTTCCTCTGTACTTGTTTGGACACTCCATGGGCGGCGGCATCGCTGCTGCAGCGGCAGCAATTGCGCCACATCAGTTTCAACGGGTAGTTCTGTCCTCCCCCATGATCCGCCCTGCCACCGGAGATGTGCCCTGGACAACAGCAAAGTTCCTATCCGGCTTCTTTTGCGGCATCGGAAAAAGCGCAGACTATGTCATCGGCCAGCATCCTTATGAGCCCGGGGAATCCTTCGAGGCCAGCGCCAGCACATCTGAGCCCCGCTTTTCCTGCTATCAGGAAATACGGCAGAAAGAGCCTCTTTTCCAGATGAACGCCGCCTCCTACGGATGGCTTCGTGAGGCGGGACGGCTGAATCATTTTCTGATGAACCGTGCCTGGAAACAGATTCAGTCGCCGGGCCTGCTGTTTCAGGCGGAACAGGATGATTTTGTCAGCAACAGAGAACAGGAACTATTTATCAAAAAACTAAATCACAATAGAGCTCCTGTCTCTGTCGGCAGCAAGGCGGTTCCCTTTGCACGCATCATTCCGGTACCCGGAACGAAACACGAGATCTTCAATGCAGACTCAAAAATCGTGGCAAAATACTGCGAAATGATATTTGAATTTTTCACAGTATAATAAAGCTTATAAGAAGTTTGCTTGCAAGGGCAAACTTCGTAAGCTAACAAGCAGTTTTGCTGCGAGTAATATAAAATCTTTTCAAGAATGCTTCAGCATTCTTGCCGCGAGGCATGCATCGGCTCTGCCGATATCATTCCTTTGCATGCC
>CAZJSI010000112.1:0-10302 GCA_964548675.1 uncultured Eubacterium sp. | reverse complement strand
CCGGAGAAAGCGCCGCCGCCGTGGCGTGCATATCCGCCGTAAGTGTCTACAATAATCTTACGTCATGTCAGGCCTGCATCACCGTGAGGTCCGCCGATCACGAAACGTCCGGTCGGATTGATGAAGAATTTTGTCTCATCATCGATCATTTCCTGTGGTAAGATCTCATCAAACACATATTTTTTGATATCGGCATGAATCTGTTCCTGAGTTACATCAGGATCATGCTGTGTGGACAATACGACCGCTTCCAGTCTCTTCGGCTTTCCGGCTTCGTCATACTCTACGGAAACCTGGGTCTTGCCGTCCGGTCTTAAATAGCTTAAAGTACCGTCCTTACGAACCTTTGTCAACTGTAAAGCCAGTTTGTGAGCCAATTCGATCGGATAAGGCATATATTCCTCTGTCTCATTGGATGCGTAACCGAACATCATACCCTGGTCGCCTGCACCAATTGCCTCGATCTGCTCATCGGACATTTTATTTTCTCTTGCTTCCAACGCTTTATCAACACCCATGGCAATATCAGGAGACTGCTGATCCAGTGCTACCATAACTGCGCATGTATGGCCGTCAAATCCTGTCTCTGCTCTGTCATATCCGATCTCATTTACAGTATCGCGCACGATCGTCGGAATATCGAGCTGAGCTTTTGTAGTGATCTCACCTGTTACTAATACAAAGCCTGTGCAGGCTGCGGTCTCGCAGGCAACACGGCTCATCGGGTCCTGCGCCATGCAGGCATCCAGAATCGCATCAGATACGGCATCGCAGACTTTATCCGGATGTCCTTCTGTAACTGACTCTGAAGTAAAAAATAATTTTTCCATGATTAAATTATCCTCCGTTTTTCCGTTCTTTTCCTAATCTAAAAATAATATGCAGACTAACACTGCATACCCTGCAGTCACATATCTCGCACTTTACACCCAAAGATTGAAAATGTCAACCAACAATTCCTACACAAAATGTCGGATTGGAAACTTTTTTCAATTGCAGGAAATATATGTTATCTTTCAGACATCAGGAAATTTTCAGACGGAACTTCTGAATCTCTTTCTCTGAATTTACTTTCTCAATCATGGCTCCCAGCCCCCGGAGTTTCTCTTCAAACGCCTCATATCCCCGCTGTATATAATAAATATCATCAACGATTGTAATTCCGTCTGCTGCAAGCCCTGCAATCACAAGAGCCGCCCCTGCCCGCAGGTCCGGCGCACTGACTCTTGCCCCTGTATAACGATCCACTCCGCTGATGATCGCAATATTACTTTCCACTTTAATATTGGCTCCCATCTTTGCGAGTTCATCTACATATTTAAACCGATTCTCAAAAATGCTCTCCGTAATCGTACTTGTTCCCCGGGAAATGCCAAGCACAACGCCCATCTGCGGCTGCATATCCGTCGGGAACCCCGGATACGGCAGCGTGGTCACCTGTGTATGATGCAGCGGTTTTGCCGCAACGACACGGACTGCATCGTCGAATTCTTTTACTTCACATCCTACTTCCAACAGCTTTGCTGTTGTTGCTTCCAGATGTTTCGGGATAACGTTTTTCACTGTAACGTCTCCTCTGGTCGCAGCAGCGGCAAACATAAATGTCCCCGCCTCGATCTGATCCGGGATGATAGAATATTCTGTCTTATGCAGTTTTGAAACGCCCTCGATACGGATCACATCTGTTCCGGCCCCGCGGATATTTGCGCCCATCCGGTTCAGGAAGTTGGCGACATCCACCACATGAGGCTCCTTCGCCGCATTTTCAATAGTGGTTTTTCCCTCTGCCATGGAAGCTGCCATCATAATATTGATCGTCGCGCCGACAGATACCTTATCCAGGTAAATATGCGTTCCCTTTAACCGGTCTGTCTTTGCCGCAACCAGGCCATGATGAATATCCACTTCTGCTCCAAGGGCACGAAAACCTTTCAAATGCAGGTCAATCGGCCTGCTTCCGATATCGCAGCCCCCCGGCAGCGCCACCTCTGCGTTTCTGTATTTTCCAAGAAGCGCCCCCAACAAATAGTAGGACGCCCGAATTTTCTTAATGTATTCATTGTCCACGCTGACATCATGAATAAAAGAACCGTTGATCTTGACCGTATGTATATCCAGCCGTTCAACCTTTGCACCGATCCCCTCAATCGCCTGAAGCATAACATTGATGTCCCGGACATTCGGTAAATTTTCTATTGTAACAGTTTCGTCCGTCATAACTGCAGCCGCGAGAATTGCCAGCGCAGCATTTTTTGCTCCGCCGATTTCCACTTCCCCGACCAATGGATTTCCACCTTTTATTACATATTGATCCATCTCGCACCTCTATGCCTTATATTTAAACATGCTATTATAGCTATATCTGAAAAAATTTGTCAATATCCTTTTTCTGTAAACAACTAAATTCAATTCCATTCAGCTTTTATAGTATAACACAAAATGCACAGATAACAAATCAAAAAATATGAAAAATGTGATTCTCTGCTTTATCTTATTCGTTTTTACTATTTCTGTGCCTGTCTGTCAATATCCAATTCAGTTATTTTTCTCAATTCCTGCTCCACAACTTCCAATGTCTCTTCTATATTAAGCCCATGCTCGTCCACAATAATATCGGCATATTTCTCGTATAATACAGTGCGTTCTTCATACAGGTCGGCCAGGGTCTGTCCGGGCTTCAGCACCACGCCGCGGCCTTTTATATTCCTCAGTCGTTTTTCCAAATGCCACAGATTTTGTTTCAGATACACGACAACTCCAATGGATCTCAAATGCTCCATGGCCTCTTTTCCGTAAACCACGCTTCCGCCGGTGGCAATGACGCTCCTCTGGGCATCAATCCCGCTGTTTATACGATTCTCCACCTGAATAAACCCGTCGGTCCCCTTTTCCCTGATGATATCTTTCAAAAGCTTTCCTTCGGCTTTCTGGATCAGCAGATCCGCATCTATAAATTGATAGCCGAGAACCTTTGCCAATATGACGCCTATTGTACTCTTGCCCACGCCCGGCATGCCGATCAGTATAATATTATCTTTTCCCATTTTTTATCCTTTCACCGAATTTTCTACTTTTTTTAGATTTTCTTAAGAGAGGTTTCATAATGCATCCATATTTTTGTCACAATTCCCATCTATACTAATATCATCAACAATGAAATATCTCTTAATTTAGATAAACATTTTCATAACTCAATCTCCCCGGAAAAAGGCAACCGCACGGTTGCCTTTTTCTCTGCTGCTATTCAGCCGCAGCGCTTGAATCGTCATCTGTTGCTGCCGGCACAGTAAATACATTATCAAATTTTACTTTACTCCACTCTTTTTCATTTATCTCGAATTTGGCTTCATCTATATATCCGTCAGTCACTTCCGTATAATACTCGCTCTTGCGGGTTGAAATAATGCTTTCCCGTTTCTTCTCCGTGGCCTCTTCGTCGAATTCGCTGTCCAGGCGAATGATATAATAGCAGTCTGTGCCTTCGATCAGGCCGGACACATCCCCTTCTTTCATCTCATCGGCAGCTTCGATCACGGCGTCGCAAAATCCTCCGTCTTCTTCGCTCTCCTCATCGCTTCCATAGGAATAGGTCTTGATCTCATAGGAATAGTCCTCGGATGCGGCGTCAAAATCATCGGCAGCCGCTGCCGCTGCTTTCTCTGCCGTTTGTTTTACGTCTTCCACTTCCTCATCCGTGTATTCCTGAGTGTTTCCATCATCATCCGTATAGTTTTTCAGGTCTATCTTCATATAACTGAATGTCTTCTGAGCAGCTTCCTCATCAGAAACGTTTGTATCCGCTTCCGCCTCGATCGCCTCGATCATCTTTTCCCTTACCGTACGGTAATAGAGGAACTTCTCCACATATTCCTGTGTGGCGCCCATCTCTTTGACCGCATCCCCGGAATTGTCAGACATAAACTTTTCCGCCGCCTCTGTGATAGCAGCCTGTTCCTCGTCAGTGATCTCCACGCCGTAATCCGCCATATGCGCCTCTAACAGATACTCCAGCTCGATATCATCCATGATCGATTCCTTGGTGGTATCCTCCATTGTCTGGCCGTCATCGTTGGCGTAATTTTCATTTGTCCAGTAGCCCTCCCCATAATACGACACAAAAAAGCTGTCATAAGTTGCCTGCTGAAAACGTGCTGCAAAATTGGCATACCCCAGAGAAATTTCCGTATCATCATTTAATGTCGCCACTGTCGCATCCTGATTTATTCTTCCGCATCCCCCAAGGACAGCCGCGCCCAGCATGGCTCCTGCCAGCAACACTGTTTTTATCTTTTTTAATTTCATCGTAATCCTCCTGAATGTACATTTCAACAAAGTATTATACCTTGTTTTCCTACTGACCGCAAGCCAAAAGTATGCGGCTTAAATCTTCAAGCACACTGCGGATAACGTTCATCGTATCGAAAGAACCGTTCTTTTGTTTTCGGTAAAGAAAATATGGTTCCTTTTTATCCGGCGTAAAAGTAAGCAGCGGTTTCCGCTCTTCCAGCAAAACCGGAATTTTTACGGAATCCACCTGTGCATGTTCAAACAGCCGGAATACGATGCCGTCCGTTTTCTCTTTAATTTCTGTCAGATACACGTCATGCGCCTGTGCTTTTATCTGCGCGATCGACAAAAGATTCTGTACCGGCCTCGGCGGCTCTCCGAAACGGTCGATCAGCTCGTCAAGCATCTCATCCTTCTCCTCCTCGTTCCGGATCGCAGCAATCCTCTTATAAATATCCAGCTTCTGGTATTCGTTGGCAATATAACTGTTCGGTATATATGCATCCAGGTCAATATCGATGGATGTGTCAAAGGATTCCGCTACCACTTCGCCCTTAACCGTCTTTACAGCCTCATTTAACATCTTACAGTACAGATCATAGCCAACCGCCTCCATATGTCCATGCTGCTGTTCTCCCAGCAGATTGCCCGCTCCGCGGATTTCCAGATCCTTCATGGCTATCTTAAAGCCGCTTCCAAGTTCTGAAAATTCACGGATCGCTGACAAACGCTTCTCCGCTATTTCCCTCAGCATTTTATTTCTGCGGTACATCAGAAAAGCATACGCTGTCCGGTTTGACCTGCCGATCCGCCCCCGAAGCTGGTAGAGCTGGGAGAGGCCCATATTATCCGCATCGTGGATGATCATTGTGTTGACGTTGCTGATATCGAGCCCCGTCTCGATGATCGTTGTGGAAACAAGCACATCGATCTCGCCGTTGATGAAACTGTACATCACCCGTTCCAGCTCACGTTCACTCATCTGTCCATGGGCAAACGCCACCTCTGCATCCGGCACAAGCTGGGCAATTTTTGCCGCCACATCCGCGATCTGATTGACCCGGTTAAACACATAGTATACCTGTCCCTCCCGTGCCAGTTCCCGTTCGATCGCCTCCCGGACCATTTCTTCATTATATTCCATTACATAGGTCTGAATCGGCATTCTGTCATGGGGCGGCTCCTCCAGCACGCTCATATCCCGTATCCCGATCAGACTCATATGCAGAGTTCTCGGGATCGGCGTCGCTGTCAACGTCAGCACATCCACATCCTTTTTCATCTGCTTGATCTTTTCCTTATGGGCAACGCCGAATCGCTGTTCCTCGTCGATGATAAGAAGACCCAGATCCTTGAATTCCACGTCTTTGGAAAGTATGCGGTGCGTTCCGACTACAATGTCCACCATTCCCCGCTTCAGGCCCTCTATTGCTTCCTTCTGCTGTTTCGGAGTGCGGAAGCGGCAAAGCAGTTCTATATTAACGGGAAAGTCCTTCATTCTCTGAGCAAAAGTGTTGTAATGCTGCTGGGCCAGGATCGTCGTCGGCACAAGATAAACGACCTGCTTGCCTTCCTGCACCGCTTTAAACGCCGCACGGATCGCAATCTCCGTCTTTCCGAATCCCACATCTCCGCAGATCAGGCGGTCCATAATCTTCCTGCTCTGCATATCGGCTTTTGTCGCCTGGATAGCCAGAAGCTGGTCTTCCGTCTCTTCAAAAGGAAACATCTCTTCAAATTCCCGCTGCCAGATCGTATCCTCGCCGAATTGAAAGCCCTCTTTACTCTGACGGATCGCATACAGTTCCACCAGTTCCTGTGCAATTTCCTTGACTGCCTTCTGCACCCGGCTCCTGGTCTTTGTCCATTCCTGACCTCCCAGGCGGTTCAGCTTTGGCTTCTTTGCATCAGAACCGGCATATTTCTGGATCAGATCGAGCTGGGTGGCAAGTACGTACAAATTACCTCCCTTATCATACTCGATCTTCATATAATCCTTCATCGTTTTATCTATTTCAATTTTTTCAATACCGCGATAAATACCCAGGCCATGGTTTTCGTGGACTACATAATCCCCCGGCTTCAGTTCCATAAAACTCTGGATCCGCTCGCCCTCATAAATTTTCTTCTTTTTCCGTTTCTTCTTCTCCGCGCCGAAAATATCAGTCTCCGTCAGTACGACAAACTTCACATCCGGATACTCAAATCCCCTCTTCAGCTTGCCATACAGCACCATGATCTCACCGGGCATTACCACACGATCTACATTTTCGGAAAAAAAAGCATTCAGTTCTTCCTCGCGCAGGTCTGCCGCCATTCGTTCTGCCCTTGTTCTTGAACTGCACAACAGGATGACGCTGTATTTTTCCCTTTTATAATGCCTCAGGTCCTTTGTCAGCAATTCAAAGCTGCTGTTATATGCATTTACGGAGCGCACCTGAAAATAGAAATTTTTTAACGCAGTCAGTCCCTCCAACCGAAGCTCCATGGAGGACAGGAACACACACCTGTTCCTGCTCAGCGCCCCCACGATCTCTTCCCTGGAAAACAGAGCCTCTGCCTGTCCCGGCAGCACATATCCTTTTTCCAGACGCTGCTGCATACTGTCTGTAAATTCCTTCTCCACCGCCGATGCTTTCTCCATGCACCGCGCAGGTTCATCCACAAAAACATAGCTTTTCTGCCCTTTTTCTCCGGCACACCATGCAAAAAAATCGAGAAATCCCACCGTATCTTCATAGAAATAGGACAGATAGCTCTCCACGGCACGTATGCTCTCCAGTTCTTTCAGCTGCTCTCTCACAAACTCCACGGATTCCTTCAGACGATGGGCTTCCTCCGTCTTCATCTCCTTGCGGTACTTATCATAAAGGCGCTTTCCATCCGCCGTCAGTTTTTCAAGTCCTTTTTCCAGATCAGACCGGGACAATACCAGTTCACTGGCAGGATAGATCACAAGCTCATCCAGCGTTTCCAACGACCGCTGGCTCTCCGGGCTGAAGCTGCGCATGGAATCAATCTCATCTCCCCACAGTTCAATCCGGTAAGGAACCTCTTCCGTCAGGGGGAATATATCCAGAATCCCGCCCCGGACCGCAAACTGCCCCGGTTCCTCCGCCTGATAACTGCACTCATATCCCATGCAGGCCAGGCGTTGGCGCATCCCGTCCATATTAAGTTCATCCCCTGTACGCAGGCGGATCACGGATGCCTTCATCACCTCCGGGCGCACCAGGCGGTCCATCAGAGCGTCAAATGTTGTGACGATCACCGGCTGCTCTTCCTCAAACAGCGCCCGGTAAGCCAGCATCCTCTCCCTGGTCAGCGCATTTCCCCGGATATCCGACTGGTAAAACAGAATATCCTTTGCCGGGAAATAAAGCGCGCGGCTGTCAAAATATCGATATCCTTCCAGAAGTTCTCGCGCTTTTTGCTCATTAAAAGTAACAATGATGCGCGCTCCGGCACCATTGTTCAGTCCATAGATCATATGCGGTTTCTGTGTATCCATGCAGCCTGCCGCCGACACGATCCCTTCCGTATTCGACATAAACTGCTCTAATTCTTCAAAACTTTTAAGCTCCCGCAAAGGTTCCAAAAATGCTTTCATTATTCTGCCGCTTTCTTACGATTATACCGGTTCATTGCCTCATCCGTCCGGTCCCGGACCATCAGAGATACCGCATCTGCCGCATCCATGACCGCCCCGTCCACTAATTTGCGCTCTCCTGCCGAGAAACGGCTGAGCACATGATCTGCCAGATCCCAGCCTTCCGGTTTCGCCCCTACGCCGACTTTTACCCTTGAAAACTGATCCGAACAGGTTTTTGCAATAATATCTTTGATGCCGTTATGCCCCCCGGCGCTTCCTTTTTTACGGATTCGGAGATTTCCCGGTTCAAGACTGATATCATCAAAAATTACGATCAGTTCCTCCGCCGGATCCAGTTTATAAAAATTCACCAGTTCGCTCACGCTGTCCCCGCTCAGGTTCATAAAAGTCTGAGGCTTTGCAAGCATCACTTTCTGCCCCTCGATATAACCGGTTCCGCAGAAAGCCTTTCCTCTCTTTATATTCATATCTATATTATATTTATCCGCGATCGCATCAATGACATCAAACCCCACATTATGTCTCGTCTTTTCATATTTTGCCGTCGGGTTTCCAAGGCCCACAATCAAAAACATAATTATCTCCTCTGCGTCTCTTTTATTTGTCCTTTACGATATTTCTTGCGACATTATACAATGTTTCCCTGAAAATTCCAAGTCAAAAGTTTTTAAGCAGGAAAATATGCCTGTAATACAAGAAAAGTGTGCTTCGCACACTCTCGCAATCAAAAATTTAGAAAGCACAGCTTTTCTTGCCGCGCCGAGCACGATTGCAAAGCAATAATTTCCTCTCGTGCGAGTGCGCATACTATTTTTGTATCATAGGAAATCCAGAGGAATTTCCTATGATACAAGAAAAGTGTGCTACGCACACTCTCGCGCCCGAAACTTCGAAAGCACACTTTTCTATGTCATAAAAAGGACCGCCGCTTACGCGACAGCCCTTTTTCGTACTGTTTTAAATTTCCGCCGCAATCTCTTCCTGATACTTATCCATGATCAGTGTCTGAATCTGCTGACGTGTCTCTGAGTTGATGGGATGCGCTACATCTCGGTACTCGCCTTCCGCATTTCTGCGGCTCGGCATCGCGATAAACAATCCCTTTTCCCCCTCGATGATCTTGATGTCGTGAACTGCGAACTCATTATCAATGGTAATGGATACAACAGCTTTCATTTTTCCTTCTTTTTCAACTCTTCGAATTCTCACATCTGTAATATTCATGCTTCCTCTTCCCCTAAAAAATAATATTATTACATTCGCAGTGCCTGCCCGGAAACCCTGCTTTTGCCGTTATCCGGCAGTACACTGTACGCTGCTTACATCACATACCGTTCATTATGCTCGCACACGATTTTTACTTCTCCTTCACCGCACAGATATGTGTTTGCGCGGATCGTATCACGACTCTCAACAATACAATTCTCAATATGCGTATTGTCGCCAATATATACATCATTGAGAATGATAGAATTTTTGATCACACAGTTTTTACCTACAAAAACCTGTTTAAACAACACGGAGTTCTCCACCGTACCATTGATGATACAGCCGCTTGCCACAAGACTGTTATGCACGTTGGCGCCAACATTGTATTTCGCAGGTGCCAGATCGTCTACCTTTGAATAAATATGCGGCTCCTGGCGGAAGAAATAATTGCGGATCTCCGGATCAAGGAAATCCATATTTGTCTGATAATAAGATTCCACACTGGCGATATTGCTCCAGTAACTCTCCAGCTTGTAACCGTAAATCCGTTTCAGGTTTTTGTATCGGATCAGAATATCCGTTACAAAGTCAAATCTTCTCTCTTCAATGCTCTTTTCCAGCATCTCAATAAGCTGCCTTCTGCGCAGGATATAGATTCCGGTAGAGATCGTATTGGACTGGGCCACCATCGGTTTCTCCTCAAAATCTATAATGCGGTAATCCTCATTCATACGGATAACGCCGAAACGGCTGATATCCTCATCTGCCGGCATATCTTTGCATACGATCGTTATGTCCGCTTTCTTTTCAATGTGATAATCCAGAATCTTATTGTAGTCCAGCTTATAAACGCAGTCACCGCCTGCAATGATCACATACGGCTCATGGCTTCTCTTCAGGAAATCGATATTCTGTGCCAGGGCGTCTGCCGTACCGCGATACCAACTTCCGTTATCCGCTGTGATCGTCGGGGTAAAGATATACAATCCACCCTGCTTTCTGCCGAAATCCCACCATTTTGAAGAACTTAAATGTTCATTTAAAGAGCGGGAATTGTACTGGGTCAGAACCGCAACTCTCTGAACGTGGGAATTGCTCATATTACTCAGCGCAAAATCAATTCCCCGAAAGCTTCCGCCAACCGGCATCGCTGCAATGGCACGTTTATTGGAAAGCTCTCTCATTCTGTAATT
>CAZJSI010000111.1:0-10319 GCA_964548675.1 uncultured Eubacterium sp. | reverse complement strand
GATATACGCTCCGCGAAGGATGCGCAGGGATTCGGATATGTATTATGTCAGCTAAGCTGACCCGAATCCCGCGCCAAGACTCGCGAGCGAGTCTTGAATTTTGTCGCTATCCGTTACAACAATTATGAGATCGTGATGCCCGCTTCATATCCGCTCGTGACTGCATCATAAATTCTTCCGCTCTTCTTCGCGTCCCCGACGGTATAGGCCTTACTACAGATATTTAAGAGTTCATCTTTGAATACCCCCGGGTTTCTGACACCGAGAGACAAAACGACAACATCTGCCGGAATACAGGTGATTTCCTCCGTAAGAGTATCTCTTACCGTAATATACCCGTCCTCAATGCTGTTCAGCGCCGTTGACACCATAATAACCACATCATGAATCTCCAACTGTTTCACCACATCTGCGATCTGTGTTCCATAGGCGGCTCTGGCGATTCTGTCATCCATCTCGATCAGGGTGACGGAATTATTCTTATCTGCCAGATACTCCGCCGTCTCCAGCCCGGTCATACCCGAGCCCACGATGACGACACTCTGATCACGGATCTCTCGCTGTCCGGATAAGATCACATCCGGCGTGCAGACAAAATCTCTATCCGCCTCCACAAATCCCGGTATGATCGGCACGGCTCCCGTCGCGTCAATGACGGCATATGGCTGCTCTCTTTTCAGCATTTCCGGTGTCACCTCCACTCCGGTCCTCACTTTTACTCCCGCATTTTTCATCTGCCGAATCTGATAGTCGATAAACCAGTACATCTTCTCCTTGTTTGGAGCCTGCGCAGCCAGGTATACCTGCCCGCCCAGATATTCCTTTTTTTCAAACAGGGTCACATCAAATCCCCGTTTTGCCGCGGCTGCCGCCGCTTCCATCCCGGCCGGGCCTCCGCCCACCACGATCACTTTCCTCCCGTCGCCATCCTGTCTGATGCGCTCTGCAAGCGTTTCCTTTCCACATTCCGGATTCACGGAACATCCGATCCCCGTTCCCTGCACGACACCCTGGATACATTTCAGGCAGGAAATACATTTTCTGATATCCTGAACCCGCCCTGACTCTGCCTTATTCGTCCACTCAGGGTCTGCCAGGTGACATCTCGCCGATCCGACAAAATCCATTGCGCCCTCTTCCAGCAGCTGTTCGGCAAATTCCGGTTCCCTCACAGCGGCTACCCCGATCACCGGAATCTTTACAAATTTTTTCACCGCAGCCGAGAGGTGTTTCCGCCATCCCTGCCTATAGGAGATCGGCTCCAGACTCTGCCCATACCTGCACCCTGTTCCCGCGCAGGTGACATTAATGGCATCCGCCCCGTACTGCTCTGCCAGTTTGCAGATCTCGATTCCCTCATTTAAATGATAGCCGCCCCGCGGGAAAAACTCCTCGACAGAAATCCTTACGATCACCGGATAATCCTTTCCGCACTTTTCTTTGGTTCTTTCGATGATCTCCTTTAAAATCCGGGCACGGTTCTCCCTGCTGCCTCCGTACTCATCTGTCCTTTTATTGAAATAAGGCGACAAAAACTGGTGGATCAGATAAAAATGGGCCGCATGGATCTCTATCCCGTCAATACCCGCCTGCTTTGCCCGGTAAGCCGCATCCGCAAACTGCTCCACCAGTTCATGAATCTCATCCACCGTCATAGGACGTACCTCCTGATCAAAAATCAAATTGGATACATCACTGGCTGAAACCGGCGTGTTTCCCATTAATTTTTCCGGCGTTGTGACATTTCCCGGATGCTGAAACTGCAAAAAAATCTTACAATCGTACTGATGTATCCGATCTGCCAGCGGGCGAAGCTGCTCGATGCAGTCGTCACTGTGCATCCGCACCTGATGGTCGTTCATAACACCCGTGACACCGTTTACCTGCACCAGCTCCGTAATAATTGCCCCGACGCCGCCTCTCGCCCTCGTCTCATAATACGCTATGTATTCCTCCGGAATCGTTCCGTCCTCATGCGCCATCTCACATCCCGCTGCCGTCATGATCACTCTGTTTTTCAGTCTCAGAGAGCCGATCGCTCCATCCGCAAACAACTTTTCATACATTGCACTCTCCTCCGTTCCGCTCATACAACTCTTCCTCACTCCGTTCACACAACTCTTTACACATTACACTCTCCTCCATTCTTTCCACACAATTTCCAGACCGGTTTCCCGGTATAATGCTTCGCTTCCTCCGCACCGCTCAGGACCCGGGCTGCCCCCGCCGCCATCGCCTCCATCTCAAATTCGCCGGGATAGTCATAGACCGGAGCTATAAAACTGCAGGCTTCCCTGATGTCATTTACAAGCCCCTCATTGTGCACCATTCCTCCCCCAAGCAAAATGCCGTCCACCTGTCCGTGCAATGCACATGCCATGGAACCGATGCACTTATTGATCTGATAGATCATCGTATCCCACACCAGTTTCGCATATTCATCTCCAGACTCCGCCATCCGGCTGACCTTTAAAGCGTCTGAGGTACCGAGATGGCTGACCAGGCCTCCCGACTTTGTACAGATCTCCCGCACCTCTTTCCAACCCTTATCTTTGGCATAATCAATGAGGCCGGCCACAGAAACCGAACCGCTGCGGGTCGGAGCCATGGGTCCCTCTCCACCCGCAATGTCAAACCCGTCTATCATTCTCCCTGCCCGGTGTGCCGATACGGAGATACCGCCGCCGATATGGCACACGATATAATTCTGCTCCTCATATTTCTCCCCCCGGTTCCGGGCATGCCGGATCGCTGTCTCCTTGAGATTCAGCGCATGAAGATGCACCATGCGGTATACGCCTTTGATTCCCGTCAATCGGGCCAGACCCTGCAATTCATCCACATCCGGCGGATTTACCACAAAGGCGGGCTTCCCATATTTTTCTGCCAGTTCATTTGCCAGTAACGAACCCAACTGTGCAGGATGCTGCACCCCATTTGCTCCTTTAGCAGCATGTTCCAACAGCAACTCATCAACGACATACGTACCTCCCTCCATGGGAAGCAGCCCTCCGCCGCGTCCCACAAAAGCATCCATTTCCCCCAGATTGATCCCCGCCTTATTTATCAGATCGAGAATCATTTCCTTCCGGTAGGGAAGCTGCTGTGAAATACGTTCGAACCGGGCCAGACTCCCGGCATCGTGGGCTATATTTTTCAAGTACAGCATTTCATCCTTTTCCACCACTGCGATTTTTGTCGAAGTAGAGCCCGGGTTAATTGCAAATATCATGCCTGTTTGAAACATCCTGTTTTTCCGGCATTTCTGTACACTTTTCCACACAAACATGTGTATAAATCCGTACACACTTGCACATAATGTCCGATTCCGATTGTGTTTATATGAACAATAACGTATAATGTTATCAAAAGGATTTCGACAGGAGGAAACATCATATGAATCTGGAACAGGCTATGAATCTGATTGACAATTTTAATTCCATTTCCGTTTTTGACGCCAACGGAAAATATATCTATGTAAACCGCAAATTTACGGAGTTCATGCACAAAACCATCGATGATCTGAGAGGCACTTATGTGTGGGATGTAATTCCGGATACAAAAGTGCGCGAGGTTCTGAAACACAGAAAACCGATCATCGCATCTCCCATTAAAGTAAACGGCATCGACAGCTTCTGTTCCTACTACCCGCTCTATACAAAGGACGGCACATTTGACGGCGTCATGGTCAGCGTCGTTTTCTCCGGAATTGAAGCCGCCATGAAATTTGCAAACATCGCCAGAGATTTAGAGGTAGAGCTGGACCGGCTGAAAATACAGTCAAATGCCACTGCACATTATTCCATCAACAATATCATCGGACAGTCGAAAGCGATCATCCGTCTGAAAGATTCCATCGTGGCTGCCTCCAGGACTCCTTCCACAGTCCTGATCGAGGGTGAGACCGGAACCGGAAAGGAACTGGTGGCCCATTCCATCCACAATCTGAGCAAACGAAGCAATCAGAACTTTGTTCCGGTAAACTGCTCTGCAATCCCCTCCAACCTCATGGAATCAGAATTTTTCGGATATGAAGCAGGCGCTTTCACCGGTGCGAAAAAGAACGGAAAACCCGGAAAATTTGAACTGGCAGACCATGGAACCCTGTTTCTGGATGAAATTCATCAGATGCCTTTTGATATGCAGCCCAAAATTCTTCGTGTGCTTCAGGAACGGGAAGTAGAGCGCATCGGGGCTTTAAAGGCGATCCCTGTGGACGCCCGCATCATCTCCGCCACAAACGTTCCGTTGGAACAGCTGGTAGCGGAAGAACGCTTTCGCCAGGATCTCTACTACCGCCTCAATGTCATCCGCATCAAAGTACCTCCGCTCCGGGAACGCAGGGAGGATATCCCCGGCATCGCCCGGAACATCGTCTATAAACTGAATTACACCCTCGGACTGGATATCCCGGATATCCAGCCTGAGGTATATGAGATGATGCAGCATTACGACTGGCCGGGAAATGTGCGCGAATTACAAAACATGGTGGAAAGCGCCATGAACCGGGCATATAATGAACCGCTTCGGGCCGAGCATTTTGAGACGCTGCAGCACCTGCTGCACACACAGCCTCAGATACATGTTTCCGCTCCCGACCTGAAAACCCGGACGATTGATAATGAATACCAGACGATCCTGAATGCGCTGGAACAAAACCATTACAACAAGCAAAAAACTGCGGCAGCTCTCGGTATTTCCAGAAGCACGTTATACCAGAAGCTGAACAAATATAAGGATCTTTGAATACGGCATAAAAGGAGACAGACTGCAAAGCAGCCCGGCGGCAGATCATACCGACGGACTGCTTTATTTCAAAAGGCATACCGCTCTCTTATTCTATCATTTTCCCGGAGCCTGCACCTCTTTTGTATTGATGAAAAACATAAGTATTGTTGCTGCGACACACATAATACCAAACGCCGCATATGTATGGATATATCCGCCGAGATGTGCTACGCCCCAGGCAACCATACTGTAGCAGAAGCTCCGGATCAGGAATATCCCTGGAAAGATGACACGGTTTACGGAAATAAAACTGTTTCTTCCAAAACACTGCATGATGATGGACGGGATCAGGTTCGCTATTGCCCCCATCGTAAACGCCTGCAACGTCAGGCATGCAAGAATAGTTCCCTTTGTCGGTGCCAGAAACAGAAGTAAAAATCCCCCGGTTGTCATAAATGCATAGATCACACAGGAAATCTTTGTGCCAAATTTGCTGTCAATAAGCCCGGAAATAATGCTTCCGGCCAATCCGAACAGCGCTGTTTTTGCCATGATACCCTGAGCTGCCATTGCCTCATAACCAAACTCCATCAAATATGGAACCATCTGTGCGGAAAATCCGGTACATGCGATATAGAACATCCTGAAAACGATAATGATCAGCCACGCCTGTTTATTTTTTAATATGTCGCCCCATGACCACTGAATCGCATTCTGCTGCACATACAGCCGGTTTTGTTTTTCTTCCTCTGTAAAAGGTTTGTTATCCGGATCAAGGCCGCACTCCTCCGGCGTATTTTTCATCCAAAAAACAGAGATAATGCCGACTGCCGTCATAACGCCGCCGAGAATGAAAACAGCTTTGTCAAACTGTCCCTTTGCCATAATCTTGCCGAGAGCCGGTATGACAAATAATACTGCTGCCGGCACGCCGCAGGTTGTGATCCCCAGGATCCGTCCTCTTGTGCGCGGAAACCAGTTGGTGATCAGGTTATTTGTAATACTGTTTGCATAACCGTTGCAGGCGATCTGCGCCGCAATACAGCACACGGTAAATCCCACAACACCGGATACCACTCCCAGCCCCATGGCACCGACGACACCGCCGAGCAGCAGACAGAAAATGGTAACGATCTTTACTCCTTTGCTCATGGCGATCCGCGCGATCAGGATAGATGCAAACACTGCGATCAATGCCGCGATCGTGTTTACAGACAGGAGCGTCCCTGACTCCAGGCCGTTTTTAGCTGCAAACCCCGGAATCAGAATATTCAGCCCCGTGCTGGCTGCCGCAATAAAAAACATCCACATTATAAATGAATGCGCTATCATAGAATACCCTCTCAAAAAGCTCTTTTGTTTCATAATTGTTCTCCTTTTTTATACATTTTCCTTTTCAGATCCTGCCTTTCAAATATTTTTTCAGATCCGCTTTCCTAAATTTCCCTTTTCGGATCCTGTCCCTCAAATTCCCTTTATACTGCCTTTACACTCCCAATATCCGCTTGTCTACCTCAGGATCGCGACCGGGCGCGACCATCCGGCGCTTGCCCCCTGCACCTTTACCGGAAACCCTATAAAGGTGAATCCGAAAGGCGGCAGCTTATCCAGATTGGTCAGCTTTTCATAGTGGCAGTAAATGCAGTCCTTTCCCGCCTTATGTCCCTCCCAGATCACAGATGCATCCTTTGTTTCCTGAAAGCGCTTTGCAATGCTTCCCAACGGCGCATCCCAACTCCAGGCGTTCGTCCCTACGACTCTAATTCCCCTGGAAGCCAGCCACAGCGTTGCCTCCCTGCCGACGCCGCATCCGGCCTCCAGAAATTCCGGAGTCCCCCAGTACTCTTCCGCATTTGTATGTACCAATACAATATCACCGGGCTTTAATTCATAACGGATTTTTTCAAAATATGCGGCAAAATCCTCCGGGGTGCAGACATACCCGCTCGGTTTATCCGAAAAATCGACCACCACACCGTCTCCCATGCACCACTCCAGAGGCACTTCATCAATCGTCAACGATTTTTCCCCTCCGTTCATGGTCGGATGATAATGATAAGGCGCATCCAGATGAGTTCCCGTGTGGGTAGACAGGGACATATTCTCCACGGCCCATCCGGCGCCCTCTGGCAGATCCTCCTTTGATGCTCCCGGGAAGAACGGCAGCATGGATTCCGCCCCTTTTTCATGATCCTGATACCGTATCCGCGCCACAGACGGCGGAGGATCCACCGGCAGACCATCGATGATCGCCTGACTCAGATCAACAATCTTCATTTCTCTCTCCTTTCTTTTCTTTCGATCCCTAATATTTCTCTCGCCTGAGCAGCAGATGCAATTTCTCTTCCGGCTTCTTTTGCCAGGCGGACCGCACGTTCTACAAGCTGTGCATTTGTTGCAAACTCACCCGGTGCATAATATACATTATCCTCAAGCCCCACTCTCACGCCGTCCGCGCCCAGAGCCAGGCCACCGAGGAGCATCGGCAGATGTCCTTTCCCGATACCGGTTACAGACCATGTGGATCCCTCCGGGATCATTTCATATAAAAAATTCAGACTCCGCAGCGATGCATCCAGCCCGCCCGGAACTCCTAGGACAAACTGAAAATGACACGGCTGCTTCAGAAAACCTTTTTTTATGTAATACTGCGCATTTCCGATCATCGATCCGTCAAATATTTCGATTTCCGGTTTGATATTCAGCTCCTGTGTCAATGTTCCAAGCTGCTCCAAAAAAGCCGGATGATTTTCAAAAATAAACGCATTTGCCCAGTTCATTGTACCGGCGTCAAAGGAACACATTTCCGGACGCAGCCTTTTTAAATGCTCCATCCGCACTTCGCTGATGGCTTCACCACCGGAGGTTGTGAGGTTGATGATCATATCCAGATTTTCCCTTTTCAGCGCATCCCTGACGGCATTTACCGCTTTCTCAAAGATCTCCGTATCCATCGTCCCAAACCCGTCGTCTCCCCGGACATGGATATGTGCGACCGCCGCGCCCGCTCTTGCCACTGCGACCACATCCTCTGCAATTTCCTCCGGACTTACCGGAACCGCAGGCGCCTGCTTTTTTCCCGAACCGGCTCCGGTCAGCGCCGCTGTAATGATCAATGGTTTCATAATAATTGTCTCCTTTATCCCAAAAATAATGTCTTGTGCAGATGCGCACCGTTTTCCCTGAGGATTTTGTATCGCACTGCAAAGCAATTTCTTCCTATGATGTAAGATATTCAATGATACCGGCTGCCCCCATACCGCCGCCAATGCACATAGTGACAAGGCCGAATTTTCCGTGACGCCTTTCCAGATAGGTGAGCGCCTTACAGGTCAGAAAGATTCCTGTCGCCCCCATCGGATGGCCCAGAGCAATGGCTCCCCCATACGGATTCACCTTTGCCTCATCCAGCTTAAGCTCCCGTATACACGGAATTGCCTGTGCCGCAAAAGCCTCATTCAGCTCAATGACATCGATATCCTCAAGGGCCATACCCGCTTTTTTTAACACTTTCGGCACCGCCTGTACCGGTCCGATCCCCATGATATCGGAGGGAACTCCGGCAACCGCAAAGGCACGGAACGCCGCTATCGGTTTCAATCCTATCTCTCTGGCTTGTTCATCCGACATCATCACCGCAAAACCGGCGCCGTCGCTTGTCTGAGAGGAGGTGGCTGCAGTCACAATGCCTCCCTGCTTAAAACACGGCTTTAACTGTGACATCTTTTCCACTGTGGAACCGCGCCGGATGCCTCCGTCCGTTTCCACTGTCACCGGATTTCCATCCGCATCCGTCGTCTGAACCGGTATGATATACTGCTGCAATTCACCGCTGTCCTGCGCCGCTGCTGCCTTTTCATGGCTTTTTACCGCAAACTCTTCCATTTCCCGTCTGCTGATCCGGTATTTTTCCGCCACATTTTCCGCCGTAATTCCCATCGGCGCATAACTCCCCGGAATATTTGCAGCCAACCATTCATTTTTTGAATTTGATGCAGGATTTGCATTCATATTTACAAAGGACATGCTTTCCACGCCCCCCGCAATCACAATTTCCTCCTGACCGGATAAAATAGCATTCGCGCCTGCCGCCATCGCCTGAAGCCCTGACGAGCAGAACCGGTTGATCGTCTGTGCCGGAACACTGTCGGGGAGGCCCGCCCGCTGAATGATCATTCTGCCCACATTCAGCCCCTGCGCGTCCTGAGGCTGTGCGCATCCGACAATGACATCCCCGATCTCCTCCCGGTCAAGTTCCGGAATCCGATCCAATACCCCTCTTAATACCTGAGCCGCCAACTCCACCGGATGAAGTTCCGAAAAAGCTCCTTTTCCGGAGCGTTCCACCGGGGAACGCCTGATCGCAACGATCACTGCCTGTCTGTTCATACTGTTTTCTCCTTTCCTCTCTGTGCCATATACACTGCCAGCGCAATCGTATTTTTCTTTGTCTCCGCGGAATCTGCCCGGGAACAGAACACGATAGGCGCTTTCGCCCCGGTCATGATGCCGCCTGTCTCAATATCTGCAAACAGCATCAGAGACTTATATAAAATATTTCCCACTTCCAGAGACGGCACCAGCAAAATATCCGCTCCTGCCCCCACCGGATTCCGGTAATTCTTCTGTTCCACAGATTCCCTGGAAAGCGCCAGGTCAAAAGAAATCGGGCCTGCCACCTGACATCCCGTGATCTCTCCCCTCTCATTCATCCGCTGAAGGATCTCCGCCTCCGTAGACGAGATCATTTTTTTATTTACGGTCTCCGCCGCGCTGAGCGCAGCTACCTTTGGCCTCTCAATATCAAACGCCCGTGCCGTTTCCACCGCATTTTCAATCAGCCTTACTTTCGTATTCAGATCTGGCAGCGGTGTAAAACCGGGATCTGTGATAAAAATGATCCGGTTCAGTTTTTTTAATTCCACTACGGCAATTGCGGATATGACAGAATCCGCTTTTCGAATCCCGCACTCTGTATTCAGTATCGCTTTCAGAAAATCCGAGGATTCCAGCAAACCTTTCATAATAATATCCGCCCGGCCGGATGACACGAGACTGACCGCTTTCAGCGCTGTCTGCGAGCGTTCCTCCACGTGAAATATCTCAAAGGGCGAAATGTCCAGTTTGTGATGCGCCGCGACGGATTCTATTTCACTTTGATCTCCGACCAAAACCGCATTCACGCCAAATTCCCTGTGCGCTTCCACAACTGCCTCAAGTACGTGCGCATCCGCCGCCTGGGCCACCGAAATTTTCATAGGCCCGGCCTGGCTGACCGCTCTGTACACCTCTTTTAATGAAGTAATCATTTTTCCTCTCCGCTTTCTCTTTATTTTGTTTTTCATTGTTAAACTTTGCAATTCTCATGCCAAAAAAGGAAACCTTTCTCTGTGTCTGCGAAAAGCCCAAAACTTCCCGCAATTTTCACGGTTTCCCGAAATCTCAACTATTTTTTTCAAATATGGAGTAAAATGAAGATGTGCTGTTTTTCAGACAGAATGTACATTTTCGGCGGACACATTGTCTGGAATACTGACATTCAAGAATGCTCCAGCATTCTTGCTGCGAGGCATGCATCGGCTCTGCCGATA
>CAZJSI010000110.1:2411-10338 GCA_964548675.1 uncultured Eubacterium sp. | reverse complement strand
GAAGTACAGTGGCTGGAATTTCGGACAGGGGTTCGATTCCCCTCATCTCCATTAAAGAGAGCTGAGAATGTTGAGTGTTCAATGTTTTTAGCTCTCTTTCTTTTGTTATGGTACCGTTTCATGTCCGGATGCTTTTTTTGATTTGCGCGCCATGGGAGCACTTTAATGGGTGCAAGTGAAAGAAATTCACATTTATAACATATTTTCGTGTTATATTATTAAAAAACGAAACGGAGGGCTCGTTATGGATAAATTGAAAATATTAGTGGTTGACGACGAGAGCAGGATGCGCAAGCTGGTGCGGGATTTTCTGGTGAAGCATGATTTTGACGTGGTGGAAGCCGGGGACGGTGAGGAAGCTCTTGATATTTTTTATGCCGATAAAAGTATTGCACTGATTTTGCTGGATGTGATGATGCCGAAAATGAATGGCTGGGAGGTGTGCCGGGAGATTCGGGAATCCTCAAAAGTGCCGATCATTATGCTGACTGCCAAGGGAGATGAGAGTGACGAGCTGATGGGGTTTGAGCTGGGAGTGGACGAGTATATATCAAAACCATTTTCTCCTAAAATACTGGTAGCCCGCGTGGAAGCGATTTTGCGCAGAACGAATCAGCTTGCTACGGAAGGACAGCTGGAGCTGGGGGGAATCCGTCTTGACAAAACGGCACATACCGTTACAATTGACGGAAAAAATATCGATATGAGCTTTAAGGAATTTGAACTGCTCACTTATTTTATGGAAAATGAAGGAATTGCTCTCTCCAGAGAGAAGATTTTAAATCATGTGTGGAATTATGACTATTTTGGTGATGCGAGAACAATTGATACCCATGTAAAAAAACTGCGCAGCAAAATGGGCGAAAAAGGGGAATATATTAAAACGATCTGGGGAATGGGATATAAATTCGAGGTATGAAAATGAAACGTTCTTTAACACGGCAGATTACGTCGATTGTCAGCCTGTTGGTGGCTGGCGCTATTGTTTTATGTTGGATATTGAACTCCACACTCCTGGAAAATTATTATATTATGAATAAGAAGAAGGGAATGATCGAGAGTTACCAGACGATTTCCAATGCCAGTAAGGATGATCTGCTGAATACAGATGATTTCGAAGTGACCTTTGACAATATTTGTTCAAACAGCAATATTATGATTCTGATCTTACAGTCGGATGGCACTGTGGTGCGTTCTTCTGTCAATGATCTGACGACAATGCGTCAGGAGTTCATGGATATTTTATTTGGCACGGATTCATCTGAGCTTTTAATGAATGATGACAATTTCCAGTTAATGAAGAAGCAGGATACCAGGCTGGATTCAGAGTATCTGATCCTGGTAGGCGTACTTCAAAATGGGAACCTGATCCTGATGCGTACAGCGTTGGAGAGTATCCGTGAGAGCGCGGAAATATCGAACCGTTTTCTGCTGCTGATTGGTTCGCTGACAATTCTGGCAAGTCTGATTATCGGATTTTTTGTGACTAAGCGGATCACAAGGCCAATTTTGCAGTTGACAGAGATATCCAAACGTATGGTAGAGTTGGATTTTAATGCAAAATATGTCCGCGGCGCATGGAAAAATCAGCCGAAGCAAAAATTGTCAGAACGGTTAAAACGCAGGCAGCTTCAGGCTGTGAGCGGAGGGGACAGAGTCCCCGGAAATGAGATTGACCAGCTCGGAGATCACATCAATCGGTTGTCCGCAAATCTGGAACGGACAATATCGGAGCTCAAGACCGCGAATGTGGAGCTGCAGAAGGATATTGAGAAAAAGACGCAGATCGATGAGATGCGCAAGGAGTTCCTGTCCAATGTATCCCATGAGTTAAAGACCCCGTTGGCGTTGATTCAGGGATATGCGGAAGGCCTGCAGGAATGTATCAATGACGACGAGGAAAGCAGGGAATTTTACTGTGAGGTTATCATAGATGAGGCGGATAAGATGAACCGCATGGTGAAGAAACTGCTGACCCTGAATCAATTGGAATTCGGAAATGATCAGGTAGTCATGGAACGGTTTAATATGTCAGAACTGATTTTCGGAGTAGCCAATTCCTCAAAGATCTTGTTGGAACAAAAAGGGATCAGGCTGGATATCAGCAGTCTCGACGAGGCCTATGTCTGGGCGGATGAATTTAAGGTGGAAGAGGTTATTACCAACTATCTGAGCAACGCCATCAATCATGCGGATGGGGAGAAAGTGATTCGGATTTTTTATACCAGGATAGAGGACAGGCTGAGAGTCAGTGTGTTTAATACCGGGAAACCGATTCCGGAGGAAGATATCGACCAGATCTGGGTGAAATTTTATAAAGTGGATAAGGCACGGACGAGGGAATATGGAGGCAGCGGCATCGGCTTGTCCATTGTCAGGGCAATCATGGATTCTTTTCATCAGGAATGCGGCGTTATCAATCATGAGGATGGAGTGGAGTTCTGGATGGAATTAAGTATGAAATAGTTATTGTTTTTTCCGATTATTTCATATATCATAAATCCATAAGAATTTTTGGAGGAAAAACATGTGATAGCAATTATAGATTATGACGCTGGTAACTTGAAAAGTGTGGAGAAAGCGTTGGCTTTCCTGGGCGAGGAGAGCGTGATCACGAGAAATTTTGATACGATCTTAAATGCGGACAAAGTCATTTTGCCGGGCGTGGGCGCTTTTGGGGATGCGATGGCAAATCTGAAAAAACTGGAACTGGACAGGGTGATCCATGAAGCGGTTGAGAAAGAGATTCCTTTTCTCGGGATCTGTCTCGGATTACAGCTTTTATTTGAGAGCAGCGAGGAGAGTCCGGGAGTGGAGGGCCTTGGAATTTTAAAAGGAAAGATTGTCCGCATTCCGGATAAAGAGGGGCTTAAGATTCCGCATATCGGCTGGAATTCCCTTACGCTGCAGAACAACGGGCGGCTGTTTGAGGGGCTTTCCGAAGAACCATATGTATACTTTGTACATTCCTATTATTTGCTGGCGGATGAGCCGGAGATCGTAAAAGCCACGACGGATTACAGCACCTGTATCCATGCTTCCGTGGAAAAAAATAATATTTTTGCCTGCCAGTTCCATCCGGAAAAGAGCGGAACAGTGGGGCTTCATATATTAAAGAATTTTGCGCAGATAAAAGGGAGGATGAGCTGATGTTTACAAAGAGGATCATACCCTGCCTGGATGTGAATAACGGACGTGTGGTAAAGGGGGTCAATTTTGTCAATCTAAGAGATGCGGGAGACCCGGTGGAGATTGCGGCAGCTTATGACAAAGCTGGCGCTGATGAGGTGGTATTTCTCGATATTACAGCTTCCTCAGACGCCCGAGCAACGGTAGTTGACATGGTGCGGAAAGTGGCAGAGAAAGTGTTTATCCCATTCACCGTGGGAGGCGGTATCCGCACTGTGGATGATTTTAAAGCTCTGCTGAGGGAAGGTGCGGACAAGATATCCATCAATTCTTCCGCGATTAACAATCCGAATCTTATTTCCGAAGCCGCGGATAAGTTTGGCAGCCAGTGCGTGGTTGTCGCTATTGATGCCCGCAGAAGAGAGGATGGCAGCGGCTGGAATATTTATAAAAACGGCGGTCGTATTGACGTAGGTATTGATGCCATCGAGTGGGCGATGAAAGTGGACAAGCTTGGAGCCGGAGAGATATTGCTGACAAGCATGGACTGTGATGGAACAAAAGCCGGCTATGATATTGAGCTGACAAGGCTGATCGCCGAGAATGTGTCGATTCCGGTCATCGCCTCCGGAGGCGCAGGTACGATGGAGCATTTTTATGACGCTTTGACTGAGGGAAAGGCGGATGCAGCTCTGGCGGCATCTTTGTTCCATTATAAAGAGATGGAGATCATGGACCTGAAAAATTATCTTGCGGGCAGAGGTGTTTCCGTGCGCCGGTGAAGAATTTCAAATATACATAAGACAAGGGAAGGATGGATAGATATGCCACCGATTACAAATGACTGGCAGCAGCCGCTGATGGCGGAATTTCGAAAGCCATATTACAGAACATTATACAATAAAGTATTGGAGGAATACCGGACGAGGAAGATCTTTCCTGCACCGGATGATATTTTCAATGCGTTTCATCTGACACCTCTCAGTGAGGTGAAAGTAGTGATTCTCGGACAGGATCCTTACCATAATGACGGACAGGCCCATGGGCTTTGTTTTTCCGTGAAGCCGGATGTGGAGATCCCGCCGTCTCTGGTGAATATTTATCAGGAACTGCACGATGACCTGGGATGCTATATGCCAAACAATGGCTATCTTGTAAAATGGGCGAAACAGGGAGTGTTGATGCTGAACACGGTTCTGACGGTCCGCGCCCACCAGGCAAATTCCCACAGGGGAATCGGGTGGGAACAGTTTACCGATGCAGTTATCGAGGCCGTTAATGCCCAGGACAGGCCGATCGTATTCCTGCTTTGGGGACGTCCGGCACAGATGAAAAAGAGTATGCTCAATAATCCGAAGCATCTTATTCTGGAGGCTCCTCATCCGAGTCCGCTTTCTGCATACCGGGGATTTTTCGGATGCAGGCATTTCAGTCAGACGAATGAATTTCTGAAATCACACGGGTTAGAACCTGTTGATTGGCAGATTGAAAATGTGTAACGATTCAGAGTGATTTTTTTAAAAATATGCGATTATTAGTTCAGGTCCCGTTTCTGCGGGACCTGAATTATTTTTTATGTCAGTAGGAAACTCCGTCCTATGACATAAAAGCACTTTTTTTGCAGTTTTTGTAGTAAAAGTCTTTGCAATTGCGTTATTATTACTATAAAGAACATCGATGAGAAATAAATGGGGGACATTATGATACTGTTTTTGAGCATGCTGGACAGTGAAGAGGATAAAGATAAGTTTACCCGGATTTATGAAAAATACCGGTATTTCCTGTGGTACCTGGCAAATGAGAGATTACATGATGCATATCTTGCGGAGGATGCCGTACAGGAGGCGTTTTTGGCGCTGACCCGGCATCTGGATAAGGTTGATGAAATAGAGAGCACAGCAACAAGAAATTTTCTTGCCACGATCGTGAAGAGTAAGGCGGTCGATATGATCCGCAGAAAAAAGGGCGTCAGCGAAGAAGTTTATGAGGAGAGTATTGCCGGAGAAATCAGTGAAGATGTGCTGGATATTTACCTTATAAAAGACAATTATGACAGGATATTGCAGGCCATTGCAGAGCTGGATGAAATTTACAGGGTGGTATTTGAATATAAATATCTTCATGGCCTGACTGACCGGGAAATTGCCGATGTGTTGGATGTGACGCCGAAGGTAGTAAATGTGCGGATTTTCCGGGCGAGAAAAAAACTGCAGGTTATGTTGGCAGAATGAGAAAGGGGAATTTTAAGATGGATCATACCGCACAGGAAATATTGCGGGAAGCTTTGTTGAGTCAGATGGAAAAAGAAGCTTCCGAAGTGCCGCCGACAGAACAAATATTGCGGATTCATAAATTTTCGGATCATTTTCTGAAATATATGGAGCAGTTGAAAAGACAGGGAGAGAAAAAACAGAAGAAAGTATGTATTCCATCTTCCGGATGGAAGAATTCTGTCGGGAAAAAGTCAGTGATGCGGTTCGCAGCGGCGTGCATCGTCTGCGTGATCGTAGTCGGTTCCGGATGGTGGGGATTGCAGACTTTTTTTGGCGGAGGCCAAAAAAGCGCGGATAATACAAGCGCTGCAGATGCGTCCTATATGGAAAACGGGCAAATACCAACGGAAGAGGAAAGCGGGCAAATACCGACAGAAGAAGCGTCGGGAGAGACGGAAGCATATGAGAATGCTCCTGAGATGTGGATAACGGCAGATGACATTTCGGCGGTGGAAGTTATCGGCAGCATTACCGAGACTGCACCGAATAAGAGCAGCAGCAATTCGGAGGCGGCACGGGAATCATACGCCAATGAAGAGCAGACACAGGAACTGGTAATGCTATTAAACCGTATGACGTTGGAGGAAGTTGTTTCCGCCGATGAGACGGATGATCTGCCTCTGGCAGAGTTTTTGGTTACAAAGGCAGATAAATCTGTCATGAATATCAGCGTATATGACGAAAAAATCTTAATTGATGGTGTGAAGTATGAAGCAGAGCAGGAGATTTGTGAACAGTTGATGATATTGGCGGAGGATATTCAGAAAACGACAGGAGAGGAGTGAAAAAATGAAAAGAAAAATATTGACAGTTTGTCTGATACTGGGAATTTTGGCAGTGTTTGCCGGATGCGGAAGTTCGGCAAAGGATTCGGCAGCGTCGAACACAACAGCGGCAAGTCAGTCCGAAGCAGCGGCGGATGCGGTGGCAGAAGATGCTTATGGATATGAGACCGAAACGGGGACGGCGACGGATACCGACGAAGCAGGTAATATTGTGGAAGAGGGTGATTCTGTTCAGGAAACGTCATCTGAGCGGAAATTGATCAAAACCGTCAATATGTCGGCGGAGACGACTGAGTTTGATAAATTTACTGCCGGGGTAAAGTCTGAAGTGGAACAGATCGGCGGATATGTGGAAAATTCTGAGATGAGTTCCACTGCCAATGAATATTCTGACCGTTGGGCGAGTTTTACTTTGCGTATACCGTCGGATAAGCTGGATGAGTTTGTAAGGCAGGTTGGTGAAGACGCCAATGTGACTTATTCAAGTGAAAGCACGGAGGATGTAACGCTCTCTTATGTGGATATGGAGAGCCATCTGAAGGCATTGCGCACCGAGCAGGAGACGCTGCTGTCCATGCTGGAAAAGGTCGAGTCCCTGGAGGATATTCTGAAGATTCAGTCACAGCTCACCGAGGTCCGTTATCAGATCGAAAGTTATGAGTCACAGTTGAGAACTTATGATAATCTGGTAGATTACAGTACGGTTTATCTGAATGTTTCCGAGGTGACAAGAGAGACCTCTGCGGCCGGAACTACGTTTGGTGAGCGTGTAAAAACAAGATTCAACGATAATGTATATCGCATAGGGCAGGGATTCCGCAATTTTGCAATCGTCTTCCTTGGGGCGATACCGATCTTTATCATGTTGGCAGTGATCATTGCGGTGGTTTTACTGGTCCTTCGAAAAGTACGTAAGACAAGGAAAATCCGGAAAGAAAAGAAAGAGAGTGAGCAGCCATGAAATATCTGAAAATGATTCTGCTGTGCGGCACGCTGATCTTCCTGTGTGCATGCGGAAAACAGGAAAAAGCGGACGAAATTCTTTCGCAGGGACCGGAGGCCGCTTTATCCGTGGGGCAGGCTGAGAGTCATTCTGATGAGGAACAAAAGGAAATCGATGTGAAGCCGGAAAACGGGGAAGAAGAGTTTGTCCGGATGGCGAGGGTAAATGATAAGCTCTACGTCGACACGGGTGAAATTTCCCCCGTGACGGGCAGATGCGGCGTAATGGATTTCACGTTTGATTCGGCGGTGGAAGAGGGCGAGCCATCAGAAAATAACCAGACAAATTTCGGGACCGGTTATGAAGGGCAGGTCGGAACCCGGGAAAACAGGATAGAAATTTATGTCGATGATGAATGGCATATTTTTGCTTATCATGAGAATGATTTTGAGGGAGTTTCCATGGAAGCGGCAGACGTTACGGATTATTCGCTGAGACTGGAAGTGAAAAATGAGACGGATCTGGATGTCGAATATGGGGACGATTATCTGTTGGAGGTTCTGGATGAGGAGGCCGGTGTATGGGCATCGGTTCCCTATGTGGATCCGGATATAGCGTTTCATGATATTGCCTATCGGGTAGAAAAAGGTAAGATCAGCACCTGGGATGTAGACTGGACCAATATGTATGGAACACTCGGGGCAGGAGAATATCGTATTGTGAAAAAAGTATATGATTTCCGGGGAACAGGAGATTATACGGTCTATACGCTGACAGCTTCATTTACAATTCAATAA
>CAZJSI010000110.1:0-2311 GCA_964548675.1 uncultured Eubacterium sp. | reverse complement strand
CGGCGCAGGAATCCCGCACTTGCGGGATTCCTTTTTTTATGCTACACTTGCAAAAGAGAAAATACACAAACAAATGTTTGGATATATAGAAGGGTGAGGAAATGGCAAAAAAAGTAACTTATGATGCCGGAAGTATTTCAGTTCTGGAAGGGCTGGAAGCTGTACGAAAACGTCCGGGAATGTATATCGGAAGTGTGTCCCGGAAAGGGTTAAATCATTTGATATATGAAATCGTGGATAATTCGGTGGACGAGCATCTGGCGGGAGAATGTGACACGATACATGTGACGCTGGAAGCGGATGGTTCCTGCACCGTGGAGGATAATGGCCGGGGTATCCCGGTGGGGATGCACGAGAAAGGTGTTCCGGCGGCAAGGCTTGTTTTTTCTACGCTGCATGCGGGCGGTAAATTTGATGATTCGGTGTACAAGACAAGCGGCGGTCTGCACGGTGTTGGTTCCTCAGTAGTCAATGCATTGTCCACTTATTTGGATGTGGAGATCAGCCGGGACGGAGCCATTCACCATGACCGGTATGAGCGGGGGATTCCGGTGGAACCTCTGGTAAACGGACTGCTTCCGGTCATCGGAAAGACGAAAAAGACCGGAACAAAGATCAATTTTCTTCCGGATCCGGAGATTTTTGAAAAGACAAGATTTAAGGAGGATGAGGTAAAAAGCCGTCTCCATGAGACAGCGTACCTGAATCCGAATCTTACGATTATTTATGATGATCTGCGCCTGGACGAGCCGGAGCATATTGAATTCCATGAGGAGGAAGGCATTATCGGTTTTGTCAAGGATATCAATAAAAAGTCAGAAGTGCTGCACGATGTGATCTATTTTAAAGGAGAAAACGAAGGAATTACCGTGGAAGCCGCTTTCCAGTATACGAACGAGTTTCATGAGAATATCCTGGGTTTCTGCAACAATATTTACAATGCGGAGGGCGGTACCCATATCACAGGTTTTAAGACAGTAGTTACGACGGTAATGAACCAGTATGCAAGACAGATTGGTATACTGAAGGAAAAGGATGCAAACTTTACCGGTGCGGATGTGCGCAACGGTATGACGGCAGTTATTTCCATCAAGCATCCGAATCCTCGTTTTGAAGGGCAGACAAAGACAAAGCTGGACAATCAGGATGCTTCCCGCATTACGGCGAAGATAACGGGGGATGAGATTCAGCTTTATTTCGATAAGAATCTGGAGACTTTAAAAACAGTACTTTCCTGTGCGGAGAAAGCCGCAAAAATCCGGAAGACGGAGGAAAAGGCTAAGACGAACCTGCTGACCAAGCAGAAGTTTTCCTTTGATTCCAACGGAAAGCTGGCAAACTGCGAGAGCAGGGATGCTTCCAAATGCGAGATTTTTATTGTGGAGGGAGATTCCGCGGGCGGTTCGGCAAAAACAGCCCGTGACCGGAGTTTTCAGGCTATTTTGCCTATCCGGGGTAAGATTTTGAATGTAGAGAAAGCAAGTATTGATAAAGTGCTGGCAAATGCGGAGATTAAGACGATGATCAACGCTTTTGGCTGTGGATTTTCAGAAGGATATGGCAACGATTTTGATATTTCCAGGCTTCGGTATGATAAGATTATCATTATGGCAGATGCGGATGTGGACGGCGCCCATATCTCGACTCTGCTTCTGACCCTGTTTTACCGTTTTATGCCGGAATTGATTTTCGAGGGACATGTGTATATTGCCATGCCGCCTCTTTATAAGGCGATTCCGTCCAAAGGGGAGGAAGAATATCTGTACGACGACGCAGCTTTGGAGCGTTACCGCAAGGCCCATAAAGGCAGTTTCAATTTACAGAGGTATAAAGGTCTTGGAGAGATGGATGCACAACAGTTGTGGGAGACGACGATGGATCCGGCAACGCGCATCCTGAAAAAAGTGGAGATCGAGGACGGACGCATGGCATCGGACATCACGGAGATGCTGATGGGAACAGACGTGCCGCCTCGCAAGGCATTCATTTATGAACATGCCAACGACGCAGAACTTGACGTATAGCAACGAGCAGTGTGATTTCAGAGGAATCGGACTTTGTAAGTGTGCTTACACAAGGAGGATTGCCTGAAATCAGAGGGCGACTGCCCGCAGCGAAAAAATCGGAGATTTTTGAGAGGACACTGCGAGTTGCGAAAAAGGAAGTGTGATTTCAGAGGAATCGGACTTTGTAAGCGTGCTTACACAAGGCAGTGTGATTTTATTATAAAATTAAGGAGAGAGATTTGATGGATCAGGAGAGAGAGCAGATTCTCCGGACGGAATATTCGGAGATCATGCAGAAGTCTTAT
>CAZJSI010000109.1:2937-10349 GCA_964548675.1 uncultured Eubacterium sp. | reverse complement strand
AATCCGCATAGTCATTGATCTGAAAAAAGGCGCGGATGCGCAGAATATCTGTAACCTTCTCTATAAAAAGACCAGGCTGGAGGATACATTTGGGGTCAATATGCTGGCAGTCGCGAAGGGAAAACCGGAGACCATGGGACTGGTATCTGTTATTCGTCATAATGTGCAGTTCCAGTATGAACTGGCGACACGAAAATATACGACACTCCTGAAAAAAGAGAGGGATAAGCAGGAGATTCAGGAAGGGCTGATCAAGGCCTGCGATGTCATTGATCTTATTATCGAAATCCTCAGGGGAAGCAAAAATATCAAACAGGCGAAAAACTGTCTGGTAAACGGTGTGACGGAAGGGATTAAGTTCAAGTCCAAACTGTCGGAAAAAACTGCTTCCATGTTGAAGTTTACAGAACGCCAGGCGACAGCAATTCTGGAAATGCGCCTGTATAAACTGATCGGTCTCGAGATCGAGGCGCTTATAAAAGAACATGAGGAGACCTTAAAAAATATTGCATTTTATGAGGACGTACTGGGCAGCCGTACAGCAATGGCAAAGGTGATCATGAAAGAGTTGAAAGCTCTGAAAAAAGAATATGCTTCCCCAAGAAAAACATCTGTTGAAAATGCTGCGGCAGCTGTTTATGAGGAGAAGAAAATGGAAGAAATTCCGGTTGTTCTTTTAATGGATCGGTTCGGCTATGTGAAAACAATAGATGTCTCAACTTATGAGAGGAACAAAGAGACTGCGGATAGTGAGAGCAAATATGTAGTAAATTGTATGAATACCGACCGTATCTGTCTTTTTACAAATACAGGGCAGATGCATCTTGTGAAAGTGCCGGATATTCCATATGGAAAATTCCGGGATAAAGGTATTCCGGTGGACAATGTGAGTAACTACTCCAGTAGTGAGGAGGATATCGTATTTGTTACAAGCATCGGAGCAATCCGTGACCGGAAGCTCTTGTTCATTGCGAAATCAGGTATGATCAAAAGGGTGGATGGCAGCGAATTTGATGTGTCCAAGAGGACAACGGCGGCTACGAAACTGTCTGAGGGAGATGTACTTCTCCAGGTGGGAATTGCAGAAGACGGGGATACGCTCGTGATGCAGTCGGAGAAAAATTATTTCCTGCGGATCGCAGTCAGTGAGATACCGGAGAAGAAGAAGGGCGCCGTGGGCGTCCGGGGCATGCGTCTTGGAGATAAAGATATGCTGTCTGATGCATGGATCCTGGGAGCGGAGGAAAGCCGGATCGTGCTGGTGAAGGAGAAAGAAGTGCATCTGAACCGGCTTCATATCAGCGGACGGGATACAAAGGGAGTGAAGAAGTAACTTTGATAACATATTAACGATTATTGACAGGCGTATTTTGTGTATGATACTATATCGAGTAGACAATTCTGCCAGATTTAGGGAAAGTGCACGACTTTTTTACTGAAAGGGAACGCAAAATTGTGCATTTCATATTTGAACTCTGGCAGAGCTGTGGACAAGGGGTGCGCAACTACATATGAAAATGTGATTGTGCTCAAGTATTTATTGAAGGGAGAGTTTTAAAAATGAGTTGGACATTCATCATTCCAATCATTGGCATCGTAGCTTTGCTCGTTGCCGCAAGTTTAGCTGCAAATGTAAAAAAGCAGTCTGAAGGTAATGACCGGATGAAAGAAATCGCAGCAGCTATCCATGAAGGTGCTCAGGCGTTCCTGAAAGCTGAGTACAAAATTCTTGCAATTATTATTGTTATCGTATTTCTGGCAGTAGGATTTGCAATCAGCTGGACAACAGCTATCTGTTTCATTATCGGTGCAGTTTTCTCAATTATCGCAGGTTACTGCGGTATGAGCGTTGCCACAAGGGCAAATGTCAGAACTGCAAACGCAGCAAAGGAAAAAGGCATGCCGGCAGCCCTTTCCATCGCGTTCCGTGGCGGTGCGGTTATGGGTCTTTGCGTAGTAGGTCTTGGACTTTTCGGCGTAAGTATTATTTACGTATTGACAGGAAATGATTCTATTCTGTTTGGCTTCAGTTTAGGAGCTTCATTCGTTGCATTGTTTGCCCGTGTCGGCGGCGGTATCTACACAAAAGCAGCAGACGTTGGCGCTGACCTGGTAGGTAAAGTAGAAGCCGGTATCCCGGAGGATGATCCGCGTAACCCGGCCGTTATCGCTGATAACGTAGGTGATAATGTAGGCGACGTTGCAGGTATGGGAGCCGATCTTTTCGAATCTTATGTAGGTTCCATTATCTCAGCTATCACATTGGGTATTGCTGCATCTACAGTATATGTTGGTTCCGCAGGGACAATGGCGGCTGCTTTTTATCCGTTAGTTCTTTCCGCTGTAGGCATTATTGCATCTATCATCGGTATTTTCTTTGTCCGTGGTAAAGATGGTGTAAATCCGCACAAGGCGTTAAATACAGGCGAGTATGTGTCTTACATCATTACGATCGTATTGGCAGCAGTTCTCTCTAAAGTGATGTTAGGTTCTATGAAACCGTTTGTTGCGATCGTTGCAGGTTTGATCGTAGGCTTACTGATCGGTAAGATCACAGAGTGGTATACATCTGACAATTACAGACATGTTAAAAAGATTGCATCTCAGTCCGAAACAGGTTCCGCTACAAATATCATCAGCGGACTTGCAGTAGGTATGCAGTCCTGTGCATATCCGGTTGTTTTGATCGCAGTGGCTATTATTGTTGCTTATATGACAGCGGGCGTATATGGTATCGCTCTTGCGGCAGTAGGTATGCTTGCGACAACAGGAAGTACAGTCGCAGTAGATGCTTATGGTCCTATCGCTGATAATGCGGGCGGTATCGCAGAAATGTCCGGGTTGGACGAGAGTGTACGTGACATTACAGACTCTCTTGACTCCGTAGGTAACACAACGGCAGCAATTGGTAAAGGTTTTGCCATCGGATCTGCCGCTTTGACAGCTCTGGCTCTGTTTGTAACATATGCAGAAGCAGTGGGACTGACAGCAATCAGTATTCTGGAGCCGACAGTTATCGCAGGTCTGTTCATCGGCGCTATGCTGCCGTTCCTGTTCTCATCTATCACAATGGAGGCTGTGTCAAAGGCAGCAAACAAGATGATCGAAGAAGTGCGCAGACAGTTCCGTGAGGACAAAGGTATTCTGGAAGGTACAAGCAAAGCTGACTACAAGAGATGTGTAGACATTTCTACAAAAGCAGCTTTAAAAGAGATGGTTGTTCCGGGTGTGATCGCTATTGTAGTGCCGATCATTGTCGGTATTGTTTTAGGACCGGAAGCATTGGGCGGCCTTCTTGCCGGAGCACTGGTAACAGGCGTTATGATGGCTATCTTTATGGCAAATGCAGGCGGTGCATGGGATAATGCGAAAAAATACATCGAGGGCGGACATCATGGCGGAAAAGGAAGCGAACCGCACAAAGCAGCCGTTGTCGGCGATACGGTAGGTGATCCGTTTAAAGATACATCAGGCCCATCTATCAATATCCTGATCAAGCTGATGACAATCGTTGCAGTTGTATTTGCGCCATTGTTCTTATCCATTGGCGGGCTTCTCTAAGATGAAATAGAACTGATATATAAAACTGCCGTATTTATAACCGGAAGGCTGTGAGTACGGCAGTTTTTTTTAGCTGTTTATTGACTTTTCTTGTCAGGATGATAGAATAGGTGCAAAAATCAGAGAGACAAGTTTACAGGGATTAAAAAGATGATGTCAAAAAAGGAAATCAGAAAAAAATATAAAGAACTCAGGGAGCGGATGAGCTTGTCGGAAGTGAAAAAACTGTCCGGACAGATATGCGAAAATTTGCAGGAAAGCAGTCTGTTTTCTGAAGCGCAGTATATTTACGCCTATTATCCCCTCGGAAATGAGGCGGATATCCGTCCTGTTATCGAGACTGCGTGGAGGGACGGAAAGCGTGTTGCATTTCCAAAGGTCTTTGGGGAAACAATGCGCTTTTTTGAAGTTAAAAGCTTTGGACAGTTATTTCCGGGGACATTTGGAGTGATGGAGCCGGAGGAAAGCTGCCCGGTGGACTGGGAGAAGCCTTTGGTGTTTACGCCGGGTGTGGCCTTTGATCGAAAGGGGAATCGAATGGGATTCGGTAAAGGGTATTATGACCGTTATTTTGAATCCAGACCGGGGGCAGTGATGGTCGGCGTGGCATATGAACTGCAGGTGTCCGATGAAATACCAATTGACAGATACGACCGGGCGCTCGATGGGATTGTAACGGAAAATGGAATGCTTTCATTGATTTTTGGCTGAAAATCCCGTATACTGGGTGAGGTGATGAAAGGACAAAGTCGTCATGGCTTTGTCCTTTTATAAGTTGGCGGCCGGAGGAGAAGAAGGAAGGATACAGATATGAATTACACAGAGGCGATGGAATTCCTTGAGGAAACAAAAAAATACGGGAGCATTCTCGGATTGCAGAGCATTCAGACATTGATGTCACATCTTGGAAATGTACAGGACAAAGTAGCTGTGGTCCATATAGGAGGAACAAACGGAAAGGGATCCGTTGGCGCAATGCTTTCTTCTGTTTTGACAGAAGCGGGATATCGTGTGGGGAGATTTAACACGCCGGATGTTTTTTTCTATGAAGAGGAATTTCTGATGAATGGAACGCCGATCGGGAAAGAACGTCTGGCCGAAATTTTTACAAAGGTAGCTGCCGCCTGCGACAGGTTAGTGAAAGAGGGTCATCCTCATCCGACCCGGTTTGAGGTGGAGACGGCGGCGGCTTTTCTGTGGTTTTATGAGGAAAAGTGTGATATTGCATTGATAGAAGTAGGCATGGGCGGAGAGACGGATGCGACAAACATTATAAAAAAACCACTGGCAAGTGTTCTGACGTCCATCAGTATGGATCATATGAAATTCCTTGGAAACAGCCTGAAAGAAATTGCGGAAGTAAAAGCTGGGATTATCAAAGAGAAATGTCCGGTGGTGACTGTATTTCAGCAGAAAGACGTATGGAACGTCATTAAGTTGCGGTGCAGGGAGAGGAACACCTGTTGTGTCTGCGCAAATGTGAAAGAAAATGTAAAGGACATAAGCGTGCAGCCGGACGGAACCGCAAACTTTTTCTGGCGGTTTGATGCGGCGCAGCCCTTGCAAAATGGGATCCGGGAAAAAGACGAATGGAATCCGATCCGGACAGGGCTTAGAGGAAAGTTTCAGATAGAAAATACATTGTGTGTACTGGAGACGCTGCGTATCCTGAAAAAACATTTTCCGAATATCAGCGAGGAACATATACAGGCGGGAATCAATCATACGATCTGGCGCGGACGCTTTGAAAAAATTGGCGACAAACCGGAATTTTATCTGGATGGCGCTCACAACGAAGGGGCGGTAAAAATGCTTCGGGAAACTTTGGATGAGGCTTTTCACGGAAAACAGATCACTTATATCATGGGCGTTCTGGCAGATAAAGAATATGATAAAATGATCGGCATCATGTTCCGGCAGGGAGACCGGGTATTTACGGTGACTCCGCAAAATCCGAGGGCTTTGGACGGGCGGAAGCTTGCGGAAAAGCTGTGGGAGCAAAAAGTTCATGCTGTCTATTGTGAAAATGCGAAAGATGCGGTATTATGTTCTTTACAGAAAGAAAAATCGGATATGGTTCTTGCCTTTGGGTCATTATCTTATCTAAAAGAGATCAAAACAGCATATGAAATGTGCATGAATAGCGAAAAAATGCGCGAATAGTGAAAAAATGCATGAATAGCGAAAAATGCATGAATAGTGGAAAAATGCATGAATAGTGAAAAAATGTATGAATGGTGAAAAAATACATGAATAGCGAAAAAATGCATGAATAGTGAAAAATCACATAAATAGTGAAAAACAGGGAAGATTTTTTCGATTTAAAAAATAGAAACTTTGCTTGGTGTGGGAAATGAAAATGAAATATACAGAGAAATTGCTGAAACATCCCGAATTTCAGAAGATTCAGGAGGAAATAACGGAGTCGGAGCAGGATCGTATTTATTGCCGTCATGAAATAAGCCATGCACTGGATGTATGCCGGATCGCCTGGATCATGTACCTGGAAACTTATGTATTTCATAAAAAAGACGGCGATTCGCCAGAAAAACTGTCATCAGTGAAAGATCAGATCTATGTGGCCGGTCTTTTGCATGACATTGGCAGAGCCAGGCAGTATGCTACCGGAGAGCACCATGCGGCCGCCGGAAAGCGGATCGCGGACCGCATCCTGACGGATATAGATTATCCTGTTGAGTGGAAAGAGACGGCGCTGAATATTATAACAGAGCATCACGGAAGAAGAGAGAATAACGTTTGTTATAAAACGGACATGGCAGAAGGTTTGCCTTTTGATGAAATACAGGAAAATATAGCAGTGTTTATTCGGCATGCGGATCATTTGTCGCGAAATTGTTTTTGCTGTGCGTCCGCTGACAGCTGCAAATGGAAAGAGGAAGAACGAAATCGGACGATTTTGTTTTAGTGATAATGGATAAATGGCGATAGTATGTTATGAGAATGGGAGAATAGATGATGAAGATTGGCATTCGTGAATTTGATATACAGAATGAGACTTATATTATGGGAATCCTGAATGTGACGCCGGATTCTTTTTCTGATGGCGGAAAGTTCAATTCTGTAGATAAGGCGCTGGAGCATACAGAGCAGATGATCGCGGAAGGCGCTGCGATTATTGACATTGGCGGGGAGTCTACCAGGCCGGGATATGAGATGAAACTGTCCAATGAGGAAGAGATGGAAAGGGTACTTCCGGTTATTGAGGCGGTAAAGGAGAGATTCGATATCCCTGTTTCTCTGGATACTTATCACAGTGCGGTTGCAAAAGCGGGTATCGCGGCAGGAGCCGATCTGATCAATGATATCTGGGGGCTGAAATATGACCCGGAAATGGCAGGCGTGATCGCGAAAGGGAATGTTGCCTGCTGTCTGATGCATAACAGGGAAGAGGCGGATTATACAGATTTTGTAAAGGATATGTGTAAGGATCTGGAAGAGACGATCTATCTGGCGAAGCAGGACGGGATCGCGGATGACAAGATTATCCTTGATCCGGGTGTGGGATTCGGAAAAACCTATGAGAACAACCTGACAGCGATAAAATGTCTGGATGCCATTCGAAAGTACGGATATCCAATCCTGCTTGGCACGTCCAGAAAATCGGTGATCGGACTGACACTGGATGTGCCTGTGACGGACCGTGTGATCGGTACTGCCGTTACAACCGTTTTTGGAGTGCAGCAACACTGTGCTTTTGTACGCGTACATGATGTGAAAGAGAATATGCAGGCAATCCGGATGACACGTGCGATTATGCAGGCGAGTGAATAGAGACAAATGAGAGAAAATCCGTATGGCGCACGCAATCATGCGTGCGAACGAGTAGAGAC
>CAZJSI010000109.1:0-2837 GCA_964548675.1 uncultured Eubacterium sp. | reverse complement strand
CGGATGAGCAGATGGAGGCGGATGGATAGATGGATCAGATAAAAATACAAAATCTGGAAGTGTTCGGACATCACGGTGTGTTTTCCGAGGAAACAAAGTTAGGTCAGAAATTTCTGGTCAATGCGGTACTTTACACAGATGTACGTGAGGCGGGACGCAGCGATGACCTGCACAAGTCCATTCACTACGGGGATGTGTGCCATTATATGACAAAATTTATGCAGAATCACACATATAAGCTGATCGAATCTGCGGCGGAACACATGGCAGAGGCAATGCTTTTGGACTTTCCACGTCTGGAAAAGGTGGATCTTGAGATCAAGAAACCCTGGGCCCCCATTGGGCTGCCGATCGAGACGGTTTCGGTGGAGATCAGCCGTGGCTGGCACAGGGCGTACCTGTCCATAGGATCCAATATGGGAGATCGGAAGAGGTATCTGGAGGAGGCCGTAAAGGAGCTGAGAGAAAACAGAAAAATCCGGGGTGTAAAAGCCTCGCAGTGGATCGAGACGGAACCCTATGGTTACACGGAGCAGGAACTGTTTCTCAATGGAGCGGTTTCGTTGAAAACGATCTATACGCCCCATGAGCTGCTGGATGAACTTCATGTGATAGAAAGAGCGGCGGGGCGGGAGCGTTTGATTCACTGGGGCCCAAGGACGTTGGATCTGGATATCATATTTTATGATGATTGCATTTTAGAGGAGACTGATCTGATCATTCCCCACGCGGACATGCAGAACCGTATGTTTGTCCTGGAACCGCTGGCAGAGTTATGCCCGGGCAAAGTGCATCCGGTTTTCAGAAAAACAGTATTACAGATGAAAAAGGAGTTATTATGAAAAATTATCGGTATATTTTCTGGGATATGGACGGAACGATCATCAATTCCTATCAGGGAGTGACGAACTGTGTGAAATATGCCCTGGATCATTTTGGGATCACGATAGAGGAGGAAGCCCGGATTCGCAGATTTATCGGCCCGCCTCTTCGCAAGGCATTTCCCGAGGTGTGCGGTCTGACGCCGGAACAGACGGAGGAGGCTGTCAGGTTGTATCGTGAGCGGTACATTCCAATCGGCGTGTATGAATGTGAGCTTTTCCCGGGAGTGCGGGAGACACTGGACGCGTTTCGAAAAACCGGACTGATTCAGATCATAGCTTCATCCAAACCGGAGGCGCAGTGCAGGCAGATTTTGGAAAAATTTAATCTCGGGGCACAGTTGGATGACGTCGTGGGAGCAAGTCTGGATGGAAAAATTGATACAAAGATCCAGGTACTGAATGAAGCGTTTCGCAGGATGGAAGAGCGATATCCCGATTTTTCCAGAGATCAGGTCGCGCTGATCGGAGATACCCATTTTGATGCGGATGGGGCGAGAGAAGCGGGGATAGATTGTATAGGCGTCAGCTATGGGTTCGGGACGAAAGAGGAATTGATTTCACATGGCGCGGTGGCGGTTTACCCGAATTTAGCGGCGCTGCGCTCCGAACTTTTACAGGATATATGAAAAACAATTCAGACACAATTTCATTTTCGAGGATATTTTTAGAAGAAAAAACAAAAAAATAGATGTTTATATACAGATAAAAATTGTGTTAAAAAGCGGGATTAAATGTGAATAAATACCTAAATTAACTGATAATTTAAATGATAATAAACAATTGACAAATTATCAGTCAATTTAGGTAAAAAAAGAGGTTTACAATTTTGCCGAAAAGTTGTATAGTAATTCTAGTGTTTGGACGGGCGGATGTCCGCGATCAGAAAGAAATTGAAAACTACACAGAAAGGAAGATATTATGAAACTTCATATGAACGAGAGCAGTGCAAAACCGGTCGGCATGTACGATCCAAGGTTTGAACATGACAACTGCGGTATCGGTGCAGTGGTAAATATTAAAGGTGTGAAAACCCACGATACAGTGGAGAATGCTTTAAAAATTGTAGAAAACTTAAAACATAGAGCAGGCAAAGACGCCGAAGGAAAGACTGGTGACGGAGTTGGCATTCTTTTACAGATATCCCACAAATTTTTTTCCAAAACCATGAATTCCCTCGGCGTCTTTTTAGGTGAAGAGAGGGATTACGGCATCGGTATGTTCTTTTTCCCGCAGGATGAGCTGAAGCGCAATCAGGCAAAGAAGATGTTTGAGGTTATCGTGGAAAAGGAGGGCCTTGAACTTCTGGCATGGAGAGTCGTTCCGACCGACCCCTCTGTCATTGGCCAGAAAGCGGTAGACTGTATGCCGTATATCATGCAGGTATTTATCAAACGTCCGGACGATGTGGAGAGAGGTCTTGATTTTGACCGGAAACTGTATGTGGCGCGCCGTGTGTTTGAACAGTCCAACGACAATACTTATGTCGTTTCTCTATCCAGCAGAACGATCGTGTACAAAGGGATGTTCCTTGTAAACGAGCTTCGTCTGTTTTTTGCGGATCTGCAGGATAAGGATTATGAGTCAGCGATCGCGATGGTTCACTCCCGTTTCTCCACCAACACAAATCCGAGCTGGGAGAGAGCGCATCCAAACCGTTTCATCGTACATAACGGTGAGATCAATACGATCCGGGGTAACTCCGATAAGATGCTTGCCCGGGAGGAGACGATGGAATCCGAGTATCTGAAAGATCAGTTCTCGAAAGTGCTCCCGGTAGTAAATACTGCGGGCTCCGATTCCGCAATGCTGGATAATACGCTGGAATTTCTCGTTATGAGCGGCATGGATCTGCCTTTGGCAGTTATGATCACCATTCCGGAGCCTTGGGCAAACAACCATATTATGATCCAGAAGAAAAAGGATTTCTATCAGTATTATGCGACGATGATGGAG
>CAZJSI010000108.1:0-10407 GCA_964548675.1 uncultured Eubacterium sp. | reverse complement strand
TGCCTATCTCAAAGCAGATTCTCTTAAGTTTATGATGTTGTCTATAGGTGGTGAGCGACAAGTTTGTATCAGTGGGAGTTTAATCTCCCATCTGATATAGCTTCCGGCAGGATTGCAGAGGCATGCAAAGGAATGATATCGGCAGAGCCGATGCATGCCTCGCAGCAAGAATGCTGGAGCATTCTTGAAATCCGGATCCCGTATAATAAGCGCTGATCAAGCATTGATAAATGCTTGATAAATCAATTGAATCGATGAAAAACAATTGACATTTTTCGGGGGGTATAATGAAACTATCTATATTTTTATATAATGAAGGAGGTTTTTGATGAAACGGAAAAAGAAAATGAAAAACAGGCGCTTTACGGCGATCATGCTTGTGCTTGCTTTATGCCTGACAATGTCAGGCTTTAAGTCGTTTGCCGCATACGGCGGTACCAATCCTGATACGGAATCGGCGGATACGGTGTTGTCGGATGACGAAATTGCGGACACGGCTTCTGTGGTGGGAGAGATAAGTAATGATGGAGAGGATCAGAATGTGACTGATCCTGACAGCGCCGGAGACGAGGATACCGATGACGGCGATGTGGAAGCGTATAGCGATGATGACGCCGATGAAACCGGTGCTGATGACGCCGACGCCGGAGAGGATGGCGTTGTCGACGATGACAGTGCTGCGGAGCCGGACAGCGGAGCCGGTGCTGATGACGCCGACGCCGGAGAGGATGGCGTTACTGACGATGATAATGCCGCTGATACCGGTGATGGTGACGCTGATGATGCCGGCGACGAAGAAGAGTGGAAAACGGAGTATTGGCTTGATTATGGTCCATACGAAGGTGATATGCTGGCAGACGATACGCGAACCATACCTTTCTCTCTGCGTTATAGCGCACAGGATGAGGACGGAAACGAGTATGAAGATTACACTGAGGATTTTGACCTGAATGTTTCTGTTTCCGATGATCCCGATGATTACGATGATCCTGATTATCGCAATCCTGAGGCTGTCAAAGTAGAAGCCACTGGCAAAGAAATAAAGGTCACAGCTCTTGGGGAAGGCGGTGTTATGCTTAAAGTAACCGCCCAGGTGGATGGCAAAGATGTAGCTGCCGAAAAGCTTTGGTTCAACGTGACAAACTGCTATAGAGTTCTTTCTTGTGACATAGATAATGTGGAACTGGGAGAAATCATTGACCTGAATGATATTGAGTGGACGATCACGGAGTATTCTGATGAGCATAGAGATGGCCGACGTGTTGAGACGGAAGAGGAAGGCTATACGCTTTCTTTCGATTATTATGATTCGGATGTATGGGAAGTTGTTGAAAAAAGCGATGATGGTCCTTCGGCTCTGAAACGTATCCGTCCGTATGGTACAAGCCTTCAGGTTATTGCGCTTCAGACTGATGAAGAAGACGGCGGTTGGAGGTGCGATCAGTGGCTTTCTTTTGATGATCTCGGATATTGGGTACATCTGGAGCAGAATGGGGATGATGTGCAGAGCTCTCTGTTTTCCGGTGATTCCATGACGATCAATGCGGTGTGCGAACGGGATTTTATTCCGGAGAATATTGATATTCTTTGGGACGTTTTCGAGTATGATGAAGATGGTGAAGAGGTAAAAACCGAAGCCGTTGATTGGGAAAGGGATGGCGAGAATCTTACGCTTACTGCAAACGAGAATCATGACGGCACATGGATACATGTCCGCGCGACACTTTACTATGACGGGACAGAACTTGATTGTGATGAGAGAGATGTGGAGATACTGGATCCCATCAATGATTATTACCTGCCGGATCCCGGCGTAATGCTTTGGACGGATGAGCGGTGGATTGGTAATGAAATAGAGTATTATCTGCGGAATCAGGATTACCCGGAAGAGGCGTATGGTACGGTTCCCATTACAGATATCGACATAACCGGACAGTACACCTGGGATGAAGACGGAAATCCGACAGAGGCAGAGGATGCCGTCGCATATCTGGACGGAGATGCCGATGAGGGATGGAATCTTGTGGCGCAATCCTGCGGCTATGTCACTCTTGTTATCACTTATCAAACGGTAGATGGAGAGTCGGTGACAGAGAAAACAGAGGTTTACATAGCAGGAGACAGATATAATGTCGATTGGGATTACCCCGAAGGAATTTCTCAGATACTGGTTGGCGAGGAGATGCGCATTGGCCTCGGCATGAGCCATGAGTGGCTGGAGTCAGACGAGGATGGCAACGCACAGTATGAGTGTGAAGAAATCGAATCCTTTGACGTCGATCTGGATTATGATAAAGATTTGATTAATGTGGAATTCGACAAGGAGAAGAATGAGCTGGTTATTACCGGTAAAGAGTATGGCGGTACGTGGATCAGCGTGACCTGTACGACGAAAGACGCAGGGGAAAGCAGTATGGACATCTGGGTGGATGTCAGCCAGAACTACACTAACCTGAAGCCGGTCTCTCTGGATAATGTTGAAATCGGAGGCACGCTCGACCTTAGCGAAATTGACTGGGTAGTAGAGTATAAAGAGACAGCAGAAGACGGAAGCACAAGCATTGATGAATATACAATGGAGAACTATCCTGAGGATCTGCGCTTCTACCTTGGCGCTTACGCTGAAGAGGGCTGGGATATTATCGGTGATGAAGATGCCGGGCTTCCGGTTCTGAAACGCCTTTCTCAGGATGATACGTGGATTACCATAGTCGCAGAAATGAGAAACGAGGAAGGTGAATGGGAAGAAATAAGGAGACAGGATTACTGGTTTGATTATCTGGATTACAGTATCGGATGGATCGAGGATCAGGTAGATTGTGTATTTAACGACAGCGAACTGACGCTTACCTTGAATGATGAGAATCTGGCTGATAAAAAGAACGCTGAAATCGAGTGGACCGTTGGCTATTGGAATGAGAATGAGGATTTTATTGAGTTAGAAAATAATTCTTTATTCACAGGAGAGGGCAAGAGTATAACCCTGAATGGCGCGGCGCTCTTTGAGAAACTCTCTGAGCTTGAAATGGGCGGCGTTACTGTACATGCCCAGGTGGTAGTAGATGGAGAGCCGGTCGATGGAGCTGACAACTGGATCTATGTGGAAGTTCTGGAGCCGGAGTTCTATTGGGAAGATGGCGAAGACAGTTGGTTACTGCCTGGACAGTATTGCCGGTATGACAATTGGCAAGGCACCGCATCGATCAGAAATGCGGATCATCCGTATGGTGAGGATGTGCTTCTTACGATTTCCGATGTGACAATTGTTGACGATGGCGTGGTGGAAAAGAGTACGGATGATGAAGGCGGACTTCGGATTACCGCGCTGCCGGAAGGCGTCGGACAGTCTACGGATGTAAAATTCACCGCCGGGGATGATGCGGGCAACGAGTATGAATTTACAGTGACCATGTATGTTGAGAATGAGTATAAGTATTATACCGGATATATTGAAAGAGAAAACGGCAATATAGATTCGGGAGAGTATATTTTGCCGGGGGCTTCCATACAGCTTTATTTAGATCTTGTTCGGAGTTTCTATGATGCGGAGACCGGAGAAATAAGTTATAGTGTTGCAGTGGACGATGTGAAAAATATCACTTATAGTTATGATAACGAGGATTATCCGGGACTGCTTGAAGTGACAGAAGATGGGCTGGTGACAGTAAAAAATCTGGAAGAATTGGAAGAACTGGGATATCTGGAACAATTGGAAGATTCGGAAGAGGGAATCTGGACGTATGTAATCGCAACAGCAGCGTATACCGGAGAAGACGGTCTCGACGAGTTTTCCGCTGAGGTATGGCTCTGTGTTTCCACGGAATACGAGACAGAGGAAACAGAGATACTTTATCTGGAACCAGGCGATACCGTTTCTCCGGAAGATGTAAATGCCTATAGAAAGCATTATACACAGGATAGTAATGGCACCACGCATGTTGAAAATTCAGAGATTTCTGTTGAGAGCTTTTACGATCCGGAAGACAGTGCATTGGAAGTCTCTGAAGACGGAAAGAAGCTGACCGTATCGAAGGATCTTGTCATAACGGACGAGCCCTACAGGACAGTCGTGATTATGAAAATCGGTGAGAACGAGGCTCTCGACCTGCTGATACAGGTTGATAACCATACACATATCTGGGACGAGGGCACGGTAACAAAAGAGCCGACCTGTACGGAAGAGGGCATTATGACCTATACCTGTACAAAAGCAACATGTGGCGAGACAAAGACTGTGTCGATTCCTTCGAAAGGACATGCCCTGGAGCATTATGTTCGCGTGGAGCCGACGGCGACATCAAACGGAAATATTGAATACTGGTACTGCGATGTGTGCGGTAAGTATTTCAGAGATGCCGAGGCAAAATATGAGATTCCGGCAGCTGCCATTGTTCTTCCTGCTGTAAAGCCTGCCGCACCGGTCGGCACCGGCGGAACAAGCGGCACCGGCAGTGCGAATGGCACGGCGAATGCGGGTAATACAACGAATACGAGTGGTACAGGTACGGCGGCCAGCCCCGGTACCGGAGATCAGAACATGACTCTGCTGTGGTTTGTCGTTATGGCCGGCGCCTTGGGCGTACTGTTCACAGTGGGAGTAAAACGGAGACGCAGCCGCTGATAAGAAGGCAAAAGTAAAAGAATTTGTAAAAATAAGAAAGCCCGTGAGAGAAGCTGCAGTATAAGGCTGCAGCTTCTTTTTAGGTTATGGGAAAGTTCGTCCTATGACATAAAAGCACTTCGTGCGAACGATGCGCAGCTACGCGCGCGGCAAGACTACGAAGTGTCCTGTGGAAAAGCTGTGCTTTCGAAGTTTTTGCCCGCGAGGGTGTGCGAAGCACACTTTTCTTGCTTTGATCAGGAAAACAGAAAATGGCTCCGTAATATTTTTGTACGGTCAATATCCTGCGGCGCGGGATAAATTGGTATAATAACTTGAAAAAAGGGCTTTCTTTCTAAAAAAAACTATGTTATACTTTTGGCAGTATGCAGAAGGAAAGGAGCTTTTTTATGAAACACGTAAAAACGTTAAATACAAAAAGATTACAGAATACCGTAAAAAAAGGTGGATGCGGTGAATGCCAGACATCCTGCCAGTCAGCTTGCAAGACATCCTGCACTGTAGGAAATCAGAGCTGCGAACATAAATAAGATTGTCAATGAAATATGGATGACAAAGGGCCGTATGCTCGCGCATGCGGTCTTTGCTCGTGTGACAGGAAAACAAGGAGGAAACTGATTGTGGTTCATCAGTACAAAAACAATGGTTATAACATTGTTCTCGATGTAAACAGCGGCGCTATCCATGTGGTAGACGATGTGACATATGATGTTATCGCCATGTTTGAGGAGCATACGGAGGAGGAGATCATTGCCGCCCTGGAAGCTTCTTATGATAAAGGGGAGATCGCTGAGGCTTGCGCGGAAGTGAAAGAGCTGGCCGAAGAGGGACAGCTTTTTACCAAAGATGAGTATGAAGATTATATTATAGATTTCAAGAAGAGGCCGACTGTGGTAAAGGCTCTCTGTTTACATATTGCCCATGATTGTAATCTCGCCTGTCGTTATTGTTTCGCCGAGGAGGGTGAATATCATGGCCGTAGAGAACTGATGAGTTTTGAAGTAGGAAAACAGGCTCTGGATTTCCTGATCGCCAATTCCGGTAGCAGACGCAATCTGGAAGTGGATTTTTTTGGCGGGGAACCGTTGATGAACTGGCAGGTTGTAAAGGATCTGGTTGCCTATGGACGGGAACAGGAGAAGCTTCATGACAAAAAATTCCGATTTACACTGACTACCAACGGAGTGCTGCTGAATGATGAAGTGATGGAATTTGCCAACAGGGAGATGGGCAATGTGGTTTTGAGCATTGACGGACGAAAGGAAGTTCATGACCATATGCGTCCTTTCCGAAAGGGAGCAGGGAGTTATGATCTGATCGTGCCGAAATTTCAGAAATTTGCAGAGAGCAGAAACCAGGACAAATATTATGTGCGGGGAACGTTTACCCATTATAATCTGAATTTTTCAAAAGACGTGCTTCATCTCGCAGATCTTGGATTTAAGCAGATTTCCGTGGAACCGGTGGTGGCGGAGGATTCGGAAGAATATGCGATCCGGGAGGAGGATCTTCCGGTATTGTTTGCCGAATACGATGCGTTGGCAGCGGAAATGGTTGAGAGAAAAAAATCCGGAGAGGATTTCAATTTCTTTCATTTTATGATAGATTTAGAGGGTGGTCCCTGTGTGGCAAAACGTTTATCGGGATGCGGTTCAGGGACGGAATATCTGGCCGTAACCCCGTGGGGTGATTTATATCCGTGTCATCAGTTTGTCGGAAATGATGAATTTCTGATGGGAAATGTTTGGGACGGCGTAAAAAATACAGATATCCGGGATGAATTTAAGTGCTGTAATGTCTATGCAAAAGAAAAATGCAGAAACTGTTTTGCAAAATTCTATTGCAGCGGCGGATGCGCGGCAAATTCCTATCATTTCCACGGCCATATTAACGACGCATACGACATCGGCTGCGAGCTTCAGAAAAAGCGGATCGAATGTGCGATCATGATGAAAGCGGCGGAAGCCGAATAAGGAACATAAAAACTGGAGGTAAAAAAATGAAGAAAAGGAAAGGAATAATAGTCTTTGTCGTGTTTATCGCGATTCTCCTGCTGTTAGGCTATTATTCATATGGTATCGTGCGAGGTACCGTGGACAAGAATGATAAGGCAGGCATCAAGTTGGGACTGGATCTGGCGGGCGGCGTCAGCATTACTTATCAGGTAAAAGGTGAGGAAAAACCGTCGGCAGAGGATATGAGTGACACAGTGTACAAACTGCAGAAGCGTGTAGAAGGCTACAGCACCGAGGCAGAAGTATATCAGGTTGGAGATAACCGTATTTCCGTGGAGATTCCGGGTGTAACAGATGCAAACGAGATTTTGTCAGAACTGGGGACTCCTGGTACGTTGGAATTCAGGACAACAGAGGGCGAGACCTTTATGACCGGTGAGATGGTTGCGGACGCTCAGGCCGCTTCCGGCACGAACAGCCAAACCGGACAGGTGGAATATGTGGTGGAACTGACGCTGACAGATGAAGGCGCAGAGATCTTTTCTGAGAAAACCGGTGAATATCTCGGAAAAGTACTGCCGATCTATTTTGACGATGAGTGTATCAGTTATCCGACTGTGAAATCTCAGATTACAAATGGCAAAGCTGAGATTTCCGGGATGAGCAGCTATGAGGATGCGGAGGCTCTCGCTTCCCAGATCCGGAGCGGCGCCCTTACACTGGAACTGGAAGAACTGCAGTCTGAGGTGGTAGGTGCAAAACTTGGTTCTCAGGCGATCAGCACAAGTATCTATGCGGCGATAATCGGTATTCTGATCATTATCGTATTTATGATCGCTATTTACCGGATTCCGGGGCTTGCATCCGCAATTGCATTATTGATATATACAGGAATCGTACTTTCTATCCTGCATTTATATCATATTACGCTGACCCTGCCGGGTATCGCAGGTATCATCCTGTCTATCGGTATGGCGGTGGATGCGAATGTCATTATCTTTGCCCGTATCCGGGAAGAGATTGCAACAGGTAAGTCGGTTGCCACTTCCATTGATGCAGGTTTCAAGAAAGCGTTTTCCGCTATTTTTGACGGAAACATCACCACATTGATCGCGGCTGCGGTATTGGGCCTGCGCGGTTCCGGTACAGTCAGGGGATTTGCTGCGACACTGGCGATCGGTATCGTATTTTCCATGTTCACGGCGCTTGTCATTTCAAGGTGGCTTGTAAAAGCATTGTACGGTATGGGATTCCAGGATAAGAAGTTTTACGGTGAGAAAAAAGAGCGGAAACCTGTCAATTTCCTTGGCAAGCGAGGACTTTGTTTTATTGTTTCCCTTGCAATCATTGTGGCAGGATTTGTTGGAATGGGCGTAAACAAGGCTTCCAATGGAAATCCTCTGAATTTCAGCCTGGAGTTTATGGGCGGTACTTCCACGACAGTTGCTTTTGATAAGGACTACACGATCGAGGAAATCGACAGTGAGATCGTTCCGTATATCGAAGAAATTACCGGAGACGGCAATGTTCAGACACAGAAGGTTGCCGACAGCAATTCCGTTATCATCAAGACAAGAAGTCTGAGTCTGGATGAGCGTGAGCAGTTCAATCAGGTAATGGAAGAAAACTTTAATGTGGCAGAGGAAGATATCTCAGCTACTAATATCAGCTCCACAATCAGCGGTGAGATGCGGACAGACGCTGTCTGGGCAGTTGTGATCGCAACGATTTTCATGCTGATCTACATCTGGTTCCGGTTCAAAGATATCCGGTTTGCAAGCAGTGCGGTCATCGCGCTGGTACACGATGTTCTGGTCGTACTTGCATTTTATGCATTGTCAAGAACATCTGTGGGAACCACATTTATCGCCTGCATGTTGACGCTGGTTGGTTATTCGATCAACGCTACTATCGTTATTTTCGACCGTATCCGTGAGAATCTGGCTCTCTCAGCGGGGCGCAGGGATATGGATCTGAAAGAGGTAGTAAACAGAAGTATCACTCAGACATTGTCACGTAGTATCAATACTTCTTTGACAACATTTATCATGGTATTTGTCCTGTTTATCCTGGGTGTATCATCTATTCGTGAGTTTGCAGCACCTTTGATGGTGGGTGTAATCTGCGGTGGTTACTCTTCCGTATGCATCACGGGCGCACTGTGGTATGTGTTTAAGACAAAGTTAGGTAAGAAAAAATAATTGCCTGAATGATTATGATATCCCGGTTTTGCCTGCAGGCGGAACCGGGATTCTTGATATCAGGTGTGGAATCTGTGAGGGGCATATCTACTCGACGACAATGGGTAGTTCACCAGGGACAGAGAGAATTTTGGGAGATGGACGAAATGAATCCGGTAGAAATCGTATTTTTATGTTATCTGGCAGTTATCAATGTGATCGGTTTTTGTGTGATGGGATTTGACAAAAACCGGGCAAAGAAGCATAAGTGGAGAGTGAAGGAGAGGACGCTGTTTTTGATCGCAGTCCTGCTTGGAAGCGCCGGAAGCTGGATCGGTATGTATGTATTCCGACATAAGACAAAGCATTGGTATTTTGTGATTGGGATGCCCGCCATCCTGGCGGCGCAGATAGCGGCGGGGATTTGGCTGTATGTGAGATGAGAGATGCGTGTATCCCGTTGGCGCAGATAGCGACGGGGATTTGGTCTATGCGGGATGGGTAAATGAGGCCGCCTCTGCGGCCAGGCGGTACATACCGAATGGGTAGGGAATGAAATAAAAACAGAGAATCGACAGGAGGAAGATCAGCATGGCGAAAATAGGATTGGTTGTTGAAGGCGGAGGAATGAAATGTGCATACAGCGCAGGCGTGCTGGATGCTTTTTTGGATGAGAATATACATTTTGATTATGTGATCGGCGTGTCGGCTGGTTCGGCAAATGCGTTGTCCTATATGGCGGGACAGAGGGGACGTAACCGGCGTTTTTATGTGGAACACATCAGCGAACCATTGTATTTTGGAGCGAAGAGCTTTTTCAAGACGGGAAATCTGTTTAACCTGCAATATATATACGGGGATCTTACCAATAGTGACGGTGCGGATCCGATCGATTATGATGCCATACAGGAAAACCCGGCGGAATATGAGCTGGTTGCCACGGATGCAGTGACTGGGAAAGCGCGTTATTTTTCCAAGAAAGACCTGCTCAGGGACGATTACCGGCATGTCATGGCTTCCTGTGCCATCCCGGCAGCGTGCAAGCCGGTAGAGATAGACGGACATTTTTATTTTGACGGCGGCATAAGTGATTCCATACCGGTGCAGCGGGCGCTGGATCAGGGATGTGATAAGATCGTGGCCATCCTTTCAAAGCCAAAGGACTATGTGAAACATCCGGAAAAAATGAGGGCGGTTTATTCTCTGCTGTGCAGAAAATATCCAAAGGCAGTGGAAGATATGAATAAACGGCACTTGATGTATCAGGAATGCCAGAGACGGATGTTTGAATTGGAAAAGGAGGGAAGATGTCTGATCTTCGCCCCGAGTACACAGATAAAAATGAGTACATATACAATGGACGGCGAGATCAATCAGCAATTGTATGATCTTGGGGTTCGGGATTTCCAGGCGAAGAAAGAGGAATGCCTAGATTTTTGCGCAGACCGAAACGAAGTGTAGAACGCAGGGATTCGGATATGTATTATGTCAGCCAAGCTGACCCGAATCCCGCGCCAAGACTCACGAGCGAGTCTTGAATCAAGGGGCTGCCGCTTTAACGATTAAAAATCGTGAAGCGGCAGCTTCTTTTAATGCATAAATGCGTCATCAAGGTCTGTCTGGGAAAGACTGTTGCGTTTTCCGTATAAAT
>CAZJSI010000107.1:0-10453 GCA_964548675.1 uncultured Eubacterium sp. | reverse complement strand
CCTCTTCCCTGCATGCCAGGGGTTAAAAATCGGTATTATCCGACACCCCCTTTTTCATATATTATTATTCAATTACATGGATCCAGCCTTCCGGCGCTTCCAGCTTGCCTAACTGGATGTCTACCAGGGTCTCGCGCAGTTTTGAAGTGATCGGTCCCATGTCGGTCATACCGCTTGCAAAGCAGATCTCTCTTCCATGATCTACCACTTTTCCTACCGGAGAGATAACGGCTGCCGTTCCGCAGAGTCCGCATTCCACAAACTCCGGAACTTCGTCCAGGTACACCTCTCTCTGCTCCACTTCCAGACCAAGATAATGTTCCGCAACATACATCAGGGAACGGCGTGTGATGGACGGCAGGATGCTGTTTGATTTCGGAGTGATCACTTTGCCGTCTTTTGTCACAAACAGGAAGTTCGCTCCGCCCGTCTCCTCTACCTTTGTCCTCGTAGCAGGATCCAGATACATATTCTCATCGTATCCCTCCTCATGAGCAGATACGATCGCATGAAGGCTCATCGCATAGTTCAGGCCCGCCTTAATATGACCTGTTCCGTGCGGCGCCGCGCGGTCAAAATCAGACACGCGGATCGTAAGCGGTTTCACGCCGCCCTTGAAATACGGGCCAACAGGAGTTGTCAGAACACGAAACTGATATTCCTGTGCCGGTTTTACTCCGATCACCGGGCTGCTGCCAAACATATAGGGACGAACATAAAGGGTTGCCCCTGTTCCGTAAGGAGGCACATAGGCCAGATTTGCCTTTACCGTCTTCTCCACTGCCTCAACAAATTTATCTTCCGGATATACCGGCATTTCCAGTCGTCTCGCAGAATCTGCCAGACGGGACGCATTCAGGTCCGGGCGGAAGATAACAACCCTGTCGTCTACCGTTGTATATGCCTTTAATCCCTCAAATATCGTCTGCGCATACTGCAATACGCCGGCACATTCATTTAATACTACATGCGTATCGCTGGTCAGAGTACCCTCATCCCATGCTCCGTCTTTATAATTGGACACAAAACGCATATCTGTCTCACGATATGCAAAATCAAGGTTTTCCCAGTCAATATTTTTCTTTTCCATTGTGGTATCCTTCTTTCTTCCCTGTTTTTGCAGGATATGTGATTTCAATCCTGCATTTCTCTCATAACACAATCATATTATAGTTATACTGCAAAACCACACGCTTTTCCAGTGTTTTTCACAAAAAAGTCTATTTTATTTTTGTACTTTTTCATATTGAAAAAAAATATTTCATCTTTTTCTTGTGTTTTTGAACAATTTTCCGCCAATTTTATCTGCAAGATGTACTAACGGACTCGATGGCAACCGCGCCGCCGCGCACGATCTCGACCGACTGGAATCTGGTTTTCAAAAGTCCGATCAATTCATTGTTTCTCCGCTCTGTCAGCTTGCACTCCAACAGCACGCTGTCCGGCCCGATATCCGCCACCAGAACATTGAATACCTCCGCTACGCGAAATACTTCCGCCTTGTCTGCATCCGAGCATTTTTTCACCTTTGCAAACATCAATTCTTTCATATGGATCGGAACGTCTGTCAGATCCATAACCTTGATCACTTCCACCATGCGGTTGAGCTGTTTTTTGATCTGCTCGAATGTCACGTCGTCACAGGTTGAACTGATCGTCATGCGGGAAACATCCTCATCCTCGGTCGTACCGACCGTAAGGCTCTTTAAATTGTATGACTTTCCGGCAAAAAGCCCGGAAATCTTGGCGAGAACACCAACCTGATTTTCTACATATAATGCAATCCATCTTTCTTTCATTGATTTTCTCCCCCTTACTTACTCTTCAAGATCATCTTGTTCATTGGATTTCCGCCCGGTACCATCGGAAGTACGATCTCCTCCGTGGCGATCATAAATTCGATCAGTGTTGGTGCATCCGTATTTGCTTTTGCAGCCTCCAGCGCCGGGATGATCTCCTCTTCTTTTGTGACGCGGATACCATGTGCCCCATAGCTTTCCGCCCATTTCAGGAAATCCGGTACATAAGGAGGACAGATCTCATTCGGCCCTTTGCAGTGTTCCGGACATCCCCTCCGTTTGCGCAGGCAGGTCGCCACATAACGCTTTCCGTAAAACAACTGCTGCATCTGACGGACCATTCCCAGATAATAATTATTTAAAAGGCAGATTGTTACCGGAGTGTCCTGGATGATAGCCGTAGCCATCTCCTGCATATTCATCTGAAAACCACCGTCGCCGGTAATGCATACGACCGGTTTCTCACGGTTTCCCATTTTTGCGCCGAGGGCAGCCGGGAAACCGAAGCCCATCGTTCCAAGGCCGCCGGAAATGATCATTTTTTTCTTCTTTGTGATATCCAGATACTGGCTGGCCCACATCTGATGCTGGCCGACATCTGTCACATATGTAACCTCATCCGGGTAAACCTGATTCAGGCCCTCCATGATCATCTGAGGGGTCATGCCCTTATCGCGGCGCATCTCGAGGGGATTCTCATGATCCCATTTTGCAATCTGCTGCAGCCACTCATCGGTGTCTTTCGGCTCCACCCACTCAAGCATCTGCTCCAGGGCAACCCGTGCATCCGCCACGATCGGGACGTCCACCACTACATTTCGCGAAATTGCCGCGGCATCCACATCCACATGGATGATCTTCGCTTTCGGTGCAAATTCATTCAGATCGCCGGTAATACGGTCGTTAAAACGGGTTCCGATGGAAAACAGCACGTCGCACTGGCTGACTGCAATATTTGCCGCATATCTGCCGTGCATACCGCTGCTGCCCACATAATACGGATTATCCGACGGAACAGCCCCTTTTCCCATCACTGTCGTAACGACCGGGACATGGGTAATATTTACAACCTGCTCCAGCAGATCGTTTGCCCCGGCAATGTTGATACCGCCGCCCGCAAGGATCAATGGACGTCTTGCAACTTTCAGCAGCTTGGTCGCCTTTCTCAGCTGTCCGAGGTGAACCCCCTCGTTCAATTTATATCCCCGGATATCCACCTGTTCCGGATACTCGGACGGCCCTGTCGCCACCTGAATGTCCTTTGGCAGGTCGATGAGGACCGGCCCCGGCTTTCCCGTCCGGGCAATATGAAACGCCATCTTGATCGTTCTTCCGAGGCTCTTTCTGTCACGCACGGTCACATTGTATTTTGTGATCCCTCTTGTCATACCTACGATATCCACTTCCTGGAAAGCGTCGTTTCCGATCAGATTGAGCGGAACCTGCCCGGTAAATACAACGAGAGGAATGCTGTCATAAAACGCATCCGCGATCGCGGTGATGGTGTTCGTGGCGCCCGGTCCGCTCGTGACAAGACATACGCCCACCTTTCCGGTCTCTCTTGCATATCCTTCCGCCTCATGAACCAGCGCCTGTTCATGCCTCGGCAGCACAACCTCGATCTTTCCGTTCAGGTAAAGCTCGTCAAATAAATCCGTAACAGTACCTCCCGGATATGCAAAAATGGTATCTACTCCTTCATCCAGAAGCGCTCTCACAAACAATTTTTTTCCTGTTATATCCATCTGTTTTCACCCTTTCTTTTTTGACGTCTCAAAACTCACGGGCAGTTTTTGAATCTGCCGCCCGTCCATTAAATCCACCCTATATAACGCAGCACAAAGATCCATGCTGTCAGTGTGACCGACGCAAGCAATGTGGTCGCAACCACGATACTTGCGGTCAAAACACCGTCATTATGCATATTTTTTGCCATGATATAACAGCTCGGGGTCGCCGGAGCCGCAAGCATGACAACGAGTGCAACCATTTTTTCGCCCCTGAAGCCAAGAGCTGCTGCAATCGGAATGAAAATTGCTGCCTGGGCGATCAGCTTGATAAAGGCCGCGCCCAGAGTGGGTTTGATCTTTGCCAGTGCCGCTTTCCCTTCGAATCCTGCGCCAAGTCCAACCAATGCAAGTGGGGTTGCCATCTTTGCTACATTGTCTACGGCCGAATTTACCAGCTGCGGCAGCGGGTTATGTAATAATCCCGCGATCAGGCCGAGAACTATGGCGATGATGATCGGATTTTTCAGGATATTGATACCAGCCTGTCTGATCCTGCCCATATCCCGTTCTCCCTCAGGATAATCTCCCTCAAACGTCAATACGAGCACTGAATATATATTATACAACGGAACCGCACCGATGATCATCAGCGAGCCCATTGTAGACTGTCCATAAATATTTTGAATAAATGCAAGTCCCATAACCGCCGCGCTGCTGCGGAAAGCCGCCTGGGTAAAGGCTCCCACCAGGGACTTATCTTTCAAACATAATTTTGCGACCGCCCATGTCCCCCAGAATCCGACTGAGGTGGCAAATGCGCAAAACAACACATATTTTACATCAAAAACCGCTGCAATGTCCACCGTTGACAGGTCCCTGAACAAAAGGACCGGCAGCGTCACCTTAAAATTGAACTTATTCGCCACGGTGACAAAGTTGTCATTCAGCATGCCGATGCGGCGCAAAAAATACCCGAGCACCATGACCAGAAAGATCGGGATGGTCACATTGATGCTAAACAAAAAATTGCTCATGAATAATTCCTTCTTTTCTTTAATCTGTCCCGCCGATCTTTTATAAGCGGCGTTCATACTTATAAAAATGATATTCCAGATCAAAATAGGTCTGCTCTTCACTGTCCGCCGTGATCTTCCATTCCGGTTTTTCATCCAGGTTCGGGAACCAGGAGTCCGCCTCATAAGCATAATCGATCTTTGTGATATGAGCCACATCGCATTCATCCACAAGCTGGCGGTAAATGCTCTCTCCGCCGATCACGTAGATATCTTCGCTGTTATATTTTTTCAGTTCTCCGTGAAGCTCATCCAGATCATGTACGATCACCGCGCCGTCAACCGCATAAACTTTGTCCTTTGTCAGAACGATATTAACACGGTTTTTCAACGGTTTGCCATTTGGAAAACTCTCCAGGGTCTTTCTTCCCATCACGACCACTTTCCCTGTCGTGGTCTGCCGGAAAAACTTCATATCGTCCGGTATGCTCACCAGCAATTTGTTATTCCGGCCGATTGCCCAGTTTTCATCCACTGCTGCGATCAAATTCATTTCGGTCTCTTCCCCTTTCATATTTTATAGGAAACGTCACACTTTTTTCTTTATGATATATACTGAAATAAAATCACACCGCGATCGGGATATTCGTAATCTGAGGTCCCGTCTCATAATTTTCCAGCTTCACATCATTTCTTGTAAACTGATAGAAATCTTTGATATCCGGATTCAGCCAGAATGTCGGCGCCGGAAACGGTTCTCGGGAGATCAGTTCCCTGATCAGCGGAATGTGCCGGTCATAAATATGGGCGTCCGCGATCACATGGACAAATTCTCCAACCTGCATATCACACACCTGTGCCAGCATATGAAGCAGCACTGCATACTGACACACGTTCCAGTTATTCGCCGCAAGCACATCCTGAGACCGCTGGTTTAAAATACCGTTTAACACCAGTTTATCCTCGCCCGGCTTCTTTGTCACATTGAAAGTCATGCTGTATGCACAGGGATACAGATTCATCTCATGCAGATCCTGATGAACATATATATTTGTCATGATCCTGCGGCTGTAAGGATTGTTTTTCAGGTCATAGATAACACGGTCAACCTGATCCATCATCCCCTCTTTATATTGATGCTTTACGCTCATCTGATATCCATAGGCTTTTCCGATGGAGCCGTCCTCATCCGCCCACTCATCCCAGACATGGCTGTGCAGATCGTTGATATTGTTGGATTTCTGCTGCCAGATCCAGAGCATTTCATCCGTACAGCTCTTGATCGCCGTTCTTCTCAAGGTCAGTGCCGGAAACTCTTTTGACAGATCATACCGGTTCACCACGCCAAATTTCTTGATCGTGTAGGCACTGGTCCCATCCTCCCATTTCGGGCGGACTTTTTCTCCCTCGGTACTGGTACCGTTCTCGATGATATCCGTACACATATCTATAAAAACTTTGTCTGCATAACTCATAAGCTTACCTCCGTTTCCTGTCTGCCTGCCACATATACTCCCACCTCTACAGGTGATAATACAACAAAAAATGCCTAATTTGAACAAGTATACCAAAAAATGCGGTTTTCTTAAAGTAGTTACTCTTTTGATACTATTACTTATTTTCCCATTGTGTTCTGTTTTATGTGACAAAACACCTCATTGATGTTATAATCTCTTGTGAACATTAATTTCTTAATATTCTAAAAGGCGTTTGTGCCGTTCTGTTGTCTTATCTGCAAATGCAGGTTTCGGAAATTTCAATGTTCGCAAACCAATTAAACTGTGAAAAAATGAATTTTGGAAAGCGGGTGGAATTATGAAAAGTCGTTGAATTTGGCGGAGGAGTTTATTATACTGAAAGGAGAGAAGGATGGAACACGAAAAAATCCAATGGCATCCCGCATTTGACGCAGCATTGCAGATAGAACTGGCGGAAGATGCGGACAGCCTGACTTTTGAACCGGAGCATCTGCTTGGCAAAAAACCGATGCAGGTGGATGAACTGGTCATAAAAAAGAATGTGAAAAAGCGGATACATAAGGGTTTGGGTCATATTTTCCAAAGGCACAATATCATCGAATACAAGTCTCCAGATGATTACCTGTCACTGAATGATTTTTATAAAACTTATGGTTATGCATGTTTTTACCAGGCGGATACGAAAACAATCGGGAAAATTGCCCCGGAGGACATCTCAATTACGTTTGTGTGCAACCATTATCCCAGGGAAATGCTCAGGCATATTTATAAATTCAGGAGGATTTCTATAAAAAAATATGCGGAGGGAATCTATCATTTGACAGGAGACCCGTTCCCGATGCAATTGGTTATAACCCATGAGTTGTCAAAAGAGGAATATTACTGGCTGCAGCATCTAAGGGATAACTTGAAAGCCGGAGAAGAAATAGAGGATATAGCAAAGCATTATGCCCCGAATAAAAACTCGGAATTGTATCAGGCTGTGATGAATGTTATCGTCAGAGGAAACCGAAAAGAAATGGAGGTGGAGCAGCATATGTGTGAAGCATTGTATGAATTGTTTGAGGATGAATTGAAAGAACGAGAAGAACGGGGCAAAGCCGAAGGAAAAGCAGAAGCATTAAAGGCTTTGACGGAAGGGAAGGCTGAGGCTATTATTGAAACTTGTGCAGAGTTTAGGGTTTCAAGAGAAGAAACCCGGGAGCAATTGATCAAAAAACTTTCTTTGTCCGAAATATCTGCTGAGGAATATATGCAGAAGTATTGGAAGTAGCCGTATGGTATCGATCCGGCGATGTTCGCAGAGAGAGCAAGCCGAAAATGTCCTCTCTGCGTTTTTGTTGAAAAAGTCTTTTTTTCAACATTCCGGGTTATCCAAACTGTTACGGAGCATGTTTCATTGACGGACACTCACATTTTGTGGTATAATACAATTCGCTTAGCGAGGTGTTTTCGAGCTTAGCGATTGTAATACCCAATCACTTAATGAGGTGTTGTCGAATTTAGTGATTGTGGTATACTCTATCCAGATTAATTTAAAAGGAGTTCTCGAATATGAGCCAGGCAAAAGTCGATCGATATAAAGAATCAAAGAAAAACAGAAAACAGGAAGTAAAAAAGGCAAAACGCAACAAAATGCTTGCCAAACTGATCGGTACATTAGCTGCAGCCGCCGTAGTATGCTGGATTGGTTTCTCCGGCTATTCCTATTTTAAGGCGCAGCAGCCGATCACAAAAACAGAAGTGGATACGAGTGCAATTACAGATTATCTCTCTTCACTGACATCCACGGCGGAAGAAGAATAAAACAATTACTGTAAAAGAGGGGGATTGTTCCCCTCTTTTTACTGCCTCAAAATGCTTTGTTTATTGTAAAGAACATCATGTTTCGTCCAAGACAGAAAAATGAAGGACTGCGCAGAACAGACACCTCCCGGCGCTTCTACAGCAGTCCCTCGATCTTAGGGGAATGAAATTTTTTATAAGTAGTAAAATTACTTATACCTATTTTAGTATAGTTCAGTGTAGATCTTGATCATACGATCCCGGTCAAGCTCTACAAAGTTATTTCCCAACAATCGTTGCTGGTTCTCTATCACAGAATCCGTAAATTCTACAATTTCTTCTTTTTTCATACCATATTCATGAAGCGGTTTCTTCTGGATCATGATATTCAGCAGATTTTCCAACTCTTCATAGACATTCGACGGATGGCATCCCAGAATATCGGAAATAAATTTATTCAATATTTCGATTTCACCGTCAATTTTTATTTCCATATAATTTTTCATGACGCCAGTAAACATAGCATAGTTTGCCTCACCATGGGGCACATGATAGGTCGCTCCGAGAGGATAACTCATAGCATGAACCGCCGCACATCCGGCATTTCCAAAGGCAATCCCTGCATAATTGCTTGCCATCAAAAACTGATCCAACAGCGGTATTCGTGCTTCTTTTCCGTTTCTTGCAATCTCCATGTATCCGCTCAGAATCATTTCAATTGCTTTGTAACCGAACATCCTCGTTGTCTCATTTCCCTTTGGGGAAAGGCTGGACTCGATCGCGTGGATCAAAGCATCAATCGAACTCGTAGCAAATACGCCGAAAGGAAGTCCCTTTAACAGCTCCGGGACCAAAACTGCACTGTCCGCATACATCTCATCTACCGCAAGACCTTTCTTTGTTCCGCGGCTGTTCAGCGCAAGAATAGATATATTTGTCACCTCGCTGCCTGTGCCGCAGGTCGTGGGAACAAGCACAAGTTCCTTATCTTTTACAGGTTTGATTTTTCCGTCATACAGATCCAGTACCGGAGAAACATCTCTGAGCGCAAACAGCTTTGCAATATCGATCACAGTTCCGCCGCCAATAGCAATGATCCTTTTGTGCTCACCTTTGATATCCGCATAAATTGCCTCCACCATATCATCGGATGGTTCTCCCATACCATACTTTTCCTGAAACAATACGTCACACTCCAGGCTCAACTCTCCAAAATACGGATTGTAAATATATTCGTTCGTAAGAACCAGATCCTCTGCTCCGATATGAAATTCTGAGGCAAATTCTTTTGCGGTGTCATATTTATAAATATCCGGTTTTAACATTAACTCTTTCATCTCTTTATGCCTTTCTGTCAATTGCCTTTCTCACTGCCCCGGCAATATCTTCTGCTGTCATTTCCAACGCTTTTTTCAGATAATCCATATCACCGACTTCTCCAAAACGGTCTTTTGCACCGACTCTCTCAAGCGGGCAGTATACATTTTCTGCAATAACCTCCGCCACCGCCGAGCCCAGTCCATTTATGATATTGTGATTTTCTGCGGTAACGACCGCCCCGGTCGTTTTCGCGGCTTCAATGACAGCATCCTTATCAATCGGTTTTAAAGTAAACATATTCAGCACTGCCGCAGAAATACCTTCCGTCTCCAGCATTTCCGCCGCTTTTACTGCCTCTGCCACACAAATTCCGGTTGCAATGATCGTCGCATCTTTTCCGTCGCGTATTTTAGCTGCCTTGCCAATTTCAAAGGTCGAACCATCTTTAAAAACTTTATCTGCTTTCTTTCTGGAAAGACGAATATAAAAAACACCATAAGTATCTTTTGCTTTTCGCATTACATCTGCCAGCATAATAGAATCTGTCGGCTCTACGATCGTAATTCCCGGGACACAGCGCATCATCCCCATATCTTCCAGAGGCATATGTGTTCCGCCATTTAATGTAGCAGTAATACCAGGATCAGATCCGATCATTTTCACATTCAGTTTGGCATAAGCCGCAGATACAAACACCTGATCCATAACTCTTCTTGTGGCAAAGGGTCCAAAGGTATGGGTAAAGGGTATCAGCCCGGTTGCAGACATTCCCGCAGCAGCCCCGATCATATTTGCTTCCTGAATACCACAGTTAATTGCCTTATCCGGATGATCTTTCCAGTATTTTGCCATTCCAATACTGTTCATCAGATCACAATCCAAATAGATAACACGTTCATCTTCCTCTGCTATCTCTTCCATTACTTCCGCAAATACGGTACGCATTTCTTTTTCTTCCGGAATGATTTTTTCTTCTACCTGATACATTTCCTATGCCCCCTCTTCCTCTAATTTTGCAATTTTTTGATCTAACGCAGCTATTGCATCCGCATACTGTTCCTCACTGAATTTCATGTGATGATTATATAAAACATCCTGTGCAAAAGAACAATCTTTCCCCTTTATGGTATGCAGCACGATCATATGGGGCTTTCCCGACACGCCTTTTGCAGCATCGATCGCCCGAATGATTTCCTCCACGTTATGACCGTCACACTCCTGCGCATCCCAGCCAAAATCCTCAAATTTCTGTCTGACATCTCCGAGGTCACAAACATCTGCCACATATCCGTCCAACTGCTTTTTGTTGTAATCAAGAAATGCAATGA
>CAZJSI010000106.1:0-10471 GCA_964548675.1 uncultured Eubacterium sp. | reverse complement strand
TTCTGCTATGATGTAAGCATAAGGCAAGACAACAGGGAGGTGCGGCAGAATGACACTGGAACTTTTAAAACAGATGGCAAAAGCATTATCCGTTCAGTTTGGAAAGGACTGCGAAGTGGTGATTCATGATCTCACGAAAAAGAGCCTGCGCAAATCGATCGTATATATCGAAAACGGCCAGGTCACTAACCGGGAGCTCGGCGACGGTCCTTCTTTAGTAGTTCTGGAGACATTGAAGAAAGATCCGGCGAAGATCCGCGATCACCTCGGCTATCTTACAAAAACCGGGGACGGAAAGACACTGAAATCTTCCACCGTATTTGTCAGGGAGGAAGAACAGGGACCGATTCGATATATCTTCGCTATCAATTATGATATAACGAATCTTCTCTATTTTCAGGATTCGATCCGGTCACTGGTCTGTGAGAGCGGGGAACCGGGAGTTTCTTCTTATAGAAAAGAACCGGAAAGCATACGGACAAATGTGGCCGATCTGCTGGATGACCTGATCGCACAGTCTGTTGCACTGATCGGAAAACCGGCATCCCTGATGACCAAGGATGAAAAGATCGAAGCGATTCGGTTTTTAAACGATTCCGGCGCTTTCCTTATAACAAAATCCGGTGATAAGGTGTCCCAGTATTTTGGGATTTCTAAATACACCTTATACAGTTACATTAAAGCAGATCAAAATTAGGAGGGGTCTTTTATGAAACAAATCAACTGGGTAAAAAACACAATGCCCAAAACAGCTGATGCAAACCTTCCCGTTATGGCGCTCACTGAGGTGGAGAAAGCGAGAGCTTTCCACAAAACCATTCCGGGATATGAGAGAACACCGCTCGCACATCTGACCAACATGGCAGAACGCCTCGGTTTAAAAGACGTCTGTGTCAAAGACGAATCTTACCGGTTCGGTCTGAATGCATTCAAGGTTCTCGGCGGTTCCTTTGCAATGGCAAAGTACATTGCAAAACAGACCGGACGCGACATCTCTGAACTGGATTTCGAGACACTGACGTCCGATCAACTCCGTGAAGAGTTCGGTCAGGCGACGTTCTTCACCGCTACAGACGGCAATCACGGCCGCGGCGTTGCATGGGCTGCAAACAGACTGAAACAGAAAGCAGTTGTTTACATGCCCAAGGGTTCCACACAGAACCGTCTGAACCACATTCTGGCTGAAAATGCCACCGCGACCATCGAGGAAGTCAACTATGACGAATGTGTCCGCATGGCTGCCGCCGCTGCCGCAAAAGTGGAAAACGGCGTTGTCGTTCAGGATACGGCGTGGAAAGGTTACGAGGAAATCCCGTCCTGGATCATGCAGGGATACGGAAGCATGGCGATGGAAGCAACCGAACAGTTAAATGAACTTGGTATCGACCGTCCGACTCACGTCTTTGTTCAGGCCGGCGTCGGCTCGCTGGCGGGGGGCGTTCAGGGTTATTTCGCAAACAGATATCCCGAAAATCCGCCAATCGTCTGTGTAGTGGAAGCCGATACGGCTGCCTGCCTGTACAAAGGCGCTGTTGCCGGAGACGGAGAGGAATATAATGTAGAGGGCGACATGCCTACGATCATGGCAGGGCTTGCATGCGGGGAACCGAACACCACATCCTGGGATATTCTGAAAAACCATGTTTCCGTATTTGTCGCTGCTCCTGACTGGGTATCCGCAAAAGCAATGCGTATGCTGGCTGCTCCGATCAAGGGCGACCCGCAGGTGACATCCGGTGAATCCGGCGCAGTTACATTTGGCGTATTAAACGAGATCATGACAAATCCGGATTACGCAGATTTGAAAGAGGCATTAAAGCTGGATGAAAATTCACAGGTACTGCTCTTCTCCACAGAGGGAGACACCGACCCGGAGAGATACAAAGAGATCGTCTGGGACGGAAAAGATTATTTAAATGATTAAACACCCGTTCAGGACAGACCCGGGAATGTTTGGTATTTTCCCGGACTGAACAACAACATTTTCACAAAAAGCAAATTTTTTTAACTGTCTTTTAGACTAACTAATCAATCTATTTTAACAAGGAGGTATTTTACAATGGATTACAACAAGATCAGAGAAGCCGCTGAAGGTTACAAATCGGACATGGTCAGATTCTTACGCGCAATCGTTAAGAATCCGGGAGAAAGCTGCGGAGAGAAAGCTCACATCGATACGATCGCTGCGGAAATGAAGAAACTGGACTTTGATGAAGTTATTATCGATCCTCAGGGCAACGTGATCGGTTATATGGGAACCGGCGACAGGATCATCGCTTTCGATGCGCACATCGACACCGTTGGTATCGGAAATATCGACAACTGGACATTCGATCCGTATGAGGGATATGAAAACGATGAGGAGATCGGCGGCCGCGGCGTTTCCGATCAGTGCGGCGGTATCGTATCCGCTGCATATGGCGCAAAGATCATGAAAGACATGGGTCTGATCCCGGAGGGCGTAAAGATCATGGTTGTCGGAACCGTTCAGGAAGAGGACTGTGACGGCCTGTGCTGGCAGTACATCATCAACGAAGACAAGATCCGTCCGGAATTCGTAGTATCCACAGAGCCGACAGACGGCGGTATCTACAGAGGTCAGCGCGGACGTATGGAAATCCGTGTGGATGTAAAAGGCGTATCCTGCCACGGTTCCGCTCCGGAGCGTGGTGACAACGCGATCTACAAGATGGCTGACATTCTTCAGGATATCCGCGCATTGAATGAAAACGATGATGCAGACGAGACAGAGATCAAAGGCCTTGTAAAGATGCTGAACCCGAAATACAACAAAGACTGGGAGGAGGCCCGCTTCCTTGGACGCGGTACTGTTACCACATCCCAGATCTTCTACACATCCCCGAGCCGCTGCGCAGTTGCCGACTCCTGCTCCATCTCCCTGGACCGCCGTATGACATTCGGAGAGACATGGGAAAGCTGCTTAGACGAGATCCGCGCTCTGCCAAGCGTACAGAAATACGGTGATGACGTAAAAGTATCCATGTACAACTATGACCGTCCGTCCTATACAGGATGCGTGTATGAGATCGAATGTTACTTCCCGACATGGGCGATCCCGAAAGATCACAAAGTAACAAAATCTCTGGAAAACGCTTATAAAGCTCTGTACGGCGACAAACGTATCGGCTCACCGGAGACACTGGAAATGCGTGAAGCCCGTCCGCTGACAGACAAATGGACATTCTCCACAAACGGCGTATCCATCATGGGAAGAAACAACATTCCATGTATCGGTTTCGGACCGGGCGCTGAGGCTCAGGCTCATGCTCCGAACGAGAAAACATGGAAACAGGATCTCGTAACATGTGCTGCTGTTTACGCTGCACTGCCGACTGAGTACTGCAAGTAAAAATGATGGCGGCGGACAGACCTTTCGGGGTCGCGTCCGCGCCAAGACTCACGAGTGAGTCTTGAGTACAATGATCAAAAATATTATTTAAAGGAGAATAACTACTATGAAAACATTACAGGATTACATCGATAAACTCAACAGCTTAAATTTCAAAGAAATGTACAACAATGATTTTTTCCTTACCTGGGAAAAGACAGACGACGAACTGGAAGCGGTGTTCACCATAGCTGACGCGCTCCGCTACATGCGCGAAAACAACATCTCCACCAAAGTATTCGAAAGTGGACTTGGTATCTCCTTATTCCGTGATAACTCAACAAGAACACGCTTCTCTTTCGCTTCTGCTTGTAACCTGCTCGGCCTGGAGGTTCAGGACCTTGACGAGGGGAAATCTCAGGTAGCTCATGGTGAAACGGTTCGCGAGACATCAAACATGATCTCTTTCATGGCTGATGTTATCGGTATCCGTGACGATATGTACATCGGAAAAGGAAATGCTTACATGCATGAGGTTTCCGAAGCAGTACAGCAGGGTAACGCTGACGGTATCTTAGAGCAGCGCCCGACATTAGTAAACTTACAGTGCGATATCGACCATCCGACACAGGCTATGGCTGACGCGCTTCACCTGATCCACGAATTCGGCGGCGTAGAAAATCTGAAGGGCAAAAAAGTTGCCATGACATGGGCTTACTCCCCGTCCTACGGCAAACCGCTCTCCGTTCCGCAGGGTATCATCGGACTGATGACACGTTTCGGTATGGACGTTGTACTTGCTCATCCGGAAGGATACGAAGTAATGCCGGAAGTTGAGGAAGTTGCAAAGGCAAACGCGGAGAAATCCGGCGGTTCTTTCACAAGAACAAACAGCATGGCTGAAGCTTTCAAAGACGCTGACGTTGTATATCCGAAGAGCTGGGCTCCGTTTGCCGCTATGGAAAAACGTACAAACCTCTACGGCGAGGGCGATACAGAGGGTATCAAAGCTCTTGAACAGGAACTGCTTGCACAGAACGCAGATCACAAAGACTGGTGCTGCACCGAAGAATTGATGAAAACAACCAAAGACGGAAAAGCTCTGTACTTACACTGCTTGCCGGCTGACATCAACGATGTAAGCTGCAAGGACGGCGAGGTTGAGGCATCCGTATTCGATCGTTACCGCACACCGCTTTACAAAGAAGCAAGCTACAAACCATACATCATCGCTGCTATGATCTTCTTAAGCAAATTCGAGAATCCGCAGGAGATCCTGAAAAAGCTGGAAGAGCGCGCAGGAAAGAGAATTTTCGAGTAATCATTTGATCGGGAGTATAAAAGACATGAATAAAAAACGTATCGTCATCGCTCTTGGCGGAAATGCCCTTGGCAAAAATCTTCCTGAACAGTATCTCGCTGTTCAGGAGACGTCAAAAGCGATCGCAGATCTGATTGAAGAAGGGAATGAAGTGATCATTTCCCACGGAAATGGTCCGCAGGTCGGCATGATCAACAATGCAATGGCAGCTTATTCCAAAACGGATCCTTCTCATCCGGCAATCACACCGCTTTCTGTCTGTGTTGCCATGAGTCAGGCCTATATCGGATATGACCTGCAGAATGCATTGAAAGAAGAATTATTGAACCGTGGTATCAAAAAGAGCGTGGCAACTGTTATCACACAGGTGCGCGTGGATGAAGATGATCCGGCTTTCTTAAATCCGACAAAGCCGATCGGACATTTTATGACAAAGGAAGAAGCCGATGCAGCTGTGAAGGGCGGCATACAGGTCGTAGAGGACTCCGGACGGGGATACCGCCGTGTCGTTGCTTCTCCGAAACCGGCCGAGATCATTGAGATTGACACGGTAAGAGACCTTTTGGAAGCCGGTGAGGTTGTCATTGCCAGCGGCGGCGGCGGGATTCCTGTTGTAAGACGCGGAAATCACTTAAAAGGTGTCGGCGCAGTCATAGATAAAGATTTCGCAAGCTGCCTTTTAGCCCAGCAGTTAAACGCTGATTATCTGATCATCCTGACTGCTGTGGAAAAAGTTGCGCTCCGCTTCGGCACACCGGAGGAAACCTGGCTGAGCGATATCTCTGTCGCCGAGGCAGAGCAGTATATGTCAGAAGGACATTTTGCCCCGGGTTCCATGCTTCCGAAAGTACAGGCAGGCGTTGAATTCGCCGCTTCCGGCGATGGCCGCACTGCCCTGATCACCTTACTCCAGAAAGCCCGTGACGGAGTGAACGGAAAAACGGGCACCAGAATTAGCAAATAACAATAAACCAACTAATGAAATCCTTAAACCCTACTTTTTTCTCTTAAAGAATATATGTAATAATGGAAAGGACTGTCGCATCAAGAAAGGCATATACCAGATATAGTATCAAGTACCCATACTCTAATACTATATCTTGTATATCCAGTGCTTAGTGTGACAGTCCCTTTCTATATATCGGGAAAAATCCCGTCACTTTAAAACAAAAAACGCACAGATTTCTGACAGTATGCCTGCAGCCCTTTTCACCGTTTTTATAGCTTTGTCCGGCTGCTGTCCAACTTGATCTTCGGCAGATTCCACTGGAAATGGATCGCCAGAAGCCGCATCACAAAAACAGCCGCCGCGCCCAGTGCAACCCCGGCTTCACTGCTGCTGACACACCACAGAAATGCAAACAGGACAGCCCCGACCACAGAAGACAGCGCATACACATGTCTCACAAAAATATACGGTTTCATCCCCACCAGCATATCTCTGAGCACTCCTCCTCCCACACCGGTCACAACGCCGACAAATACGGACAGAAACAGATTCCGCTCTTCCAGCACCTCAAATGCCGCTTTCACTCCGATAACGGTAAAAACCGCCAGACCTGCCGCATCCGCATAGAGCATAACTCTCTCCACCCGGGCGATTGATATCCCTTCCATCTGCCCATGACGTTTATAGATCCAGATAAACACCAGAATAGAGACAGCCGCCGCCACGATCACATAGCTCGGGTGCAAAAATACCTGGGGCGGGATGTGGCCTAAAAGAACATCCCGGATAACGCCGCCTCCCACAGCGGTGATCACAGCAAGAATCAGCACTCCAAACAGATCCAGTTCCTTTTTTATCGCTGTCATTGCACCCGAAAACGCAAAAGCAATCGTCCCTATAATTTCCAAAACAAAGACTAAATGCGTCATTTCATACTCCCTCCCAAATATAATATGTTCCTTTTTTAACTCTCCGTCCACCTTACATGCTTTAATATCAACAATTCCCCGAAATATAATATGTTCTTTTGTTCAAGGGGGCACATGTGACCCCCATCGGAAACGTGCTCCCTACACAGGTTCAATTTTTGATCAGTTCCCGGATGGCTCCCACAGCAGTTGCAATCGCGGCCTCCGTGTCATGTACCACCGGATTTTCAAGTCCCAGGCGCTCCCGCTCCTGATTTGCCACCACGAGAAATACCGATCCGACGCGAACATGCAGGTAGCTTCCCACCACGAACAGCGCCGCAGATTCCATCTCCGATGCGAGACATCCAAGCTTTTTCCACGCCTCCCACTTCGAGCACAGCTCATAATTTACAGGCATCAATTCCGGTTCATGCTGTCCGTAAAAAGAATCCTTGCACTGTACAACTCCGATATGGCAGGAAATCCCCTGCGCCTTTGCCGACCGCTCCATCGCCTGCACAATGCGGTAATCCGCCACCGCCGGGAATTCGATCGGCGCATATTCCTTGCTTGTTCCCTCCATGCGGATCGCTCCGGTCGCAATGACCAGGTCGCCGCTCTTTACTTCCGGCTGCATACCTCCGCAGGTACCCACACGCAGAAAAGTGTCCGCGCCGCAGCGCACCAGCTCCTCCATCGCGATGGATGCGGAAGGGCCGCCGATTCCGGTGGAAGTCACGCTGACCTTTACTCCATCTAAATATCCGGTATATGTGACAAATTCCCGGCTGTCAGCGATGAGCCTGGCGTCATCAAAATATGACGCTATTTTTTTACACCGCTTGGGATCCCCGGGCAGGATCACGTATTTTCCCACATCCCCCGCTTTAATTCCAAGATGATATTGTATTCCGTTTTCCGTATATTTCATTTTGTCTCTCCTTCTCCATGCTCCCGACAAACCTTTTGAAATCTGTCCTCTTCAATAAAACTCTCTATCTTCATGACTGCGGCCTCCACCAGCCAGGGCAGTGTTTTTTCTGTAAACTCGGCGGCAAACGGAAGTCTGACCAGCTGCCCCTCATACAAAAAGATCAGATTACAGACTTCTCCGTCATACTGCCATCTCCCGTAAATTTTGTATTGCGCAGAAAAGATTTTTACATCCTGAATAATTTCTTTCGGTAATTTGGGTTTCGGAAAACGATCCTCATCCCTGTCATCCGACACTTCCTTAAAAGTCAGGCAATCCGCCAGAAGCTGTTCTACGGTACATCCGGTTGCAAGGCTTAACCGGTACAAACTCTCTCCCTTTGCCCGGGAAATGTCTTTATGCCCCTGCTCATAATCCTGAATGGAACGCAGATTGACCCCGCTGCGCTCTGCCAGTTCTTTTCTACTCAATCCACTCATTTCCCGCAGTTCTTTCAATGCCACCAGATCACCTCCGATTTCTGCCCGTTAGCTTACGAAGTTTGCCCTTGCAAGCTATATTATAGGAACCGCTTTGCGAACCCTATAATCAGATTGACGGCGCAAAAACAGCGACTTTTATCGAAAATCGCATAACAATTTCCGATAAGCTATATTATACGCATTTTTGCGTAGATATGCAACAACGGCTCACAGGAATATCGCATACCGCCTCGGGAATAAAAAACCGCTGGAATAAATTCCAACGGTTTTTCATGACATACGTTTTTATTTTTTTATTTCTGTGAACAGCATCCGCTTGAGCAATGGGAGCAATCGCAACCGCAACTGCATCCGCCTTTGTGATGAACTTTGTCATAAACCAACTTTGCTACATCAATGCCCACGATACCAAACACGATAATTGCTACAATCACAGTTGCCATAATCTCCTCCTCACTTATTTATGCCACAGATTTTTTCACTTTAGCTGCTTTTTCTGCATAAGGATTTTTGCGAACAAGCATGTAGATATATGCAGCCAAAATGATGATTGCAACGATTAATCCTACCGGATGAACATCACCGCTGATAGCGGAGCCGATCTGGTAAACCATGATAGATACGGTATATGCCAGGAAGCACATATAACCGATTGCAGCCCAGAACCATTTTGTATTGTTCATCTCTCTCTTGATAGCGCCCATAGCCGCAAAGCAAGGAGCACAAAGCAGGTTGAAGATCATGAATGAGAATGCAGCGATCTGTGTATAGGCTGCTGCCAGAGCACCCCAAACTTCCTCACCGTTCTCTGCCACTTCTTCAAATCCGCCGTAAAGTACACCGAATGTAGCTACTACATTCTCTTTTGCGATCAGACCTGTGATGGTAGCCACTGTAGCTCTCCAGTCGCCGAATCCACACGGACGGAAGATAATAGCAATCGCACCGCCGATTGCTGCAAGAACACTTTCACTTGCATCTTCTACCATACCAAATCCTGCATCTGTCATTCCGAATCCCTGTAAGAACCAGAGTAATACGGAAGAAGCAAGGATGATCGTGCCGGCACGTTTGATGAATGACCAGCCGCGCTCCCATGTTGCACGAAGTACAGCGCCAACAGTCGGAATATGATATGCCGGAAGCTCCATAACGAACGGCGCCACATCACCGGCAAACGGTTTTGTTTTCTTTAGCATAATACCGGAAACAACGATTGCTGCTACACCGATAAAGTATGCGGATACGGAGATCAATCCGGTCTTATCTGAGAATAACGCGCCTGCGATCAATGCGATGATCGGCATTTTAGCTCCACAGGGAACGAAGCAGGTTGTCATAACTGTCATACGACGGTCTCTCTCGTTCTCGATCGTACGGCTTGCCATAACGCCGGGAACGCCACATCCGGAGCCGATCAGCATCGGGATAAAGCTCTTTCCGGAAAGTCCGAATCTACGGAAAATACGATCCATGATAAATGCGACACGAGCCATATAACCAATCTGTTCCAAAATAGATAACAGGCAGAACAGAATCAACATCTGCGGTACGAAACCGATAACAGCGCCGACGCCGGCCACGATACCATCATTGATCAGACCAGCCAGCCAGGGCTGAACGCCTGCCGCATCCAAAGCATTGCCAAGGTTTCCACAGATCCACTCTCCAAACAGAGTGTCGTTTGTCCAGTCAGTTACAATACCACCCAGTGTGGAAACGGAGATCCAATATACAAGGAACATAACTCCCGCAAAGATCGGAAGCGCAAGAATACGGTTTGTAACAATGCGGTCGATCTTATCGGAAACTGACATGCTATGTACTGCTGTCTTTTTGTCAACAGACTGACCAACCAGCTTGCTGATATAAGAATATCTCTGGTTTGTGATGATACTCTCCGCATCATCATCCATCTCATTCTCACACTCCACGATATGTTCTTCAATATGTTTCATCAGATCAGCCGGGAAATTAAGCTGTTCCACTGCTTTCTCATCACGCTCGAACAATTTCATTGCAAACCAGCGAAGATATCTCTTATCTACCTTACCCTCGATGGACTCCTCAATGTGTGCGATCGCATGCTCTACGCTTCCGGTAAATACATGAAGCGGTTCTGCGTTCTGTTTTTTCTGTGCTGCCGCAAGCGCTTTTTCAGCAACCTCAAAGCCGCCCTCGCCTTTCAGCGCGCTGACTTCCACGATTTCACAGCCAAGTGCGTCTGAAAGTTTCTTGATATTGATCTTATCACCATTTTTGCGGACAACATCGATCATGTTTATCGCGATAACTACCGGAATACCAATCTCCAGAAGCTGTGTTGTCAGATACAGGTTACGCTCGATATTTGTACCGTCCACAATATTCAAAATAGCGTCCGGTTTCTCATTTACCAGATAGCTGCGGGCTACCACTTCCTCCAATGTATACGGGGACAGGGAATAAATACCCGGTAAATCCTGAATAATGACATCTTTATGTCCTTTTAATTTTCCTTCCTTCTTTTCTACGGTTACACCCGG
>CAZJSI010000105.1:6608-10575 GCA_964548675.1 uncultured Eubacterium sp. | reverse complement strand
ACCTCCCCGTCGCAGCCGTAAATCTCATATGTCATCTGACCGTCTTTTATCACGCCGACAGTAACCCGGGCATCCGCATGATCCGCTAATGCTTCCCCGAGAATCTCCTCAAAGGACATATCCTCCATCCGCTTCAAAAGTTTATGGGAGGCAAAAGTCTGAATTCCCTGCCCCACACCTGCAATGGCGAACAGAACCGCCACCGCGCACAATACCGCTGCAAATATTTTCTTCTTTCTCTTTCTTTTCACTTTCATAACCGTTCCCCCAACTCACAATCAGACAAATCATCCGAAATCTTTCCGGGATCCTGAATGCCGCATTCAGGACCCGCCTTTAGTCTAACATAATTCCCGATAATAGAAAAGCCAAGATTTTAATCCGTATTTCTCATGCAGGCCGAGCGCTGCCTATAGAGGCAGGAATCATCTCCTGATACATTGCCAGATCAGAGTCTCTCCTAATGCATTGTCGGATCAGAGTCTCTCCTAATGCATTGCCGGATCAGAGTCTCTCCTGATACGGTCATACCGGAAACGATCCTCCTCTCCCGGGCTGTAACCTTTTTGGTCATCTGTAATATTATAAATCAGAATGATCTAAGGAGGTTTACATGAAAAAGATTTTAAAGAAATGCTGCTCTTTATTCCTGTGTACGGCGGTCTGCGCTTCGGCTTTCCTGGCCGGCTGCGGGGATAAGGATACCGGGGCCGCAACGCCTGTCAGTACACAGGAGGAGGAAAAAGCCGGGGATACGGCCGGGGCAACAGCGGCCGAACCGGTAAAGGTGACGCTCAACGAGGTGGCGCACTCCATCTTTTATGCGCCGATGTATGTCGCCATCGAGGAAGGATACTTTGAGGAAGAGGGAATTGAGCTGGATCTCGTCTGCGGATTCGGCGCAGATAAGGTTATGACCGCCGTCATCTCCGGTGAAGCGGATATCGGATTTATGGGGCCGGAAACGACAGTTTACACCGCAAATGAAGGCGCCGGTGATCCGGTTATCAACTTTGCCCAGCTGACCCAGAGAGCCGGGAACTTCCTCGTTGCCAGAGAAGAGACAGATGATTTTCAGTGGACCGATCTGACCGGCAAGGATGTGCTGGGAGGCCGGGCAGGCGGAATGCCGGAAATGGTTTTTGAATATATTTTGATGCAGAATGACATTGACCCGTCCGCAGTCAATATTGACCAGAGTATCGATTTCGGTTCCACTGCCGCGGCTTTTGCAGGAGGCCAGGGCGAGTACACGGTCGAGTTCGAGCCCAGCGCGACTGCACTTGAGAAAGAAGGAGCCGGCTATGTCATCGCTTCCCTGGGCGTAGATTCCGGATACGTACCCTACACCGCTTTCAGCGCAAAAGCAAGCTATATGAAAGAAAACCCGGAAGTGATCCAGTCATTTGTCAACGCCCTGCAAAAAGGCATGGAATACGTTAATTCCCATTCACCGGAAGAAATCGCCAAAGCCATCGAACCGCAGTTTACGGACACCGATCTGGATACCATCACAACGATCATCACACGTTATCAGGAGCAGGATACCTGGAAAAAAGACCTGATTTTCTCCGAGGACAGCTATGATCTGCTGCTTGACATCCTGGAAAGCGCAGGACAATTGACCGACAGGCCTGCCTATACTGACCTGGTAACTACCGAATATGCCGAAAATGCTGTGAAATAAATTCAAGGTCCGCCCTAAGCCATATTCTGTTTTTTTGCAGATATGGCTTAATTTTTGCCAATTTTCCAAAAAACATTTTGTTGACCTGACTAATGTGATAAAATAAAAAGAAAGGGGGAATTTTACATATGAAAATGATGCATATCACAATCATGACAAAATGTTTAAACGAATCTGTTAAATTTTATCAAAATGTTGTGGGACTTACAATTCAGAGGGACATGCGGGATAACCCGCAGCATCCGATCGTCTTTCTCGCAGACGCAGCCGGAGAGACAAATGTGGAGCTGGCTGCCAATCCGAACAGCGCCTACTATGGAGGTGGAATTTCAATTGGATTCCGGGTTGAAGATATTCGGAAGGAACATGGCAAAAAGGAAGAACTTGGCTTGAGGCCGGGGCCGATCATTTCTCCGAATCCTCACACACAGTTTTTCTTTATCAAAGACCCAAACGGTGTGCAGATTCAATTTATACAGGAAGATTAAAGCACGAAAAGTGTGATACAAAAGACGGTACTAAACGAGAATCAGTGGTTCTTGTTTAGTACCGTCTGCGACATTATGAAAATTCAATTATTTCTGATAACCGATCAGCGATCCCACTTATCACACAATGCATTGATCTGATCCGCAAATTTTGCCATATCTTTATTTGCAATTTCTTTGTTCTTATGAATAACAGCAATCAGGCGCTGTCCCGCTGCCACAAGACGGTCAAAGACAGTGCTGGTCTTTGTTTTCTTTTTCTTCTCAACAAGCTTCCTGCTGCCCTGTACGATACATACGTTCTTCTGCAGGTCATAAATGTCGCCGCTGTAAGGCGCCACCGCATCTACGCCAATTACAGAGGAAATATGTGCCGCAAAGTTGTCGCAGACACTATCCTCACCGTGAACCACAAAAATTCGTTTCGGTTTCTCTTTCATTCCCTGCACCCAGGCAGTTAAATGGTCTTTGTCTGCGTGGCCGCTGATACCCGGCAGATTCAAAATTTCCGCTTTTACCTGCACCGTCTCACCGAACAGTTTCACCTCGCTTGCCCCGTTTAACAGGTTAAAGCCCAGTGTACCCGGAACCTGATATCCCACAAACACGATCGTACACTCCTCGCGCCAGAGATTATGTTTTAAATGATGGCGGATACGCCCCGCCTCACACATACCGGATGCGGAAATGATAACCTTTGGCGTTTTTACAAAATTGATCGCCTTGGAATCATCGCTGGTTACAGACTTTTTCAATCCCGGAAATTGAATCGGATTAATACCGTTTTTGATCATCTCCAGGTCCTCTTCCCTGAAGCACTCCAACACATTCTTATTAAAAATATTGGTTGCCTCCACCGCCAGCGGACTATCTACATACACTTCAAAATTCTGGAAAGAGGAAAGCATCTGATCCTGCTTGATCTTTCGCAAATAATAGAGCATTTCCTGGGTACGTCCCACAGAAAACGCCGGAATGACCACGTTTCCGCCCCTGGAAAATGTCTTTGCCAGAACTCTTGCCAATTCAGCCGCATAATCCGGCGGCACATCATGATTCCGGTCCCCGTAAGTGGATTCCATGATCAGATAATCGGCAGAATCCGGAATCTCCGGATCCTTGATCAGGGCCCTGTTTCCGTTTCCCACATCACCGGAAAATACAAGCTTGCAGTTTTCGTCTCCCTCTTTTGCCCACATTTCAATAAAAGATGAGCCAAGCAAATGGCCTGCATCGCGGAAGCAAACTGTCAATTCATCACATACATGCACTTTTTTATCATAATCACAGGGGACAAAATAATTCAAAACTCCCTGTGCGTCATTGATCGTGTACATCGGAATGACCTCCGGATTGCCCGCCCTGCGCGCTTTCCTGTTTTTCCACTCCGCCTCAAACTCCTGTATATGCGCACTGTCCTTCAGCATAATATTGCATAGCTGGGTTGTGGCGTTGGTGGCAAAAATCTGCCCCCGGAAGCCTCTCGCATAGAGCAGAGGGAGCAGACCGGAATGGTCGATGTGGGCATGTGTCACAAACACATAATCAATAGCTGCCGCATTCACCGGAATATCCTGATTTTCATAGATATCCGCCCCCTGTTCCATACCGCAATCCACAAGAATATGTTTTTCCCCGATTTTTAAATAATGACAACTTCCTGTCACCTCATGAGCTGCCCCGATAAATTCAATACGCATGTAAAAACCTCCTTTTCATATTTTACTTTCCTCTCTGCGCCCTGGCATCCTCCGGAGGATGTATTATCTGGAACGGGATTATTTCCCTTCCA
>CAZJSI010000105.1:0-6508 GCA_964548675.1 uncultured Eubacterium sp. | reverse complement strand
CGCCCTGGCATCCTCCGGAGGATGTATTATCTGGAACGGGATTATTTCCCTTCCAAATGGAGAACGCCCCGTGTTCTCCCTGCCGGGTGCAGGCCATGCTCTGCATGGCATTTTCCTCTCTGCGCCCTGGCATCCTCCGGAGGATGTATTATCTGGAACGGGATTATTTCCCTTCCAGATAATACACGAACTGCTGCGCAGTTCTACCCGAGATACCGCCATGGCTCAATTCCCATTTATTTGCCTCCGCCTTAAGCTCCTCATCCGACATCTGAATGCCCGCTCTTCTTGCCAGATTGATCACAATGTCGAAATACTCCTTCTGGCTCGGCTTTGAGTAGTTGATCGTCACGCCGAAACGGTTCACCAAAGACAATTTTTCCTGCATCGTGTCGGAGCGGTGCATACCGTTATCCTGTTCCATATCGTTCCTGTCATTCCACGTCTCTTTGATCAGGTGACGACGGTTCGATGTCGCATAAATCAAAATGTTATCCGGCTTTGTCTCCACGCCGCCCTCAATAACTGCCTTCAAAAATTTGTATTCAATCTCAAATTCCTCGAAGGACAGGTCATCCATATAAATGATAAATTTATAATTCCGGTTTTTCACCGCTGCAATGACATTGGACAAATCCTTAAACTGGTGCTTATAAATCTCTATCATGCGCAGGCCGTAATCATAAAATTCATTGACGATCGCTTTGATGCTGGTGGATTTACCGGTACCGCTGTCCCCGAACAGCAGCACATTATTTGCTTTCTTGCCCTCCACAAACGCTTTCGTGTTGTCCACCAGTTTCTTTTTCTGAATCTCATATCCCACCAGATCGGAAAGCATGACTTTATCCATGTTATTGATAGGCAGAAATACAAGATTTCCATCTGTTCTGTCCTGGATACGAAACGCTTTGTTCAAGCCAAACATGCCCACACCGTAATCTTTATAAAATCCGGTAACCGCCGCAAAAAATCCTTCCACATCTTCTGCTTTCTCCAGTTTTGCACTCAATGCCTGCACCTTTTCGCTGACGTTTTTGTTATACATCAGCTCCTTTTTTGCAATCGCATGATAATTGGAAATCTGGGAAAAACAATCAATATCCAACGCCGCTTCAATATCGGAGAAATCATAGTCAAACAATGCTTTCACCGCCGCAAAGTCATTGCGTGCAAAATGGTTCACACTGCCGTCATTCGCCCCTATTTTCTCGCATGTAATGCTGAAAGGATTCTCATTTGTGATCAAAAAATAGGCCAGATAATTGTGCCACAGGTTATGATCGAACCCAAAATCCGTCGCCAACGTCAGAAGACGCTTGATCTGTGTATATACTCTCCTTGTCAATACTGCATTGCCGGATTCCCCGCTTTCAAAATCCCGGAAAATCTCACCCATCTGATATAATATGCAGTCCTCTTCTATATCTCCATACATAATTAATTTTGCAATTTCTTTATACATGATATCCTCCTGATATTTTGCGTCCAATTACAGTTTACCGCACTGCTCTGCACCTCTTGTCTCTATGATAACTCGATTTTTTCCCTTTGCCAATAGTTGTATTTTTCTTTCGGATAGTTTATTATAGAAGAAATAGATTTGGAGGCATCAGAACTTATGGCAAACAACAACTGGAATGACCTGGGTGAACAGATCCGGGATGCGGTAGATTCCGCTGTTTCTTCCGGCGATTTCACCGATTTAAGTCGTTCCATCGGCGATCTGGTTAATACAACAATTGACACGGTAAAATACAATGTAAAAGAAAATATTCAGGCGTCCGCCGATAGAAACCGAAACTATAATACTCACGCCGGCGATCATACCAGACAGTCTCAATACCGCGAAGACAGCATTCCCAATGCACCTGTACTTTACAGCCGGCGTCCGAGGGGACGTATTTCAGGTATTGTCAATACCTCTGTCGGATTTTCCCTGATGACGTTAGGGCTTATCTGTCTGCTCGTATTCGGCATTTTAAGTATCGCAGTCCATGTTTTTACTGCTCCTCTGATTATTTTCGGGGCAGTTTCCGTACTCGGTCTTGGCATGGGCGTCAACGGTATTAAAAAACTCGGTTTTATCAACCGTTTCCGGAAATATGTCCGCCAATTAAACCAACATCTGTATATTCCGCTTCAGGCTCTTGCTGACAATACAGGCAAATCCCTCGAATTTACTGTCAAAGACCTGAAAAAAATGATTGACCAGAAGTTGTTTTATCAGGGACATCTGGACACGGAAGGCGGTTATCTGATCCTCTCAGACCAGGCGTATGAAGAATATCAGGAGGCAAAAGCCGATTACTATGCTCATCAAAAAGAACTGGAAAAGCAGGAGGAAGCTTCAAAACTTTCTGACGAGTGCCAGAAGCTGATCGATGAGGGACAAGCTTACGTCAACCACATCCGTACATGCAACGATCTGATTCCCGGCGAAGAGATCTCCGCAAAGCTGGATAAGATGGAGCAGTTAGTCAGCCGGATTTTTGATGAAGTCCGCCTTCATCCGGAAGTGGCGCCGGATCTTCAAAAAATGATGGATTATTATCTGCCCACCGCTTCCAAACTGCTGGATGCATACCGCGAACTGGACAGCCAGCCAATCTCAGGAGAAAACATTTCCTCGACCAAAAAGGAAATTGAAGCTGCTGTGGACACTTTAAATATTGCCTTTGAAAAACTTCTGGACAGCCTGTTTGCAGACCGGGCATGGGATATCTCTTCTGATATCTCAGTATTAAACACGATGCTTGCCCAGGAGGGACTTACAAAAAGTGATTTTTAATAAATATCCTATCAAAGGATAAATGACCGTGATAAAATAACGATATCAATGAAAAGGAGATAACTATGAGCGAAGAATTTAAAGACTTTACAACTACCCCGACGCTGACATTCGACGTAACGCCGGACACCCAGGATCTTCCTGCTGCCGGAACTTCATCAACGCCGGCCGAACAGGCACAGGATCCTGCATTTGACGAAAGCCGCCTTACTCCGGAAGAATTAAAAATGGTGGAGGACTTTTCCGGAAAAATTGATCTTCACAACTCGCAGGCAATCCTTCAATATGGCGTTGGCACACAGAAAAAAATGGCTGACTTTTCCGAAAGCGCCCTGAAAAACGTGAGGACAAAGGATCTTGGCGAAGTCGGGGATATGCTCTCCTCCCTGGTTATTGATCTGAAAAGCTTTGACGTGACAGAACAGGACAAAGGCTTCAAGGGACTTTTCAAAAAATCTGCAAACCGCGTCACATCTATGAAGGCAAAATATGACAAGGCGGAGGTCAATGTCAATAATGTATGTGCCGCACTGGAAAAACATCAGATCACATTGATGAAAGACATCGCTCTCCTCGACAAAATGTATGCTGTAAACCTGACTTATTTCAAAGAATTGTCCATGTACATCCTGGCAGGTAAGAAAAAGCTTGCCGATGTCCGTTCCGGAGAGCTTGCAGCAGCGCTTGCAAAAGCCCAACAGTCCAATCTGCCTGAAGATGCCCAGGCTGCAAAGGATCTACAGTCTCTCTGCGACCGCTTTGAGAAAAAGATCCATGACCTGGAATTAACACGTATGATCTCAATCCAGACAGCTCCGCAGATCCGCATGGTTCAGAATAACGATACACTGATGGCAGAAAAGATCCAATCCACAATTGTCAACACGATTCCTCTCTGGAAAAGCCAGATGGTGTTGGCTCTCGGCATCGAACATTCTGCACAGGCTGCAAAAGCCCAGCGCGAAGTGACTGACATGACCAATGAGCTTCTGCGCAAAAATGCAGATATTCTGAAAACTGCCACGATTGAAAGTGCAAAAGAATCCGAGAGGGGCATTGTAGATATTGAAACATTGAAGCACACCAATGAATCGCTCATCAGCACCTTTGATGAAGTTCTTAAGATCCAGACAGAAGGCAGAGAAAAGAGACAGGCTGCGGAAGCAGAAATGCAGCGCATGGAAGAAGAATTGAAACGGAAATTACTGGAAATCCGGGCTTAATGCCATACTGCTTACCCGACAAAACTCAGGAACATATGAAAACCACCGAAGAGATTTCAAATTCGGTGGTTTTTTGTATACCGGCTGTCATGCCCAAAATTTTTATACTTTTTCTGGTTATTCCGGCCGCCCTGTTATCTGTGATCCGCTTTTTCACGCAGAAACAGGGGCTTTATCTCTGTTCCGCTTTTTCATGCGGAAACAGAAGCTTTATCTCTGTTCCGCTTTTTCACGCGGAAACAAAACCTTTATCTCTGTTCCGCTTTTTCACGTGGAAACAGAACCTTTATCTCTGTTCCGTTGCCCAATTTACTCTGAACAAAGATCTGTGCGCGGTGAAGCACCGCGATATGCTTGACTATCGCAAGCCCCAGCCCGGTTCCCCCGGTCTGCTTCGAACGGCTCTTGTCAACCCGGTAAAACCTTTCAAAAATACGCTCCTGATCTTTTTGGGAAATACCGATCCCGGTATCTTTGACACACAAAAATACAGATTCCTCTTCCCGCCCCACTGTCACCAGAACGTCCCCTCCTGCATTGTTATACCGGATAGCGTTGTCGCACAGGTTGAAAATCAGTTCATCCATCATCTGACGATTTGCCTGTATCGTTTGTGCCGTCCCTTTTACTCTCAATGTGATCCGGTTCCGCCCCGCCTGCATTTGAAACATATCCCTGCAGTTCAAAGCCATCTCATACAGATCGACCGGCTCCGTATCAATATATTCCTCCACGGAATCCAATTGAGACAAACGCAGTATATCATTGATCAATGTCAACAGACGCTGGGAATTTTTGTGGATTTCTCCGGCAAAACGAACGGTGTCCGCTCCCGTCGCAATTTCCGCCTCTATCAGCTCCGCATATCCGGAGATCGACGTCAACGGTGTTTTTAACTCGTGGGAGACATTCGCAGTAAATTCCTGTCGGAGCTTTGCGCTTCGTTTCAACTCGCTGTGCTGCTGATTGATCGTCTCAATAAACGGCTGTATCTCCGTATAGGTCTGCATCCCTTCCGCCCGGTCCACATCCTCCGCAAGCATCTCGATCGGTTCAATAAATCGTTTTGTCATATAATGGCCCAACACAATACACAAGATAAAAATCCCGATAAAGACAGCGATCATCTCCGGTGCCAGATGAGTAAATACTCTTGAAAAATATGCAAAATCCCTGGCAATACGAATTACATTTCCATTATCCTGACGCTCTGCATAATAAAAAGTCAGCGTTCCTATCGTATTTGAACGGCGGACTGCCTTTCCCTCACCATTCTCAACCGCATCTCTGATTTCCGGCCTCTCCATATGATTCTCCATGCTCTTTGCATCCGCTCCGCTCTCATAGAGAACCTCTCCATCCTCACTCACGACCGTAATTCTGAGACGGTCTTTCGCCGGATCATAATTGTCTTCCAGATATTCCAATACATAATCCGAACTGCTTAAAATATGTACATGGGTCCGGAGATCTTCCATGATCTGCTTCTGCATCAGTTGAAAATAGATTGCCAATGTCAGCCCCAAAGTGAGAAAAATTGCAAGACTTGCAATTCCCATCAGATTTCTGTTTATTTTCTTCTTCATATACTTTCCTTCACCCGGATTTCTCCAAAATCTTATCCGAATCCGTCGATATCCTTTCCTCTAATCCCGGATATGATTGAGGCTGTATCCGACATTCCGCACGGTCTGCACCAGCTTACCCGATGTTCCCAGTTTTTGGCGTAATGTTTTGATATGCATATCCAATGTCCTCGACTCTCCGGTAAAATCCATTCCCCAGATTTCCTCCATCAGCCGATCCCTCGTCAGCACGATTCCCTCATTCACGATCAAATATTTTAAAAGCTCATATTCCTTGTAAGTCAATTCACATTTTCCCCGTGCCGTATACACCTCATGCCTGCTGTCATCAAGGCGGATATCCTCAAATTCATACACGGTCTTTTTCTGAATGGAAGCGCTTCTCCGAAGCAGCGCTTTTACCCGGGAGATCAATTCCATAACGCCGAAAGGTTTCGTGAGATAATCATCCGCTCCCATATCAAGTCCTTTTACCTTATCCAACTCCGTCGTCTTGGCCGTCACCATGATCACCGGGACCAATACCGTTTTCTTGTTCAGTCGCAATTTCCGCAGCACCTGCAGTCCGTCTTCATCCGGAAGCATAATGTCCAATAATATCAATTCCGGAAGCTTTTCGTCCAATGCCTGATAAAAATCCTTTGCCTTATCAAACCCGGCAACTTCGTATCCGGCATTTTTCAATGCGAAGCTTTCAATCTCCTGTATATTTTTATCATCTTCTACTATATAGATCATATCTGTCTCCTTGCTGTGCCGAATGAATAAACTTAGTTTTCATTGTAGAGGGTGCAAGTAAAAATTTTCCATATTTAATGTAAAATTCATGTAAAATTTTGCTGTTCCGGGCCTGTTTTCACAAATTTTTGGCGTTTTGCTGTTCCAGACCTGTTCCCGCATCTTTTTAG
>CAZJSI010000104.1:0-10593 GCA_964548675.1 uncultured Eubacterium sp. | reverse complement strand
TCAGTTCCTTACGCAGCAGGGCTGCTATATCAATCCGGCTTTCCTCCGAAGATGGTATCGAGACTTGTGCGGAACTTGGGGTTTCAAGAGAGGAAACCCGGAAGCGGCTGATGAAAAAACTTTCCTTGTCGGAGGTATCTTCGGAGGAATATATGCAGAAGTATTGGAAATAGTAGTTTCACATATCGATCAGATATTAATGATTGGAAACAGAGTGCGTAAGTGATAAAATAATATGATACCCCTTAAGTAGACTTTATTTATCTTGTCTACCTAAGGGGTATCATATCAAAACTTATGCACTTTATTTTTGAAGAAAATTATTTTTTTGCAGATATATAATGTATTTGTATAAATAGAAGGAGGAGAAATGATATGGAATTCAATTTTAATGGGGAATTTGAGCGTATGATGCAAATGAATGATCTGAATACGGTTATCATTCTCGGACATATGAATCCGGACGGTGATGCGGCCGGTTCTGTGATGGGGCTGGCACATTACCTGCACGCGGTATATCCGCAATACAGGGTGATACCATATCTGGCGGAAAATCTGGATAAAGGGCCGAAGAAACAGGTGTCGGAGGACAAGATGTTTGATCCTTTCCAGGTTCCGATGGTCGAAAAGTATGGAGTCATTGTCTGTGATACCGCTACGCGGGAAAGGATCATCGGCCGGGATTTGTATGAGAACGCGGCTGCATCTATTGTCATCGATCATCATGCATTCGATGAGGGTTATGGCGATGTAAATTATACAAGAATCTCCGAGTCCTGTGCGGAAAATATTTATGAGATTCTGGATTGGGATAGATGGAAGAATTCCGTAAAGGGAGAAGCACAGGAGGAGCATCCCGGGGCGGTAGACTATGTTTATATGGGGATTCTACATGATACGCAATGCTTTTCCAGAGCAGTGCCGTCGACAATGCGGGCGGCGTCCGGATTGCTGGAGAAGGGCGTCGATCACCGATATGTGATGCGCACCATGCATACACAGACACTGGAGGATTTGCTGAAGCAGGCTTCCCTGCTACAACTGACAAAACGTGTTGTGGGCGGAAAGGTGGCATACGTGTTTCTGACGGGGGAGGAATGCCGGAAATATGGATTTGAGTACGAAGATATCCATCCGATCAGTGGAATTCTCAGGGACTGTGAAGATATTGAACTCGGATTCTCCATGTTCGAGGAGGAACCGGGCGTGTGGAGATGTTCTTTCCGGTCCGACGGGAAATGGGTCAATGTGAATGAACTGCTGAATCCTTTCGGCGGCGGAGGCCATGCCGGAGCTGCCGGGCTTCGGAAGAAGACGGATGAGCCGGAAAAATTGAGGGATGAGATCATTCGGAAAATTGAGAAACTGGTTTTAAGAGGAGGAAATAGATGATGGAAGAAAAGAGGAAATACGCTTTAAGGAGTGATCAGCCGGAAGAGATGCCGGGATGCATGGAGGAATATGAGAAAAAGCTGCCGGATGATAGTTATCTGAAAATATTGGATGCTGCATTGAAAGAAGTTTATGGAGAGAAAGAAGAGCAGGATAAATCGGGACAGATTATTCCGTGACTGATAAAATAACTCTTTCTATTCTCCTGCATTTCCGTTATAATAAAACAGGTTAGAAGAAACAAACAGAACGGAGGACATAAAAATGTTAGAAGCAGGAATTAAAGGGGAACAGAAGGTAGAGGTAGTATACGAGAATACAGCGACAGCCGTGGGCAGCGGAGTGTTGGAAGTGTTTGCGACTCCATGCATGATCGCATTGATGGAAAAGACAGCGTGTGACAGCGTGATTCCATATCTGAATGAGGGGGATGGAAGCGTGGGCACAGAATTAAATATCAAACACGTTTCCGCGACTCCGATTGGAATGACAGTGCGCTGCGAGAGCGAACTGGTAGAAGTGGACGGCAGAAGACTTGTGTTTGACGTGAAAGCTTACGATGAGATCGGGCTGATCGGCGAGGGCAGACATGAGCGTTTCATTGTAAATAATGAAAAGTTCCAGAACAAAACAAATAAAAAAGGAGAAAAATAAGTTAGCTAGATTTGAAAAAATCGTGGATGACCAGCTCAGCGGAGCTGGTGAAACAGGATTGTGGAGTGAAAGAAGCGGACAGGCAGCGGCAGATCGGAAAGCCGGATACCTGTCCGCTTTTTAACATCGGTTATCTGAAGTTTGAAAAATTTAGCATTTAATAAGAAGAAATGCGTCAAGAGCATTGACAGAATGACAAATTGTATTTAAAATAATACATAATACTATTGTATACATAATACAGATTGTTAAGATTCCGATATGTATTATGTAAGCAAAAGCTGGCCCGAATCCCGCGCCAGGACTCACGAGCGAGTCTTGAACCGTTTTTTGGGGAGCATGTATTGCAGGAAATTTTTGAACTAGGGAACGGGGGACAGATTATGGATGAAATCAGCCTGAAGGCGTTGGCCAAGATTAATATTGGATTGGATGTTCTGGGAAAGAGAGAGGACGGTTATCATGATGTCCGTATGATCATGCAGACGATTCATTTGTATGACCGTGTGGAGATTAAAAAGACGAGATCGCCGCATATTCGCGTGGAGACAAATCTGTATTATCTGCCGGTGAATGAGGACAATCTTGTTTACAGGGCTGCAAAATTGATGAAGGACGAGTTTAAAATAAAAGAAGGGGTACGTATTGTTCTCCAGAAGTTTATCCCGGTCGCTGCCGGTATGGCGGGGGGAAGCTCGGATGCCGCTGCAGTGCTGGTGGGTATGAACCGTATTTTTAATCTTGGATTAAAGCAGAATAAGCTGATGGAGCTTGGATTAAAACTTGGCGCCGACGTGCCGTTTTGCATTATGCGCGGGACAGCCCTGGCAGAGGGGATCGGGGAAAAACTGACAGCGCTTCCGCCCATGCCGAGGTGCCCGGTTCTGATCGCAAAACCTGCAGTTTCCGTATCCACCAAATTTGTTTACGAGAATCTGCGCCTGCATGACGGGATCGAGCATCCGGATATCGATAAGATCGTAACGAATATCCGGCAGAAAAACCTGCGCGGCATTGCGGAAAATATGGGAAATATATTGGAGACGGTTACGATACCGAGCTATCCGGTCATCCAGGATATCAAGAAGCTGATGAGGGAGAATGGCGCGTTGAATGCGATGATGAGCGGAAGCGGACCGACGGTGTTCGGCCTGTTCCACAGTGAAAAAGACATACGGAAAGCTTATGACGCATTGAAACAGTCGGGACTTGCAAAGAATGTTTATACGTCGGATATTCACAATAACCGACGTTAATGAGGGAGGGGTATTAAGTAATGACAGATAATTTGGAACTTCAGATGGACGCTTACCTGCCGTTACGGGATGTGGTTTTTCAGACACTTCGCGCAGCAATTTTAAAAGGAGAATTAAAGCCGGGAGAGCGGCTGATGGAATTGCAGCTTGCGGCAAAACTGGGCGTGAGCAGGACTCCGATCCGGGAAGCGATCCGGATGCTTGAGCAGGAAGGGCTTGCTGTGACTATTCCGAGAAAAGGCGCGGAAGTGGCAAAGATGACAGAAAAAGACATGGAGGATGTACTTCAGATACGCCGGTCTCTGGAGGATCTGGCCGTGCGTCTGTCCTGTGATAAAATTTCAACAATGGAGCTTCAGGAACTGCGGGTTGCGATGGAGGACTTTGAGGAGAAAACAAAGACTGATCAGGTGGTGGAAATTGCAAAGGCTGACGTGAAGTTTCATGAGATTCTTTATAAGGCGTCTGATAATCCAAAACTTCTGGTATTATTAAATAATCTTCGGGAACAGATGTACCGCTATCGTGTGGAATACCTGAAGGACCAGACGATGCATCCGCGTTTGATCGAGGAACATCGCAAAATGTATGAGGCGCTGAAAGCAAAGGATAAAGAGCGGGCCGCCTATTATGTGGAGCAGCATCTTCACAATCAGGCGGAGGCAGTGAAAAAAATTATCCGTGAGCAGGGATAAAAACAGAAGAAAGACACAGACTAGAGAGTAAGTAGAATGCTTACTCTCTTTTTTTGGAGGTTGCGATATGGAAAATCAGCCGGTATCAAAACATATTGATGAAAATATTGCGTGGTGGAAGCAGCAGTTTTCTGACTGCGCCGATATCAAGATGCGCCCGATGTGTTTGGGAGAACGCATGGAAATCCGGGCCTTTTTGAGTTATATTGAGGTGACGGGCGGAAAAAATATGCTGGATGAATCGGTTCTGGGCAAGATGCTGAACCGATTGAACGGCATGTCCGGGGAAAAAGTATATGAGACGATACAGCAAAACGGGCTGGGCGTCTCGGATGCAACGCCTTTCGCCACAATGATGGAGGCGGCGGACGGGATGCTGACCGGGGATACGATACTTTTTATTGACGGCTATGAGCGGGCCTTAAAGATTCCGGATAAGGGCTATCCCGGCATGTCTCTCCAGGAAACTGAATCGGAGAAGGCTATTCGGGGCAGCAATGAGGGATTCGGGGAATCCATCAAGCAGAATACGGCGCTGATCCGGAAGCGGCTTCGTTCTCCGGATGTGAAAGTAAAGGAGAAAAAGGTTGGTACACGGACGAAAACAAACGTGGATCTGGTTTATCTGGATGGGCTTGTTTATCCGGCGCTTTTGGAGGAGATGGAACGTAGGCTGGAAAGCTTTGAGATTGACGGCGTGCAGGATTCAGGAGTGATCGAACAGTTGACAGAGAAGTACTGGTTTTCGCCTTTTCCACAGTTTCAGACAACGAGAAGGCCGGATCGTGCGGTAATGGCAATGTTGGAGGGGCGGGTGATCGTCCTCTCGGATAATTCGCCGGAGGCGCTCATTTTTCCAACAGATTACAATTCTTTTATTAAGACGACAGATGATTATTACAACCGGTGGGAAATTGCTACCTTTACAAGGGCTTTGCGCTATGTGGCGTCCTTCCTTGCAATGGTTTTGCCGGGGCTGTATCTGGCGGTGACAAATTTTCATACGCAGATTTTGCCGACAAAGCTTCTGCTCTCCTTTGGAGCTGCCCGCCAGGGAGTGCCATTTCCGGGGGTGGTGGAAGTCCTTTTGATGGAATTGTCTTTTGAACTTTTGCGGGAGGCGGGAGTACGGCTGCCCGGGGCGATGGGAAATACGATTGGCATTGTCGGCGGCCTGATCATCGGACAGGCTGCGGTGGATGCCAATATCGTGAGTCCGATGGTGGTCATTGTTATTGCATTTACGGCGCTCTGTTCCTTTGCCATACCAAATGAGGATTTTGCAACGGCGTTTCGGATTCTGAAATTTGCATTTATCGGACTGTGCGCCACTCTTGGATTTTATGGATTTCTGATCGGGCTCTTGTTTGTGCTCATACATCTGTCTCAGTTGGAAAGTTTTGGGATTCCTTATCTGATGCCTTTTGTGGGAGCTGACCTGAACGATTATATGGATGAGAGGGATACTTTTGTGCGTCCGCCGCTTCAGTCTCTCAATCGCAGGCCGGTTTATGCAAAACGGGATAACCGTATTCGTCTGAGGACCGGGAAAGAGAAATCCGGGAATAGAGGAATTGAAAAGGAGAGGATTGAAAATGGAAAATCCGGAATGAGAGGAGCAGAAGATGACAGCGCCGGGAAAGAGAGGAAAAGATGATTTATGAATAAGAAAATTATGTTTTCGAATAACCGTAAAATTTCTGTCCGCCAGATCCGGCGTACAATGACTCTTGAGATGCTGGGAATCAGCACTTTGCTGCTGCCCGGAATCCTCGCGGCGCACAGCGGAAATGACGGTGTATTTGCCCTTGTGCTGGGAGCGCTGGGGGCGTTCCTTTTGCTTCTGTTCTGGAATCATCTGACTCAAAAGCAGAATTTTTATCAGGCGTTGGAAAACTGCAAAAAGGCGGTGAGGCTTGCTGTTTCTTTTTTCTACGGAGGCGCTCTGCTCGGAATAGCCGGATATGTGTTATATTTGCTTACCTGGCTTGTGAAAGAACAGCTTTTACAGGAAAAGTTTGAACCGCTTATCCTGATCACTTTGACGGCGGCGGCAGTATTTGGGCTGCTGCGGGGATTGGAATCCCGGGTGAGGGTTTATGAAGTGTTGTTCTGGTTTCTGATGGCTCCGCTGCTTGTTATTTTATGTCTTGCCTGTGCCAGTGTAAATACAGATTATTGGCCGCCGATTGCCACAGCATCTTTTGCAGAATTTGCGGGAAGTTCCTATATCAGTTTTCTGTTTTTCTCGCTGTCCTCGCTGTTTCTGCTGTTTCAGCCTCACTGTAACGAGCGAAAAAATGCGATCCGGGGAGTAAAAACGGGGCTTGCTGTTGTACTTCTTTTGAATGTGGCGGTCTATCTTATTCTGGTGGGGATTTTTCAGACAGGATTGCTGGTGCAGCTTCCCTTTCCCATTATTACGCTGATGGCAGTGGTGAAGCTGCCGGGAGAGTTTTTTGAGCGGCAGGATGCTTTTATGATGGGGATATGGTTTTTCTGTCTGTTTTCCCTGCTGAATTCCATGATATTTTATGGCAAGGAATTATTGCAAAACGGCATAACTGACAGGGTGGAACCGGTGGAGGGAAAAGGCAACAGCCTGTGGGCATGTCTGTGCGGTGGGGCTGTGCTGGCCCTGGCGGCAGCATTTCTGCATACGGATATGTTGGCAGAAAAATTTTTTTCAGCGTATGTCTGTGTTATCTGCCCGGTTATGCTTTTACTGCCGGCCTTTGTTTTTCTTATGGGGAGAGGAGGCGGAAAATGAAAAAGATATTCTTTGGTTTTGTGATATTTGTTTGCCTGTTCCTCACCGGATGCGGCGTAAATGAATTGGAGAATAATGCCTTTCCCCTTGCAATCGGGGTGGAAGCCGCAGAAGATGGCACGTTTCAGGTTTTTATGGCTTATCCTGACCTGCAGGATTCTAATGCGTTGGAAAATGCCCTATCATCAGATGTGAACTGGCAGGATAATGTTCCGAATTTGTTTGTGGGGGCAGATAAAATGTCTGAGAACAGCAGCAAAAATGTAGATTTCAATCACTTGAAAGTTCTTGTTCTTGATAAGTCTGTTCTGGAATCGAAGGAGAGCCGGGAGCAGGTAATCGCTTTTTTTCAGGAGAAAAGGGATGCAGCCTGGAATACCTATGTGCTGCTTACAGATAGGGATCTGGACAATATTTTTTCGGAGGATCTGGCAATCCAGAGCAGTCTTGGCATTTATCTTGAGGATCTGATCGAAGAGTGGACAAATGTCCGCTCCGACGCCCATACTACGGTGGGAGATCTCATGAGTCAATATTATAACCGTAACGAAACTGCACTCATTCCGATCGTGAGTGTGGAAGAGCAAAAGCCTGTTATACGGTCCTTTGAGGCTGTAAAGAATTTGGACTGCATGGCAGAATTTACCCAGGGTGAGGCCTATGAAATCATGCTTTTGCAGGATCAGTTGAAATCTTTTTCTTTTTCTCTGGAGGATGGCACACGGACGACACTGCATCTCATTCACACGGATCGTAATATTAACCGGACGGAGAGCGGAAATCCTCTCATAAATATAACGGTGCGCGGAACAGCAAAAATTGAAAACCGCCTTGCGCTGTCCGAGGATGAGCAGGTGGAAATTTGTGAACAGGCGGAACGGGAATTGGAATCGGGACTTTTAGAACTGGCGGAGGGACTGAGAAGCAGACAAAAATTTGAACCGACTAACAGCTTTCTGCTGCTGGCGGGGCATAACCGGAATTTGTGGCTGCAATACGGGGAGGACCAGGAAGCCTATGAGGACGTATTGAAATATCACATAGAGGTGCGGCTGACAAAAAGTGATTCGTAACGGTATATCAGATGTGATATGAATCCCTCTTCTATAGGCGGTGAGTAATAAGTTTGTATCAGTGGGAGTTCAATCTCCCATCTGATATACGCTCCGCGAGGATGCGCAGCTTTTTTGAATAGAAAGAGAAAAAGTGGTCAAGACTTATCTTAAAAGGAAATGAAGATAATTAGATGGAGGATAGATGAGATGAAAAAAAGGTTATTGGCCACTTTAGCGGCAGCGGCAGCCTGCGTGCTGCTCCTTGCCACGATACATACGGAGCAGATGCAGCAGGATATGGCGGGCAGAGTGCTGCGCTTTCATGTGCTGGCAAACAGTGACAGCGAGCCGGATCAGGAGCTGAAATTAAAGGTGCGAGACGAGATTGGAACAATGATGGCAGAAAAGCTGCAGGGCGTGGATTCTCTGGAGGAGAGCAGGAAGATCGTGTCGGAAAGCCTGCAGGAGATAGAGGAGGCCGCGGCGGACACGATAGCCGAATCGGGATGCGCCTATCCGGTGAAGGCGGCGTTGGAAAACTGTGCATTTCCGGAGAAAACCTACGGCATGTTTACTTTTCCCGCGGGAAATTACGAAGCTTTGCGGGTTGTGATCGGGGAAGGAGAAGGACATAACTGGTGGTGTGTCATGTATCCGAATCTGTGTTTTTCCGGGAGCATGTATGAGGTGGATGAAGAATCCGGGGAAGTGCTTCGGGATGCGCTGTCGGAGGAGGAATATGCAGCCGTTCTGGAAGAGGGAAATTATAAAGTAAAGTTTAAAATTCTGGGATTTATGAATCGCGTGCTTGAATAATCCGTCTAAAGCGTTTACAATATGTATAGCTGTCCAAAGCGCGGCACTTTGCAAAACGGATGTGAGGCAGGCCGTATTGCAGCATCCGCCGTTGTGGAAATCTCATGGGTACTTTGCAAACCGGATGTGACGCAGGCCCGGCCCGGGACAGTCGTCGGATAACGAAATATGTGGAGGAATCTATGACAAAAGATGTATTGATCACGATCTGCGGACTTCAGTTTATGGATGAGGAGGGTTCCGAACCGGTGGAGGTGATCACTGCCGGGGAGTACTACTATCGAAACGGAAAACACTATATACTTTATGATGAAGTGATGGAAGGCTTTGACGGAATTACAAAAAACCGGATCAAGATCGGGGAGGACTGCATGGATATTTCCAAAAAGGGCGTATCCAATGTACATATGAGTTTTGAGAGGAATAAGAAAAATCTGACATCCTATCAGACTCCTTACGGAAATCTGCTGATCGGAATAGACGCCCGCAAGCTGTACATTGAGGAAGAGGAAAATTCGCTCGATATAAAAGTGGAGTATGATCTGGAAGTGAACTATGAGCATCTGGCGGAATGTTCCCTTACAATGAACGTCCGCTCAAAGGAAGCCGGGGAATTTTCACTGTCGTAAGGGAAAATTTTTCAAAGGCGTAGAGAAGCCGAAAATACAGGGACTTCGCAGGTACGGGGAAAACCAGACTGGGATGACGGAGCGCACTTTCGGCGGGGATCACCAGCGACTTCGCAGGTACGAGGAAAACAGGACTGATAATAAGGATGGTATGAGAGGTTAAAAATGGAAAGACAGAATATAGATCATGATATAAGATACGCCCCGATCGGGGTGTTTGATTCCGGCGTGGGCGGCCTTACGGTTGTGAGGGAGATCATGCGTCAGATACCGAACGAGAGGATCGTGTATTTCGGAGATACTGCGCGGGTGCCCTACGGAAGCAAATCTCAGGAGACCATTATCCGGTTTTCCAGACAGATCATCAGATTTTTGAGAACAAAGGGAGTCAAGGCAATCGTGGTCGCGTGCAATACGGCGAGCGCTCTGGCGTTGGAGACGATACGGCCGGAACTGGATATTCCGATCATCGGTGTGCTGAAGCCGGGGGCAAAAGTGGCCGCGGAGGCCACGCGAAACGGCAAGATCGGCGTGATCGCCACGGAGAGTACGATCGCCAGCCAGTTGTATACTGAGGTGATCCACTCCCACAATCCCCAGGCCCAGGTGTTGGGAAAACCGTGTCCGCTCTTTGTTCCGCTGGTGGAAGAGGGGTGGCTTAAGGATCCTGTCACGGTGGAGGTGGCAAATCGTTATCTGGAGCCCCTTCTGGAGTCCGGGATCGATACGCTGATCATGGGATGCACTCACTACCCGCTGCTGCGTTCCACTCTGCGCCAGATCATGGGGGAGAAAGTCAATCTGGTCAATCCGGCCTATGAGACGGCGAGGGAGTTAAAAATACTGCTCGAGGAGCACGGCATCGACAACGACGGGCTTCGGATGCCGGAGGGAGCGCGGCATCAGTTTTATGTCAGCGATGCGGCGAATAAGTTCAAGAATTTTGCAAATTCGATCCTGCCCTATGGCGTGGATACGACGCAGTTGATACATATTGAAGAATATTGACAGAGAAAAACCACTGCACAGGGCAGTGGCAATTGCGATTGCCGCATATGTCGGCAGAATGGGGTGAATATGAAAAGAAATAAAAAAATTGCGCATAAAGAGGGTGCAACTTAGGGATTTACGAAAACAAGTAAATTTCAACTGACACTCTTCAAGCGGAGCGTAAAAATCAAGACCATGCCGAAGGATAGAACCTTTAGCATGGTCTTGATTTATGCCCTGAATTGGACAAAAACCGCTTGAAATATTTGTCTACATTATTTTGAAAAATGACTTGCTATATCCACAGTTTAGAGCGAATATGTGTACTACCGAAAG
>CAZJSI010000103.1:0-10850 GCA_964548675.1 uncultured Eubacterium sp. | reverse complement strand
CTCTGCTTTTGCCCAGGATTTGCTGCCTTCGTAAAGACCAATGATAACATTGCATCCTGACTCTTTTGCGTTTAATGCATGTGCATGTCCCTGGCTGCCATAGCCGATCACTGCGATTGTCTTACCCTCTAAAAGTGAAAGGTTGCAATCTTCCTGGTAATAAATTTTTGCCATTGTTTTATCCTCCATTTTGTTTAAAGTTTTGTCATATTTATTCATCAACAGCGCAGACATTTGTCTTTTGCACTGTTCATTGCCAAGTTATCCTGCGGCGGTGATATTCCCATCCGCTTCCGGAATGATATTATTCCATAATCTCCTATCGATGTCGGAACAAGATCACTCGATGATCTTAACGTCCGCCGTGCCTCTGCTCAGGCCCGTAATCCCGGTCCGCGCCAGCTCGAGAATATCATATCCTCTCACCAGATCCAGAAATGCATCCAGTTTGCTCTGGCTTCCGGTAAGCTCGATCACCATGGAGTCATTTGATACGTCCACGATATTTGCCCGGAAAATATTCGCGACGGAAAGTACCGCCTGGCGCTGAGTGTCCTTTGCCCGCAGCTTCACCAAAACCAGCTCCCTGCACACGGACTCATCATCCCGGAGCTTTTTGATATCAATAACATCTTCCAGTTTTGCAAGCTGTTTTTCAATCTGTTCCAGGATCTGCTCATCTCCGCTGGACACGACAGTAATACGCGTGAAGCGCGGATCTGCAGTCACTCCCGCAGAAAAACTGTCAATATTATAACCGCGCCGGCTGAACAAGCCGGAAATGTGGCTCAGTACGCCGGAAGTATTTTCCACTAATAATGATAATACCTGTCTTCTCATGTAAAGCCTTCCTTCTATGATATTACTACCCATAAGCTACATTCTAGCAACATACAATTTCTTTGTCAAGAGTTACTAATTTCGCACTATACCGTTTTAAAGTGTTTTTCATCTCCTGAAGCAGATTTTCGTCTGTGGAAAGGCACATAACCCCGGCAATTCCGGAATACTCCGAAAGCGCCTGCTCCACCGCCTGAGGATTTTTCGAGGCAATGACAACCGGCATACGCACTGTCTGAGTCACCTCAAAGATCGCTTCCTTTAGGATGTCCGCCTCCTCTGAAAGCCCGTCTGCACAAAACAGAAGCGCATCCGCCTCATCATCCTGCAGGTCAAAGGCAGTGTCCTGAGCCGTATCAAAAACGCCGTCCTTATATTCATCCAGAAGATCCTCATCTTTCGTAAAATCGATGCCGTCTCCCAGCTCCAGCGTCTGTCCGTTCTCAAACTCATATATCTGGCGCTCATTTGCCAGATAAACCGTATCATTTACCTCTTCCGGCGCCGGAACCGTATCTGCCGCAGTCTCCTTTAATTTTTCTATGTAAGCAGGAGCCGTACCGCAGCACCCTCCAACGATATGGGCTCCCGCCTGAATGATCTCTTTCATGCTGTCCGCAAAAGCATTGGCATCCATATCATAGTAGGTCTGGCCGTCCGCGCCCATCTGGGGAAGTCCGGCATTTGGCTTCGCAATGAGAGGCACCTTTGCCACCGCTTTCATCCGTTTGATCACACCCAGCATCTTATCCGGTCCTGCGGAGCAGTTCAGTCCGACCGCATCCACGCCCATCTCCTGCAGCACTACTACCGCGGACTCCGCGGACGCGCCGTACAATGTATTTCCCGATTCGGTAAAACTCAATGTAGCCAGAATCGGCAGTTCCGGACACACTTCCTTTGCTGCAAGCACCGCTGCCCTTGTCTCCTGAAGGCTCATCATAGTCTCCACAACGATCAGATCCACACCTGCACTGTGCAGTATGGATAACTGCTCTTTATACACTTCCAGAAGTTCCGAAAAGGTCAGATCCCCCATAGGCTCAAGCTGGGCTCCGGTCATGGTGATATCTCCCGCCACCAACGCCTTGTCCCCCACTGCCTCACGGCTGATCTGCACCAGTTTTGTGTTGATCTCCTCCAGCCTGTCCCCCAGACCGTACTCACTCATCTTAATACGGTTTCCGGAAAAAGTCGGCGCATACACAATATTGCTCCCCGCAGCCACATACTCCTGCTGAAGCCCCTTTAATACATCCGCATGCTCCGTGATCCAGAGCTCCGGGCACACGCCTGTAGGCATACCGCGTTTTTGCAGGTTAGAACCTGTGGCTCCGTCCAACAGGATCATTTTATCTTTTATAAACTCCTGAAATTCTGTCTTTGTCATTCCGATACCTCCAAATTATTTTTTTCTATCATAACATTTCCAATCCGGGCAGTTCCAGCAAATCTTTCAGACTGCCGACTTTCCTATACAGAATTTTTTCCAGCTCCGCATCCGGCTGTGTCAGATCCGGAATCATGATCACCTTACATCCGGCAGACGCCGCAGAGCGCACGCCATTCGGCGAATCCTCCACCGCATACGTTTCCTCGGGATTTACTCCCATCTGTCTGCAGGCATATAAATAGATGTCCGGCGCCGGTTTGCCCCTCTCTACCATAGCGGCACAGACAATACGGTCAAACAGATCGTACAACTGCACCCTCTTCAGATACGGTTCGGTTCGATCCATCCCCGTAGCCGTGACTACCGCAATACGACAGCCGCGTTTCTTCAATTCTTTCAGCGTCTCATGTACCTGCGGTTTTAACGGGATCCCGTCTCTCTCGAGCCACGGTTCCATGATTTCTTTCCTTCTGTTGCGAATTTTAAAAAAATCTGCATCCTCACCGAACAATTCCCTGATCCTTGCCACATTGTAAGGTTTTCCCAGGCTTCGCAGCGTGAGGGAATCCTCCTCACACAACTCATAGCCACAGTCCCTTGCAGCCATCCGCCACGCTTTTTGATACAGTTTCTCCGTATCAAGCAATGTTCCGTCCATGTCAAAAAGTATTGTTTTCATCTATCGTGTACTCTCCTGATAAATTCAGCTTTTATTCGTCCCCTATCATAACATTTATAAACCCGGTTCGCAATGCTATTCTTGCCAATTAATCCCTACTGTGCTATTATGATTATTGTTCAAGGGCGTACTATGCCTTAGATCAAGGAAACATCACACGTTGACGGAGGCTGCTATGATAGAGAAATGGGACATTACGATTCCGAAGCTGACTGGTGATGAAGTGCGAAATGCTTACATCTATCTGCCGGAATCTTACAATTATGATACAGATATACGCTATCCGGTATTATACATGTTTGACGGACACAATGTGTTTTTTGACGAGGATGCCACCTACGGTAAATGCTGGGGCATGAAAGAATATATGGATCATACGGAAACGCCGCTGATCATTGCCGCTGTGGAGTGCAACCACAGCCCGGATCACGGCCGCCTGAAAGAATACTCTCCCTTTGATTTTTCCGAACCCCAATTCGGCAGGATCACCGGTAAGGGAAAGATTACAATGGAATGGTTTGTTCACACATTCAAGCCTTACATTGACCGGCATTTCCGCACACTGCCGGACCGGAAACATACATTTATCGCCGGAAGCTCCATGGGCGGGCTTATGAGCCTGTATGCGGTGTTGGAATACAATGATGTGTTTTCCCGCGCAGCCGCTCTGTCTCCTTCCCTCTGGCTCTCCCCGGCAGATTCCGAAAGGATGATCAAAAGGTCAAGGCCGCTGCCGGATACCGTCATATATATGGACTACGGTTCAAGGGAAATGGGAAATCATTTGAAAATGAGGCGGGCTTTGGGAAAAGCAGCGACACTTCTTCTGGAAAAGAGAATCCTGTTGGACTGCCGCATTGTTCCCGGAGGAGAACACTGTGAAGCGAGCTGGGAAAAACAGATTCCCTTTTTCATGAATACATTGATGTACGAACAGTAAGCCGCGCATACGAATCTTGATTTTTCTGCGCTGCCGACAGGGACGGGACAGATGATAAGCCGCACATACATATTTTCTAGGAGGAAGAAAATGGAAGTACAATATTTTAAAGATTACAGCCCTGCGCTTGGGCGGGACATGGAATGTAAGGTCTACGGACATGCAGGACGGCCGGTCTTATTTATCCCATGTCAGGACGGACGCTTTTTCGATTTCGAAAATTTTAAGATGACGGATGTGTGGAGCCCCTGGATCGAGTCCGGTGAAGTAATGGTATTCTCCATCGACACTCTCGATGCAGAAACCTATTCCAATCTTTACGGAGATCCCCGCTGGCGTATCTGCCGTCATGAAGACTGGATCCGTTATATCACAGATGAGATGGTGCCCTTTATACAGGCAATGGTAAACGAACGCAACGGCTGGGATGGACCTACCGGCGTGATCGCTTTCGGATGCAGTCTCGGAGCCACCCATGCAGCAAATCTCTATTTCCGGCGTCCGGACCTTTTTGACGGACTGCTGGCGTTGAGCGGTATTTACAGCACAAATTATGGTTTCGGTTCTTATATGGACGATCTGGTTTATGCCAACTCCCCGGTTGACTATCTGCCAAATCTTCCTGCGGATCACCCTTATATGGATCTGTACCGTCAGCGAAAAGCAATCATCTGCGTCGGGCAGGGACCATGGGAAATCCCGCAGACTACTTTCCAGCTCAGCGATATCCTGAGGGATAAGGGCATTCCCGTATGGGTTGACGTCTGGGGTTATGACTGCGCCCACGATTGGGACTGGTGGTATAAACAGGTCACTTATTTTGTACCGCATCTGTTATACGACAACGAATAAGATCTTCCCGCCCCGGCGGGAGCAGGATCTTCGACCGGATTCCGGATGTGAGACAAAATTTTTGACCGGATTCCGGATATGAAATAAAATTTTCGGCCGGATTCCGGATATGAGGCAGACGATACAAAGGGGGATTTTTTTACAATCCACTTTATATAAATATAACAAAAGAGATAAGGAAGAGAATGAGTATGAAAAATGTGATTTTTATTTCTCCAAATTTTCCGACAAACTATTGGCAGTTTTGCCGGGAACTGAAAAACAACGGAATGAATGTACTGGGCATCGGCGATTCTCCCTACGACGAACTGAGCCAGGAACTGAAAGACAGCCTGAATGAATATTATAAGGTAGCTTCTCTGGAAAATTATGATGAAGTGTACCGCGCTGTCGCTTTCCTGTCTTACAAACACGGAAAGATCGACTGGTTGGAATCCAACAACGAATATTGGCTTGAGCAGGATGCAAAACTGCGCACGGATTTCAATATCACCACCGGATTCCATACCTCCGATATGCCGCGCATTAAGTATAAATCCAAAATGAAAAAATATTACAGCAAGGTAAATATCCCGGTAGCCCGCTACCACATGGTGGATACTTTGAAAAAATGTCTGGATTTTGTAAAGGAAGTCGGCTATCCGGTAGTAGCAAAACCGGATAACGGCGTCGGCGCTTCCCACACGTTCAAAATCGAAAATGACGAGCAGATGAAATCCTTCTTTGAGGAAAAATGGCCCGATACCTCATATATCATGGAGGAATTTATCAATGCCGAGATTAATTCTTATGATGCGATCATCGACTCTCACGGTCAGCCGATGTTTGAAGCCGGAAATGTAACTCCAATGTCTATCATGGATATCGTAAACAACGCCGACAACTCCCTGTTCTATATTGTAAAGGATCTGGCGGAGGATACCCGTGAATTTGGCCGCGCCACTGTAAAGAGCTTCGGCGTTAAGAGCCGTTTCGTTCACTTTGAATTTTTCCGTCTTCTCTCAGACCATGAGGGCCTGGGCAAAAAAGGCGATCTGATGGCTCTGGAAGTAAACATGCGCCCATCCGGCGGCTTTACTCCTGATATGATCAATTTTGCCCGTGAAACCGACGTATACAAGATCTGGGCGGATATGGTTGCCTTTGATAAATCCACCAAACCGGTGGGAGACCATCACTTCTGCGGTTTTGCAGGACTTCGGGACGGCAAGAACTTTGTACTCACGCCGGAAGATATCAAAACGAAATATGCGGAAAATATCAAGATGGTGGAACGCATTCCGGATGCTCTTTCCGGCGCAATGGGAAATCAGATGTATCTGGCCACTTTTGATACCCAGGAAGAACTGGATGCTTTCTATGCGGATGTCGTAAAATGTAAAGAAGATTAATTGATACATACAGATCGGCGGCTAACCTGTCATATGGCTAACCGCCGATTTTTTATGGCAATAAATAAATTTCATCTTCTTCCGATAATTGAAAAATGTTCATTAAATCATGATTTTCGCCTATATCGCTCACTTCAAAATGATTGGCACATTGTGAAAGCCATGGAAACTCCTGGCTCATATTTTCAACTATATCAAAAATATTCATATCCGTTGTTTTATATAGTGAATGATATCCGGAATACTGTTCATGTGAAAAATTATGATTTGACAGAAAGGTTTGTATTTTTTATATGCCACTTTTGGATTTGATTGAGAATAATATTCTTTTAACCGATTGATACTCAGATCGAAATAAATCGCTTTGTACTGCTTATCCGTTTTATTGCAGATATCTTCCGTTCGTTTTTTGTTCACCTGTCACATCACACTCGCTTTCTTTGTGTAATGATACAAAACATCCTCCATTGAAAAATCATCTTCGCTTCTTCCATTATCACTGTTAAACCACAACCATTTTTCAACATAATCCATAAACCAGCTCTGCTTTTTCAGGCGCAGAATATTAGCGCCAAAGGATCCAAAATCCTTTGGTTTTCCGGAACCGTAATATGATATTGTTCCATCAGGTAATACTTCTTTGCGAATCTCGTAGCGGGCAAACAATGTATCTAACGTATCATATATACTCGCCAATTTATATTTACCCTCACTTTGAATCTTTTGTTCATTCAGTTTGATTTCTAATTTTAACATATGCTCCTCCTTTCTGTTATTCTATCACATATAGAACAGATGCGCAAGCACAATTTAATTACCCGATTCTTTCACAATAACAAACCCATTCGTCAGGATATCACTTCTCCGATTTTTCTGATCCCCCGCGTGATCTGTTCCTCTGACAGCCCGCCATATCCGATCAGAAATACCGGTCTCTCAAAGGTAGATTTTTTGCTGATAAAATACTCTGAAAGGCCATAGATACGGATTCCTTCCTTTTTACACTGCTCTATGATCTCCGCCTCGGAAAGAAAACTTTTTACCTCCACCAAAAGGTGAAGTCCGGAATTTCCGCCCATGATCTTTTTTACCCAACTGCAATTTTTAAGCTCGTTTAATAAGAAATCATGTTTCGCCTTATATATCCCTCTCATCCGGTTCAGATTTCTCTCAAAATGACCCTCTTTCATAAACTGGTAGATCGTCTGTTGCATTATATTCGGAACCGTACAGGCGTAAAAACCGCACCGCTCCTCATAGCGCTCCAAAAGATGCATCGGCAGGACCATATAACTGACACGCACTGACGGAGCAATACTTTTCGAGAAAGTTCCCAGATAAATGACACGTCCGCTGCGGTCCATTCCCTGCAGCGCCGGGATTGGCTTTCCCTTGTAACGGAATTCACTGTCATAATCATCTTCGATAATATAACGTCCCGGTTTCCGGGATGCCCAGTTCAAAAGCTCCAAACGCCGCTTCATAGGCATAACGATACCAAGGGGAAACTGGTGGGAGGGCATGACATAGGCAATGTCCGCCTCGGTTTCCGCCAAAATATCCGCCCTCATTCCGTTCTGGTCCAACTCCACTTCCTCCACCGGGAAACCGAGACTGCAGAATGTACGATAGGCCCTCAAATAGGTAGGAGATTCCATTGCCACCCGATGCCCGCCTCCCAACAATTGAGAAAGCAATATCTGCAAATACTCATTTCCGGCGCCAATGACAATCTGTTCCGGCACACAACGCACATTTCTGGAACGATACAGATAATCACAAATCACTTGGCGAAAATTTTCATCGCCAAAAGAAAAGCTGCTCTGCAGCACCTTCTCCCCTTCATCCAGCAAAAGGTTTCTCATAATACGGCTCATCGGTCCAAATGGAAACTGTTTTAACTCAATCCCATTCGGTGAGAAATCCACATCATACTTCGGCCTTTGTTTTTCTTCCTGCTTTTTGAAGACAACATCATTTTTCATCACATCAGTCAGATGATATAAATCCCTCACATCACAGGCAAAATACCCACGGTAAGGCTCGGACTGTATATATCCTTCCGATAAAAGCTGTCCGTATGCCAGTTCCACCGTACTTCGGCTGACCTGGAGATACTCTGCCTCAAACCGGGTCGAGGGCAGTTTTTCCCCCTGCGGAATACGCCCGGTAAGGATGGCATCCCGGACGGCCTCATAAATCTGTTCATATAATGGAATTTTTAACTCTGTTTCCAAAGTAATTGCAAATTCTTTCATTCACTTTCGCTCCTGTTTCCATAACCCCGAGTATATTTGATCCGTTTTGAGTGTAAAATATCTGGTTATTTATAAAAGGACCGCCGCATCTGTTATAATGCGGCAGCCCTCTCCTCTTACGCCTGTGCCGGCAGCTTATAAGAACTCTTTAATGAGACAATCCTGTTAAACACGAGGTGTTCCGGAGTGGAATCCTTCGCATCCACACAGAAGAAACCGTTTCTCACAAACTGAAAGCTGTCATATTTTTCTGCATTCAACAGCGACGGCTCCACATAACAGTCTTTCAGAACCGTCAATGAATTTGGATTCAGGTTCAGGCTTCCATCTTCGTTGTAAACGCCTTTTTCCTCGTCAATAATATTCTCATATAAACGGACTTCCGCTTTTGCGGCATGGGGAACGGACACCCAGTGAATGGTTCCCCGCACCTTTCTGCCATCCGGGCTGTTTCCGCCACGGCTCTCCGGATCATATGTGCAGTGAACTACGGTCACTTTTCCGTTCTCATCCTTCTCATATCCGGTACATGTCACAAAGTAAGCGTTCATCAGACGCACTTCATTCCCCGGATAAAGACGACGGTATTTTTTCGGCGGCTCTTCCATAAAATCTTCCCGCTCAATATAAACTTCACGGCAAAACGGAACGAGACGCTTGCCCAGCTCCGGATTTTCCATATTATTATCCACTTCCAGCTCCTCAACCTGTCCCTCCGGATAATTGTCAATGACCAGTTTGATCGGGTCAAGAATCGCCATGGCCCTCGAAGCCTTCAGCTTCAGGTCCTCCCGGATGCAATACTCAAGCATCGCATAGTCCACAGAACTGTTGCTCTTGGAAATACCGCAGAGATCGACAAATTTTTTGATAGAAGACGGCGTAAATCCTCTTCTTCTGAGAGCTGCGATGGAAACCAGACGCGGATCATCCCAGCCATCCACGATGCCCTCTTCTACCAGTTTTTTGATATAGCGCTTTCCTGTCACCACATTAGTCAGATACAATTTTGCAAACTCGATCTGTTTCGGCGGATGCGGATATTCCAACTCGCGCACAACCCAGTCATACAGCGGACGGTGATCCTCAAATTCCAACGTACAGATGGAATGTGTGATTCCCTCGATTGCATCTTCAATCGGATGTGCAAAATCATACATCGGATAAATGCACCATTTATCCCCGGTGCGGTGATGGCTCATATGTGCCACACGGTAAATGATCGGATCACGCATATTAATGTTCGGTGACGCCATATCAATCTTTGCCCGCAGCACTTTTTCACCGTCTTTGTAGATTCCGTTTTTCATATTTTCAAACAATTCCAGATTCTCTTCCACGCTCCGGTCACGATACGGGCTGTTTTTGCCCGGCTCTGTCAGAGTACCGCGATACTCACGGATTTCTTCCGGCGTCAGATCACAGACATATGCCTTGCCCTTTTTGATCAGTTTTACCGCTGCTTCATACATCTGCTCAAAATAATCGGATGCAAAGAAAAGCCTGTCCTCCCAATCTGCGCCAAGCCACTCGATATCCGCCTTGATGGATTCCACAAACTCTATTTTCTCTTTTGTCGGATTTGTATCATCAAAACGCATGTTAAATTTACCATTATACTGCTGTGCCAGTCCATAATTTAAAAGAATGGATTTTGCATGTCCGATATGCAGATAACCGTTCGGTTCCGGTGGGAACCGGGTGCAGACTGTCTCACAATTGCCTTCCTCTATATCCTTATCAATAATCTGCTCAATAAAATTTCTGGAGATATTTTCATTTTCCATAATCCCGCCTCCTGTGTCCTTTCAGAAATAATTTCCCTACTGATATTAAAATTTACCATATAGCGGAAATTTGGTCAACTATCTTTTGTCTTATCACAGGATTGTTTCACGATACTTTTATTTTATTATGCCACACTCACCGAACCTACTTTTCAATCACTTTCTCACAACACTTCCAGTTTCCGGATCCTTGTCAGCCGCTTTATGTTTTCTATTCCAGATATCCAGGATTTCTTTCGGGTTTTTTTCTAAATTCCCCTTTATTACTTCAAAGATTTCAGAAATATCCTCCACATTCTCTTCCAGTTCTTCTGCTGCCAATTCCAAATTTTTTCCTTTTCTAATTTTCTTCTGAATCAGGGAGATTAAATGTAATGTACGACCCTCTTTACGCCCCTCCTTGCGTCCTTCCTCACGTCCTTCCTCACGTCCTTCCTCACGGCCTTCCTCACGATCCATTTTTCTCTGCAAGGAAGGTTTATAATCAACCAGAAACATACCCACGACCTCCGATCTGTTTTTCAACAAAAATTCTCTCAGTATGTCCTCTTCTATACATTCTGAGCAGACAACATCCACTGCTTTTTCAACAGGATACCCACATTCCATCTTATGACGCACCCTGGATACAAAATATGCATAATCCGATAATATTTTGCACTGATCCATCAATTCCTGATTATGCCCATAGTTGATGTTATACATCGTTG
>CAZJSI010000102.1:0-10851 GCA_964548675.1 uncultured Eubacterium sp. | reverse complement strand
TGTCAGCTAAGCTGACCCGAATCCCGCGCCAAGACTCGCGAGCGAGTCTTGAATTAGAAAATGTTTAAGACATTATAGAGGGAGCAGGAAAATGGACAGGAAGAATGTTTTAGTGATAGGAGGAAGCTATTTTACCGGCAGGATTTTTGTGATGCTGGCGCTTCAGAGCGGCTGGCAGATTACGGTGATCAACAGAGGCAGATTTTCCCTTGGGTCACTGGGGGATGTGACGGAGTTTGTGTGCGACAGGCATGATTATCAAAAATTACAGGCGCTGCCTTTAGCGGATGCCTACGACGCAGTTGTGGATTTCTGCGCATATGAGGAGGGGGATATCGCTGATCTGTCAGAGTATCTTCCATGTGATTTCGGACGATACATATACATTAGTACGGCGGATGTTTGCGAGAGTTCTGTTTCCGTCAGATATGAGGATTCAAAACTGCAAAGCCAAAGACCCACGGATCCTGTAGGTTTGTATACATATAAAAAGATGATGTTGGAAAAAGAGTTGAAAGTTGCCGCCGGAGAGAGAGGTTTTCAATATACGATCCTGCGCCCGGCGATCATTTACGGGCCGTTTAATTATGCGCCGAGGGAATCCTGGTACATTCAGCGCATTGTAAAAGGGGAGAAAATCCCCCATCCGGTTGATGCGAAAGGAAAGTTCCAGATGGTGTATGTCAGGGATGTGGCAAAAGCGATCATGCTCTGTGTGGAAAAATCCCAGGCTGAGGGAAAAATCTATCTTTTAAGCGCCCCGGAGATCATGACTTATGATTCTTTTGTGAATTTGCTGAGATGTGTCAGCGGCAGAGCATTTGAGACCTTTCCGGTAACAGTGGAGGAAGTTTTAAAAGAGGGGATACCTCTGCCATTTCCGTTAATGGAAGAGGAAAACGCATTGTTTTGCGGAGAAAAAATTGTTCGTGAACTGGGTTTTGAGTACGGAGTTCAGAAGGACTCCATGAGATTGACATTTCAGGCTTTCTGCCGGGTATTTCAGTGAAGGAGAAAGATATGGATTTGCGTTTGTATGAGAGAAAAGATAATTACCTGAATATGGATGGGTGGAGCCGGTTTCAGTTTCCGGAAAAAATATTGCGGGTGACGGCAGGGGCAGGCGGAGAAGCACTGCTGATCCTGGGCTGTGAAAAAACGGCGCTGATCGACTGCGGTATGGCGTACTGTGCGCAGGATATGATCTACAATATTCATGTGGCGTTTTTAAATGAATATGAGAAGCATGGAAAGGTGCGGACGCTGGATTATATTTTTGCAACCCATTCCCATTATGACCATATCGGGGCTCTGGCGGCGGTGAAAAAGGAATGGCCGAAAGCGGTCACCTGTGCCAGCGAATATGCGAAAAAGATTTTCGGGCGCGAGGGTGCGATCAAAATGATCCAGCGTCTGAGCAACGCTGCGGCGCGGAAACTCGGCAATCACCGTGATATAGAAATCCCTTTTGAATATATGCAGGTTGACAGGGTGCTGCGGGAAGGAGACAGGGTTTCTCTGGGTGAGGAATCCGTCTATGTGCTGGAGACGCCAGGACATACGAACTGCAGCCTGAGTTTTGCCCTGGAACCGGAAAGATATTTATTTTTGAGCGAGAGCACCGGGGTTGTTCACAGCGAGAACCGGGTAGAGTCTGCTGTTTTAAAAAGTTATCTGGATGCTTTTGCTTCCATTGAGAAGTGCAGAAAATATGAGGCGGCGAGGATCATTGTCCCTCACACGGGCATCATTCCGGCCTCTTTTCATGAAAAATACTGGTCCTTGATCTCCGAGACTATGAAAGAAAAATGGCATTTCGCCCTGGAGCGGTACGGAAAGATGACGGAAGAAGAGATCATAAAAGATTATATAGAGAGTTACTGGGAGCCGGAGAGGGAGAAAGAGCAGCCCTTTGAGGCTTTTTGTGAGAATGCGAAGTATGAGATGCTGTCGGCGTTGGAGGATATAAAAAACAGGAGCTGCGGATCACAAAGGAACAAAGGGACAGTGCAGGAAGTGTTCGCGGACGAGATCAACCGTGCTACACTCAAGTCATAAAGGAACAGAGGGACAGTGCAGGAGGATACGCAAAATGTTAAAGGATTTTGACTTAAATAAAATTACAAAACCGCTTCTTGCGTGGTATGCATCCCACGCCCGTGTCCTTCCCTGGAGGGAAGAGGTGACTCCCTACAGGGTGTGGGTGTCCGAGATCATGCTCCAGCAGACCCGTGTCGAGGCGGTAAAGCCTTATTTTGAGCGGTTTATGTCGGCGCTTCCGACAGTCCGGGATCTTGCGGAGTGTGAGGAAGAACGCTTGCTGAAACTCTGGGAAGGACTGGGTTACTATAACCGTGTCAGAAATCTGCAGATTGCCGCCCGGACAGTGATGGCGGAACATGGAGGAGAACTGCCGGCAGACTATGCAAAACTGCTCAGGCTAAAGGGAATCGGCCATTATACGGCGGGAGCGGTCGCGTCTATCGCATTTGGGATTCCCGTGCCCGCGGTGGATGGAAATGTGCTGCGGGTCATTATGAGAGTTGCGGCGGATGATTCGGACATAATGAAACAGTCCGTAAAACAACAGGTGGAAGAAGCGCTGGATAAAATGATGCCGGAGGATGAGGCGGGCGCATTTAACCAGGCATTGATGGAACTGGGGGCGACGGTCTGCCTGCCAAACGGAGAACCGCTCTGCGGTCAGTGCCCCTGGAAGGATTTCTGCGAGGCCCATATACAGGGAATATGGAAGGATCTTCCGGTAAAAAAGAAGGCAAAAGCTCGGCGGAGGGAGGATCGGACGGTGCTGCTCATCCGGGACGGCGATAAGATCGTACTTCGCAGACGCCCAAAAAAAGGACTGCTGGCAGGGTTGTATGAATTTCCAAATGTGGAGGGACGTCTTTCCGTGGATGAGGCGCTGGAGACTGTGCGGCAGTTCGGGCTCCATCCTTTGCGGATTCGTGAGCTGGAGGATGCAAAGCATATTTTTTCCCATGTGGAATGGCATATGAGCGGATATATGATACAGGTGGATTCCCTGACCAGAGAGGAGTCAGGGCTGCTTTTTGTGGAAGTGGCGGAATCCGAGGAGAAGTACCCGATCCCATCAGCTTTTGCAGCTTACACAAAGTACATGAATATCCGCCTGGGAAATGAAAAATATAACAGTTTGGAAACGGGAAACGCCCTCCGCTAAGCGGTGAAACTGACTGACAAAGAGGAAGCCGATGCTTAACGCACCGGCTATATACATGAAAAAGATTTATGAAAAGAAATTGAAAATTGCTTTGTTATGCTGTAAGTGTTTTTATCTTTCTTACAGTTAAAAGTATAAGAAAGAAATGTGTCCGCCCTGTGTGAATAGTATGATTTTTTAGTAAATAAAATATGAACATTTTGTGAATGAGAAAAAAGTATCAATTACATATAAATTTTTCAAAAAAAGAGTTAAATTTTTTCGTAAGTGATGTATACTAAATATAAGAATCACGTTACAGATCTAAGAGGAATACTTATGAAATTACTTACTTTTACGGTGCCCTGTTATAATTCACAGGATTATATGAGGCGGTGTGTGGATTCGCTTCTGCCAGGCGGCGAGGATGTGGAAATTATTCTGGTGGATGACGGTTCCACCGACAGTACGGGAGCAATCGCAGATGAATATGCGAAGAAGTATCCTACCATAGTTCGTGTTATTCATCAGGAAAACGGCGGACATGGAGCGGGATTGAATGCGGGAATTAATCATGCTACCGGACTGTATTTTAAGGTAGTCGACAGTGATGACTGGGTGGATGGAGAAAGCTATCAGCAAATTTTGGAGACGCTGCGCAGTCTCTGCTCCGCCGGATGTATGCTGGATATGCTGATCAGTAATTTTATCTATGAAAAAGAGGGGGCAAAGCACAAAAAGGCAACAAGGTACGGCAGTGTGCTTCCAAAAAATCAGTTATTCGACTGGGCGGAAACGAGAAATTTTAAGATCGGAAAATATATACTGATGCATTCCGTTATTTACCGGACTCAGCTTTTGCGCGACTGTCATCTGGTTTTGCCAAAACATACGTTTTATGTGGATAATCTGTTTGTGTATGTACCGCTCCCCTATGTGAGGACGATGTATTATCTGGATGTGGATTTTTACCGTTACTACATCGGCCGGGAGGATCAGTCGGTGAATGAAGCGGTCATGATCCGACGTATTGACCAGCAGATCAAGGTGAATAAATTGATGATAGATGCCTATGACCTGTGGAAGATCACAAACCGGCATCTGAGAAGATACATGATGAATTATCTGGAGATCATTACTGTTATCTCCACGGTTATGCTGATTAAATCCGGGACAAAAGAGAATCTGGAGAAAAAGAGAGAGCTTTGGACATACATCAAAGAAAGGGATATCCGTCTGTTCCATCGGCTGAGGAACCGTATCATGGGGCGGACGCTGAATCTGCCGGGTAAGGGAGGCAGGAGCCTTTCCCTTACGATCTATAAGATTTCCCAGAAAGTGATCGGTTTTAATTAGAAGAGTAATGATTATTTCACGCCGCAGCGCTAAAATGTTGTGTATTTTAGCATTGCGGCGCTTTTGTTATGAAAACAAAAATACCGGAGGCTGTTTCAGCCGCCGGTATTTTAAAAGGAATATTAAATATGATATTTCGCAGCGCTCAATTCGTTAAATACTTTCTGTTTCAGTGAGTAAAGCTTGTCTGATAAATCCACATAGACTTTGGATGGATTGACAAATCGCATATTTTCATCCCAAAGCGTGTTTTTCTCCGCAGTACAGAATTCCTGAATCTCCATAACACTCGGGGAAGTGTAGACACATTTTCCCTCCTCGAAGATCGGAATGAGCAGTTTTCTCATGATATAGGTACCGCCGACAATGCGGGTACGTTTCCATGTCTCGATCGGATCAAAAAGAACCATATCCTCATTTTCATCGAAAACCTCATCGGCAAGGCAGATTAGGTCTGCACGGATCTTTCCGGTTTCCCTGTCATAAATGCGATAAATTTCCTTATTGCCCGGATTGGTCACTTTTTCCGTATTCTCGGAGAGTTTGATCTTCGGAATGAAGCTTCCGTCAGCATCCTGAACAGCGGCAAGCTTGTATACGCCGCCGAAGGCCGGGCAGTCCTTTGAGGTGATCAGGCTCGTGCCAACGCCCCAGGAGGTGATCGTTGCACCCTGAATCTTTAAACTTTCGATCAGGTATTCATCCAGATCGTTGGATGCGGATATAACGGCATCCGGGAAGCCGGCCTCATCCAGCATTTTGCGGACTTTCTTTGACAGGTAAGCCAAATCTCCGCTGTCCATACGGATTCCGTAATTGTGAAGCTCTACACCGGCTTCCTTCATTTCGCGGAATACGCGGATCGCATTCGGGATACCTGATTTCAGGGTATCATAAGTATCCACCAGCAGAATACATGCGTTCGGATAGAGTTCCACATAGGTTTTGAATGCAGTATATTCGTCCGGAAAGCTCATGATCCAGCTATGGGCATGTGTGCCTTTGACAGGAACATTAAAAATTTGTCCCGCCAGCACGTTTGAGGTGCCGCAGCATCCGCCGATGACGGCAGCCCGGGCGCCGTAGATACCGGAGTCAGGTCCCTGTGCGCGCCGGAGTCCGAATTCCATAACGCCGTCCCCCTTTGCCGCATGACAGACGCGGGACGCTTTTGTGGCGATCAGACTCTGATGGTTCATGATATTTAAAATCGCGGTCTCCACAAGCTGCGCCTCCATGATGGGGGCAACTACCTTGATGAAAGGTTCTTTCGGAAAGATCACGGTTCCTTCCGGCACGGAATAGATGCTTCCGGAAAAACGGAATGTACTCAGATATTTCAGAAAATCTTCGTCAAACATGTTCAGGCTCTGCAAATAGCGGATATCGTCGGTGGAAAATTGCAGATTTTTAATATATTCCACAACCTGTTCCAGACCGCAGGCGATAGCATATCCGCCGCCGCAGGGGTTCTCACGATAAAATGCGTCGAAGATGACCATATCGTGGTTGTCTGTCTTGAAATAACCCTGCATCATGGTTATCTCATATAAATCGGTAAGCAGTGTCAGATTTAATGATCTCATCGTATTATTTTGACCGGTTTTCCGGCCATTTTCCTCCCTTATACCTATCTCGGACAAAAGTCCTTTAGGCATAGTATACTCTTTTTTCACAAAAGTTCCACCTTTTTTCTTCTTTTTTTGTTGTGAAAAGCGGTGGAGTGTGATAGACTTCGGTATATAGAGGCATTAAGCAGAAAGGGAAACAGACTATGAGTGATAACAGGAATTATGAAAATCTGAATACGGGACAGGAGAACAAATCCCGGGATTATGACTACGGCGAGCCGGTGCAGTATGGTTCTCAGAATCAGACGACACAGAATTATCAGGATCCTTATCAGAACACGCCGCCGGAGGAACCGGTCGGAATGGCTATCGCATCTCTGGTTTTGGGCATCGTGTCCATCGTACTGAGCTGCACGTATATAAATATCGTGACAGGAATCATCGCAATTGTACTCGGCGCGATTCATCTGGCAAAGCATCGGTCGAGAAGAGGAATGGCCATTGCAGGTATTGTTTTGTCCATTATATCAATCGTAGTTCTTATCATTATTGTGGCAATCGGTCTGGCCGTTCTCGGTTCTAATCCGGGATTATATAATGAAATTTTAAATGAACTGTAAATTATCACAGACAAAATCGCAATTACCATAGCGAACGAAAAACGGCGGAGCAATTCGCCGTTTTTTCTGGCATAATCCGTCTTTTTTCCAAAACAAGGTTGACAACTGCATTTTTACAACTTATAATTGCTGTGGTTAAAAAATAACAAGTTATGAAGGACGATGACGAAGACAGTACATCTGATTGGAACGTGACAGAGAGCCGGGATGGTGGGAAACGGTATCAGTACAATCTCAATGGAATATCACTTCCGAGTCTCAGCCTGAAATACGTCGGATGTGAGAGTCAGGAAAGCTGACACGCATGCCGCAGGGGAATGTGAGAGCATTTCTGAAAAGTAAAGTAGGCGCTGACGGTTTTCCGCCGTTACAGGGAACTGGTATCCGGGCAAAGGGGCCCGCGTACTTCGAACAGGTGGTAAAACGATAGTAATATTATGCTCTCGTCCTTTTCGGGGACGGGAGTATTTTTGTATGACAGGAAATTGCTCCGCAATATTCCCATGATACAAAATCCCTACGGGAAAACGATGTGCACAGCAGCGCGCGCTTTTCTTGTATCAGTAACTTTATTTACACAAAAAAGGAGAACATTATGTACGAAAAAGTCTCGACAAATCTGAATTTTGTGGAACGCGAAAAGAAAACAGAACAGTTCTGGAAAGAAAATGATATCTTCCGGAAAAGTATGGAGAATCGCAAAGAGGGTGAAACCTACACATTTTACGACGGACCGCCGACTTCAAACGGTAAACCGCATATCGGACACGTGCTGACGCGTGTCATCAAAGATATGATTCCACGTTATCAGACGATGAAAGGAAAGATGGTTCCGAGAAAGGCGGGATGGGATACCCATGGGCTTCCGGTGGAACTGGAAGTGGAGAAGCTGCTCGGTCTGGATGGAAAAGAGCAGATCGAAGAGTATGGCCTTGACCCGTTTATCACAAAATGTAAAGAATCTGTGTGGAAATACAAAGGTATGTGGGAGGACTTCTCCGACACCGTTGGTTTCTGGGCGGATATGGATAATCCATACGTAACCTATGATGACAATTTTATCGAATCCGAATGGTGGGCGTTAAAGAAGATCTGGGATAAAGGCCTGTTATACAAAGGCTTCAAGATCGTGCCTTACTGCCCGCGCTGCGGCACCCCGCTGTCTTCCCACGAGGTGGCTCAGGGATATAAGGATGTGAAAGAACGTTCCGCAGTTGTCCGTTTCAGTGTGAAAGATGAGGACGCTTATTTCCTTGCATGGACCACAACGCCGTGGACGCTGCCCTCCAATGTGGCCCTCTGTGTGAACCCGAAGGAAACCTATGCAAAAGTAAAGGCTGCGGACGGATGCACTTATTATATGGCGGAAGCCCTGCTGGATACTGTCCTTGGCAGACTGGCGGACGAGGAAGCCGGCATAGCTGCCTATGAAGTGATTGAAACCTGTACGGGTAAAGATCTGGAATACAAGTCATACGAGCCGTTATTTGATTATGCGGTTGATATCTGTGAAAAACAGCACAAAAAAGCATATTATGTGACCTGTGCGGATTACGTTACGCTGACCGACGGTACCGGCGTGGTTCATATCGCACCGGCGTTTGGTGAGGACGACGCCCAGGTTGGCCGTGTCTATGACCTGCCTTTTGTACAGCTTGTAAACGGCAAGGGTGAGATGACAAAAGAAACGCCTTATGAGGGTGTGTTTGTGAAAAAAGCAGACCCGATGGTGCTGAAAGATCTGGAAGAAAAAGGATTATTATACGATGCGCCGAAATTTGAGCACAGCTACCCGCACTGCTGGAGATGTGACACGCCTCTGATCTACTATGCGAGAGAGTCCTGGTTTATCAGGATGACAGCGGTGAAAGAGGATCTGGTGCGCAACAACAATACCGTAAACTGGATTCCGGAATCCATCGGAAAAGGACGTTTCGGCGACTGGCTGGAGAATATTCAGGACTGGGGCATCTCCCGGAACCGTTACAGGGGAACGCCTCTCAATGTGTGGGAATGTGAATGCGGGCATATGGAGTCGATCGGAAGCCGTGCGGAGCTTGCGGAAAAGAGTGGAGATCCGGATGCGGCAAAGGTGGAGCTACACAGGCCGTATATCGATGCTGTCACGATCAAATGTCCGCACTGCGGCAAGGATATGCATCGTGTGCCGGAGGTAATTGACTGTTGGTTTGATTCCGGAGCAATGCCTTTTGCGCAGCATCATTATCCGTTTGAAAATCAGGATCTGTTTGAACAGCAGTTCCCGGCACAGTTTATCTCCGAAGCGGTTGACCAGACCCGCGGATGGTTCTATTCTCTGATGGCAGAGTCAACGCTGCTGTTTAACAGAGCGCCGTATGAGAATGTGCTTGTTCTTGGACATGTACAGGATGAAAACGGCCAGAAGATGAGTAAATCCAAGGGAAATGCCGTAGATCCTTTTGATGCGCTGGAGCAGTACGGAGCGGATGCGATCCGCTGGTATTTCTATATTAATTCTGCACCATGGCTGCCGAACCGTTTCCACGGCAAAGCCGTTATGGAAGGACAGCGCAAATTTATGGGTACACTGTGGAACACCTATGCGTTCTTTATACTCTACGCGAATATCGACGAATTTGACGCGACAAAATACGAATTGGAGTATGATAAATTATCCGTGATGGATAAGTGGCTGCTGTCCAGGCTGAACTCTGCTGTACGGACAGTGGACGACAATCTTGGAAATTACCGCATTCCGGAAGCTGCAAGAGCGCTGCAGGATTTTGTGGATGATATGAGTAACTGGTATGTAAGAAGAAGCCGTGAGCGTTTCTGGGCAAAGGGCATGGAGCAGGATAAGATCAATGCGTACTTGACATTGTACACGGCTCTTGTCACGATCTGCAAGGCGGCAGCTCCGATGATCCCGTTTATGACGGAGGACATTTACCGGAATCTGGTATGCAGTATTGACAAAGATGCACCGGAGAGTATCCATCTTTGCGACTTCCCGGCTGTGGATGAGGCTATGATCGATCCGGAGCTGGAGAAAAACATGGCGGAAGTGCTGAAGATCGTAGTCATGGGACGTGCGGCGAGAAACAGCGCAAACATCAAAAACCGTCAGCCGATCGGAAATATGTTTGTCAAGGCGCCTTTCGAGGTACCGGAATTTTTTGTTGAGATCATCGAGGATGAGCTGAATATCAAGCAGGTAAGCTTCAAAGATGATGTCAGCGGATATACGAGCTATACTTTCAAACCGCAGCTTCGTACTGTCGGACCGAAATACGGCAAATCCCTGGGCAAGATCAAAGCTGCCCTGGAGAAGATCGACGGCCATGCAGCTATGGCGCAGTTGAAAAAAGAGGGTGCGATCACGCTTGCTGAAGCGGGCGAGGGTATTGTGCTCACAGAGGAAGATTTATTGATCTCCATGTCACAGACGGCAGGTTTTGCGACAGAGAGCGGAAATGATATCACCGTTGTACTTGATACAAATCTGACCCCGGAACTGATCGAGGAAGGTTTTGTCCGGGAGATCATCAGCAAGGTTCAGACTATGCGGAAAGAGGCTGGATTTGAGGTTATGGATAAGATCGTGTTATCCTTTATCGCAAAAGAAAAGATCAGCGCTGTTTTTGCAGCTCACAAGGAGGAGATCCAGAGCGAGGTACTTGCATTGGATATCAGAGAAGGAGCCTTGAGTGGTTATCAGAAAGAATGGAATATTAACGGACAAAAGGTTGAGTTAGGAGTGGAGAAACAATCATGAGCAATGTATTATTTGACAAAAAACAGTTTATTAAAAATGTAAAAGACAATGTAAAAACACTGTACCGCAAGACAATATCGGAAGCGACAGAGCAGGAAGTATATCAGGCGGTGTCTTATACGGTAAAGGACGTTATCATCGACCAGTGGATGGCAACCCAGCAGGCGATCAACGAGAAAGACCCGAAGATGGTATATTATATGTCCATGGAATTCCTTATGGGGCGTGCATTGGGCAACAATCTGATCAACCTGACCGCTTACAAAGAGGTTCAGGAAGCGCTGGAGGAGCTTGGCTTTGACTTAAATGCAATTGAGGACCAGGAGCCGGATCCGGCTCTCGGAAACGGCGGTCTGGGCCGTCTGG
>CAZJSI010000101.1:0-10924 GCA_964548675.1 uncultured Eubacterium sp. | reverse complement strand
GATCGATCCATCGGGATTGTCAACCAAAAACTCCACAACAACTTGACACTGTCAACGGCAGATCATGATTTGATATTGCGGTGAAAAAGGTGTATGCTAGTAAAAAAATGAAACGTTATGCTATTATACCGCGCAAGCGGGGAAAAGGGCAAGAAAATGGTCATTTCTGATATTATGACAAAAAAACCGGAAGATAATCGGACGTACTCGGTCACCTTTTCGGCGGAAACTGTAGTAGAGACGATTTCTGATCGTGCAGCTTTGGATTCTGATCTGATCGGGATCATTGACGAAGAAGGACAGGTCATCGGCGAAGTAACGGGAGAGATTCTCCATTTCATCCTAAACGGGATCAAAATATTGCATGAGCAGGCGATTATGAACGCTTTCGATGAAGGAATTGTCTGCATATCGCCGAAGGGAAGAATCTTCTATGTCAATGATGCTTATTCAAGTATAATCGGTGTTTCAAAAAACAGGATAATCGGCAGATACATTCAAGAGATTGAACCGGGAGCGGAGATCATACGCGTGATCGAGACGCGGAAGCCGATTATCAATCCGCGAGTCCATATAAAAAGCGTAGATAAGAATGTGTCTGTCAAAATTTATCCACTGTATAGGGGAACGGAGTTTGTCGGGGCTTATTCTGTGTTTAAAGATATTACGGAAGTGACTCAGCTGAACAAAGAGGTAAAGCGAATCTCTGATGTGGCGTTAAGCTATAATAAAGAAATTGAGGCGGTCCAGTCGGGAAAAGAACTGAATATCATCGGAGAAAGCCCGCTGTTTATCCGAGCTATCGACAGGGCGAGGATCGTAGGAAGAACGGATGCCACTGTTATGATCACAGGAGAAAATGGAGCCGGAAAAGAAAAGTTTGCAAAACTGATCCATTCTTGCAGTGAACGGCGGGATAAGCAATTCATTACGGTAAATTGCGCAGCCATACCGGAAAATCTCATTGAAAGTGAGTTGTTTGGATATGAAAAAGGCTCGTTTACCGGAGCGGATCCGAAGGGAAAGATCGGAAAGTTTGAAATGGCCGATCATGGAACGATTTTTCTGGATGAGATCGGAGATATGCCGATGCATATGCAGGCAAAACTTTTGCGTGTTCTCGAAAATGGGGAAATTGAAAAGATCGGAAGGGCGGCAAACATTCCGGTAGATGTGCGGGTGATCGCAGCGACTAACCAGCCTGTTGAAGACCTTGTTGAGGCAGGACGGTTCAGGAAGGATCTCTATTACCGATTAAATGTGATCCACATAGAAGTGCCTCCGTTAAGGCGGCGCGGACACGATGCGATGATTCTTGCCAACCACTTTATTCATATATACGGCGAAAAATACAACAAGCAGCTTACCTTGTCAGAAGAGGCGGGGCGATACATCGAGAAATACAACTGGCCCGGCAATGTGCGCGAACTGCAGAACTTTATCGAAGCGAAAGTGATCATGGCAGAAGGAGATAAAATTGAACTGGATGCAGAATATCAAAGGGAGAACAGCAGCAGTGCAAAGAAAATGAAAGCGATGGCAGATGATAACAGCGAAAAGACCTTCCATGAACAAGTACGGGAATTTGAGCATTGGCTGATTGAAGAGACATTAGAAAATTGCGGAGGAAATCGGGAAAAAGCGATTAAAAAACTGGGAATGAACAAGCGAACGTTCTACCGAAAGCTGGCAAAAATGCAGGACAACGAAGGTGACAATAACGACACATAATGACAAAAATGACAGTGTCAAAAATGACACAAAACGCAAAAAAGAAGGACGATATGACAGAAATCGTCCTTTTTTCGTAGAAAAAAATCGTTTTTCAAGTTGGCATTATTCTTGCTCTGTTATTGGATAAAAAATAATGATAAGGAGAGACCTCATGAAAAAAATTAGAGTAGGAGGCGGACAAGGTTTCTGGGGAGACAGTAATGACGCTGCTTATCATATGGTGCGGAACGGAAATCTGGACTATATGGGGTGCGACTATCTTGCAGAATTGACCATGTCTATCATGCAGAGAAAAAAAAACAGAAATCCGAATGCCGGATATGCCAGAGATTTTATCGGAATGTTTGAGAATATCGGGAAAGAAGCTTTCGACAGGAACGTAAAGATCATTACCAACGCAGGTGGAGTAAATGTTGTCGGCGCAGTTGATGCCATCAAAAATGTTGCTGAACAGCAAAACCTGACGGGATATAAGATCGGATATGTAATCGGCGATGATCTGCTGGATAAGTTTGACGGGCTGATCAGCGACGGCATCCGGTTTGACAGTATCGATACAGGAGAGAGCATCGATCAGATACGGGATAAAATATTGAATGTAAATGTTTATTACGGCAGTGATCCGATCATCGGCTGCCTGGAAGAAGGCGCAAATGTGGTGATCAATGGAAGGGCTGCAGACTCTGCCCTTTTCCTGGGACCGCTCAAGCACGAATTCGGCTGGGCATCGGACGATTGGGATAATCTAGCAAGAGGGATTATGGTCGGTCATTTGCTGGAATGCGGCGGACAGGGCGCAGGCGGCAACTTCGACTATGACTGGAGAAGCGTTCCTGACATGGATCAGCTGGGCTTCCCGATCGCGGAGATCACCGATGACTATCTCCATATCACCAAGGCGCCGGATTGCGGCGGTCTGATCACCGAGCAGTCATGCAAAGAGCAGTTCTTGTATGAAGTTCATGACCCGGCTAACTATATGGTGCCGGACGTAAATGTAGATATCAGTCAGGCGACCATAACGCAGATTGGCGATAACCTTGTGGATGTAGCCAATATAAAGGGAAATGTAAAGCCGGATAAACTGAAATTATGTGTCGGATACAGCGCGGGTTACAAAGTGGAAACATATCTTTCTTTCGCTTGGCCGGACGCATACGAAAAAGCCCAATACGCTGCAGACATCATCATGAAGAAGATGAAGCGCAAAAACCTCAAAGCCGAGGATATTCGGATCGACTATCTGGGTGTAAATGCGTTGCATCTGGACGTTGCGGAAATCGATGAAGAGGAAATCAAAAATCTTAACGAATGCGTTCTTCGGATCGCGATCCGGACTCTGGAAAAAGATGAAGCCAAAAAGATCATTCCGGAAATATCGCCGCTGCAGCTGAATGGGCCTCCGGGAGCCAGCTTCTTCGGCGGAAGAGCAAAGATACAAGAAGTTATTGGATTGTGGCCGACGATGATCCCGAGAGACGCAGTCAAAATGGAATCACATGTTCTGGAGGTGAAATAATGGGTTCGATGATCTATCTGAAAGAACTGGCCCACGGACGGTCAGGTGATAAGGGCAACACCAGTAATGTCTGCGTGTATGCGAGAGATCCTCGCGATTACGAATATCTGGCAGAAGTGTTGACCGTAGAACGGGTAAAAGAACACTTTGGCGATATGGTAAAAGGCGAGATCATACGGTATGACGTGCCGTCTCTCCATGGATTTAATTTTGTTATACACGAAGCATTAGGCGGAGGCGCCACTATGTCCATCAGATTGGACAGTCTGGGAAAATCAATGGGATCCGCCTTTATGCGGATGAAGATCGAAGATAATCGGTAGGAGGAAAACAAATGAAATCAAGTAATTTTTCAGGATTCTATAAATTGTCCACAGATGAGCGGATGAAAGAAGTTGCGGAGTTTACCGGACTGAGCGAAGAAGAACAAAAATGCATCAATCAGCCGGGTGCGCTGGATCTGGATCGGGCAGATCACATGATCGAAAATGTTATCGGAACATTCCAGCTGCCTTTCGGTGTAGGACTTAACTTCATGATCAACGGAAAAGATTATCTGATTCCAATGGTCATTGAGGAACCTTCCGTTGTAGCAGCGGCCAGCAACGCAGCGAAAATGGCAAGAGCCGGCGGTGGATTTACGGCCAGCAATTCCGGAACGGTAATGATCGCACAGCTGCAGCTGATCGATGTGCCGAATCCGGCATTTGCAAAACAGACCATCAACGAACATAAAGCAGAGATTATGAAGATCTGTAATGACAAAGATCCGGTACTCTGCTCGCTGGGCGGCGGTATAGAAGATCTTGAAGTAAGAATTGTCGATTCCATGATCGGCCCGATGGTAGTGACTCACCTGAAAGTCAACACCCTTGACGCAATGGGAGCAAATGCGGTCAACACTATGGCCGAAGCCGTTGCACCGTATATTGAAGAAATCACCGGGGGAACTGTCAGCCTCAGGATCTTATCCAACCTGGCGATTTATAGACTTGCTCGGGCAAGATGCGTGATGAAAAAAGACGTGATCGGTGAAGAAGTTGTGGATAAAGTTATGCAGGCTTACGCGTTTGCCGATGCAGATCCATTTAGAGCTGCTACTCACAACAAAGGAATCATGAACGGGATCATCCCGGTTGTCATCGCAACAGGAAATGATACTCGTGCCATCGAATCCGGTGCTCACGCATATGCTTCCATTACGGGGCAGTACAAGCCGCTGACCACATGGGAAAAAGACAAAGAAGGAAACTTGGTAGGAACCATTGAACTGCCGATGGCGGTTGGCCTTGTCGGCGGTGCGACCAAAATACATCCGGCTGCACAAGTTGCAGTAAAAATGCTGGGCGTGGAAAGCGCAGCAGAACTGGGTGAAGTGATCGCTGCCGTTGGATTGGCACAGAACTTTGCAGCCCTCAAGGCACTGGCAACTGAAGGCATTCAGCGGGGACATATGTCACTGCATGCAAGAAATGTTGCTTCCGTGGCAGGAGCGAAAGGTGAAGAACTTGAACGGATCGTTGCGATCATGATCAAAGAGAAGAAAGTAAACGTTGAATATGCCAAGGAACTGATGAATAAATAGAACCTTTACAGTTAAAGTATTTCATATTAGAGGAAAGGATACCTGTCGATGTTTTTAACAAAGGAAGAAAAAGAGATTTTGAACGGATCCCAGGGACCGGCGGCCCAGCTGGCGATGAAAACACTGGTGAAAGTCGGTGAGATCAACGGGGCAGAAAGACTTGTACCGATCAAGAGCGTTCATCTGGTGTTACATGCATATAAGAGTGCGTTTGATGCAGGCGTTGAGACCGCAGAAAAAATAGCGGAAATGGGCGGGCGCTTTACCGTGCCGACGACGATCGACCCGTATGGAATGGACGCGGAAGACTGGAAAGGGGCCAAAACGCCGGATCAATACGCAGGCATGCAGCAGAGACTGGAGGCAGCCGTAAACAAGATGGGCGTCATCCCGGTATGGACATGCACACCGTACTATGGATTTAACATGCCAAAGGTGGGAGATAACGTTGCGTGGTCTGAATCTTCTGCTGTGGCTTATGCAAATACGGTACTGGGAGCCAGGACTAACAGAAACACGGCGATCCTCGATATTTTCTGCGGCATCCTGGGAAAAGTTCCGGAGACAGGGCTCCATCTGGATGAAAATCGTAAAGGTGAAGTTTTGATCAAACTGAACATCGGCAGACCATTAAAAGATTGGGAGTATCCGGCGCTTGGATTTTATCTGGGACAGAAGTTGGGCAGCAGGATCGGGGTAGTTGACGGCATGGAGGGCTCACCGGGAACAGATGATATGAAATCATTGTGCGCGGCAGCAGCGGCAGCAGGGTCTGTCGCGCTGCTGCACATTGTCGGCGTGACGCCGGAAGCCGCAAGCCTGGAAGAAGCTTTTGGCGGAAATCATCCGCAGGAGGTCATGGAAGTGTCTGAACAGACGCTGGCCGAAACCAGAGCGAATATGTGTAACTGCGAGGATGAAGACATTGATTTTGTTGCACTGGGATGTCCGCATTATACCATCAATGAGATCATCAAAGTAAATGAACTGATGGCGGGCAGAAAAGTAAGCGAAAAGACCAACTTCTGGATCTACGCCAACAGACATGCGCTGGATCTGGCAGAAAAAATGGGTATCCGCCAGTCCCTAGAGGCACAGGGCGTTGTGTTCCGTGCCGAAACCTGCATGATCATCTCGCCGGTTTCGCCGTGGGGATTCAAAAATATGATGACCGATTCCGGAAAATGTGCATACTACGGTCCTGCAGAATGTGGGACAGAGATGGTGTTTGCCAGCGTAGAAGAGTGTGTTGAAGCAGCAGTTACCGGCAGACGCACAAAATGAAGGAGGAGATGCACAAGATGATGATAAAAGGAAAAGGAATTACAGAAGGCATTGCGACGGGAGCAGCCCTCGTGTCTGACAAACCATTTGGGTTCTTTGGCGGTGTAGATCCTCGAACCGGTAAAGTGATCGACAAATGGCACGAACTTTATGAACAAAATATAAAAGATAAAGTATTTGTGTATCCGGAAGGAAGAGGCTCCACGGTAGGGGCGGCGATTATTTTGGAACTTGCGCGGACCGGCTGCGCGCCTGCGGCGATCATCAATATGAAAACAGAAACGATCACCGCAGCAGGAGGACTCCTTGCGGAGGAATTTTACGGAAGACAGATCCCTATGGTCGATTCGATCAGTGAGGAGGACTTCCAAAAGATTAAAACCGGACAGATGATCACGGTAAATGGTAATACGGGAGAGATTGAGATCAAATAAATGTTGAGGGAGGTCAAAAGATGAAACCATTAGCAGGCGTAACTGTACTGGACCTGAGCAGAGTTGTTGCGGGACCTTATTTGACAATGATCCTTTCGGATCTTGGCGCAGAAATCATAAAAATAGAAAATCCGGCAGATCCGGATTATACGAGAACATTCGAACCATATATTCATGACGGCGAAGCCCGTCAGAGTGCATTTTTTGCCCAGTATAACCGAAACAAAAAAGCGATAACCCTTAATCTGAAAAAAGAAAAAGCAAAAGAGATTTTTAAAGAGTTAGCAAAGAAAGCGGATATTGTTGTAGAAAATTATCGGGCAGGCGTAATGGATAAACTGGGCGTCGGCTATGAAGAACTGCGGAAGGTGAATCCAAAGCTGGTTTATACGGCAATTTCCGGATTCGGGCAGACAGGACCGTATTCCACCTGGCCTGCATATGACAACAGCGGGCAGGCCCTTAGCGGGCTTTGGTCAATAAACGGAATGCCCGGACAGCCAACTCGGATCGGAACGATCATTGGTGACGAAGCCGCAACTTTCTTTGGTGCGATCGGAACGCTTGCCGCATACATTCACGCACAGGCTACCGGACAGGGGCAGTTGGTTGATGTTGCGCAGCTGGATGCATCCCTCGCATTGACCGAGACAGCTGTTGTGAACTACACCGTCGGCGGGCAGGTGCAGCAGCCGCTGGGGAATGACCATCCGCTGTGCCGGCCGTATGGCATGTTTGAAGCGAAAGACGGATATGTATTTTTCGGCGGATATACCGACAGATTCTGGAAAACTACCTGCGAATTTTTCGGAGAACCGGAACTGCTGGAAGATCCGGAAATCGACACCATGACAAAGCGGTTCGATCTTGACGTATACAACCGAAAGGTTCTGCCGAAGATCAATGAGTGGTTCTCCCGGTATACCTGCCAGGAATTGCAGGATGCTCTTGCGGAAAAAGTACCGCTTACTGCGATCCATTCTATGGATCAGGTAGTCGAAGATCCGCAGCTCAATCATAGAAATATGTTTATCGATTATAAGTTCGGTGCCGCAACAGCGAAAATGTTCGGAACACCGATCAAACTCAGCGAAACTCCTTGTGACACATCCGGAAAAGCGCCGGAGATCGGTGAGCACAATCAGCAGATATATAAAGACCTTATCGGATTGGACGAAGCGCAGATTGATGAATTGAAAAAGGAAGGCGTACTGTAATGAGAAACATAACTTACAATGTGGAAAACGGCATTGCCGTCATTAAATTCAACAGACCGGAGAAACTGAACACCCTTACGTTGCAGATGTATGACGATCTAGGTGAAGCATTCAAAGAAGCGGCAAGGGATCCGAATGTAGCGGTTTGTGTGCTGACCGGCGAAGGCGACCGGGCATTTTGCGTAGGCGCGGACCTGACGGAATCCATACCGTATCTGGCAGAGGGTCATTATATTGACGAATGGGACGCGGCTCACTTTAAACATATCGACATGAGAAAGCCGGTTATCGCAGCAATAAACGGCATGTGCATGGGCGGCGGTTTTGAAATCATGCTGGGGACCGATATCCGCGTGGCATCAGAGAAGGCTGTCTTTGCCCTGCCGGAAGTTTCACTGGGAATCGTACCGGCAGGAGGAACACTTGTCCGGCTGGCCAGACAGATCCCATATGTCAATGCAATGGAATTGATCCTTTCGGGGAAAAAGATCGATGCAGAAGAGGCTCTGCGGATCGGACTGGTTAATTATACGGCGCAGCCGGATCAGGTTTTTGCGAAGGCGATGGAACTGGCGGAGAAGATTACGCACTTGAGCACAACGGCCGTGCAAGTGGCAAAAGACGCTGTTGTAAAGCTGCGGGAAATGCCGATCGAACAGGCCTTTGAGACAGAAGCCCTTTTAGGCTATAAAGCTTTTTGCAGCGAAGATGCAAAAGAAGGGTTGAAGTCATTTTATGAAAAAAGAGATCCTGTTTTTCCATCTAAAAAATGGTAGAACGGCACAGTTCGGCGGTCATTCCTTCGGGCAGAAAAGTTATTTTGGCATACTTATTGCTTAAGTAGTCCGGTATAAAGTGCAAAGGAGGAATGTAGAATGGGGATTGATTTTAGCCGCATGGACATTGATTGGCAGGATTTTATGGAACAGCTTTATGAAAAGTATCAAAGCTATCTTTCCGTTATCAAAGACATCTGCTTTGCAACTTGTGAATATGAGACCCTTCCTCAGGATCCACAAACTCCGCAGGAGTTGGTGGATGCTTTGCGCAAAATCATTGACACTAGCAAAGAATTGAATCAGATCATCGAACAGTGTCCGTCCAGCATATATATTGCGGATACAGAAGGAAAGACGCTGCGCGTGAGCAAGTGTTTTGAAGAGGATTCCGGTCTGGATCGAAGGCCGCTTTTGGGAAAGACTGTCTTTGATATTGAACAGGAAAACATCTTTCAGCCTTCTGTGTGCGGAGTTGTATTGAAAGAAAACCATAGAGTCATTATCCCGCAGGTCATCAATTTCAACAGAGAGACCATGGTTGCCGGAATGCCGGTGGTTAATGAAAATGGTCAGGTGTTCCGGGTAGTGACTAATGCGATTCTCAATGAAGATGCGAAAAGGATCGCCGAGTATTTTAACCATACAGAAGGGGAAAATGCCATTCCTGCCGATGACCAGTCTGAAACTGCGCTTATTGCAAAAAGTGCCAGCATGCAGGATGTGCTGAAACTGGCAGATCGGGTGAAAGACATTCAGTCGACCGTTCTCCTTGAAGGAGAAACCGGCGTGGGAAAGAGCCTTCTAGCCAGACATATTCATAACAGCAGCGACCGAAGGAACAAGAGAATGACGGAGATAAACTGCGGCGCTATTCCGTCGGCTCTGTTGGAGTCGGAACTTTCCGGTTATGCCAGCGGTGCCTTTACCGGAGCAGATAAAAAGGGAAAGGCCGGGCTGATCGAGATCAGCGAGGGAGGAACAATCCTGCTGGATGAAATCAGTGAATTGCCGCTGAACTTGCAGGTAAAGCTGCTTCATTTTCTGCAGAATAAAAGAATCACCCGAGTAGGCGGAACAGAAGAGATCAATGTAGATGTACGGGTTATCGCGGCGACAAATAAGGATCTTGAAGACCTGGTCAAAAGCGGAACTTTCAGGGAAGATCTATATTACAGACTTAATGTGGTTCCTATTGTGATTCCGCCTCTGCGGGAGCGAAAAGAGGACATTATGCCGGCGGTGGAATACTTTGTCGGCAAATATACAAAACTATACGGGAAAACCCTTTCGGAAAAAGACATGCAAGAGGATCGGTTCCTGGATAAAGAATGGAGAGGAAATATGCGGGAACTGGAAAACTACGTGGAACGTCTTGTGATAACGGAAGGTGCCGCAGGCCTGACCGGAGAAAAAGCAGAGCTAAAGCGTGCAGAGACTGAAGATACAGCAGAAAGAACAGAGGGAAAACATCATGAAAAAAGCAGGCCGCGGACAAAAGGGAAAATGAAGCAGATGGAACGTGAAATGATCCTGGAAGCGTACGAAAAGTATAAGAGCAGTTATAAAGTAGCAGAGGAACTGGGAATCAGCCAAAGTACGGCCTATCGGAAAATTAAAAGGTATTTACATGAGGACTAGGGAGACAAGTCAAAATGATTTGCCGGTTAGTCAAAAAGACTTCTCGTGTGCAGCGAAAATAAAGTCGATATGACTTGACTTATGGAAAAGATCTCAGAAGCACAATCGTGAAAAAATTTTTTTAAACAATAAAGGGGCGTATTTCAAAAGGATTCGAAAGGGGAACATCTTTTCGCAAATGACACAAAGCTGTATGGCATAAATGTTGCGAGTATAAATACCTGCGGTAAATGAATTAAGTCAAATTTAAAACAAAGGAGAGAGCATATGGGTAATTTGAAAGATGTAAAAGATTTCATTGTCAAATGGAATGAGGAAAACACCCAGGAGTTCTATGACACAGAACATTTTATCTGGGAACATCCGGAACTTCCGATGCAGGAGTATGAATCCTCAAAAGCGCTGATCAGCCTTCTGGAAAAACACGGTTTTCAGGTAGATGCCGGTGTTGCGGGAATGCCTACTGCGTTTATTGCGACTTATGGAGAGGGCAGACCGGTGATCGGTATCAATGCTGAGTATGACGCACTGCCGGGACTTTCTCAGAATGGTGAGAAACTTGAAAAATCGGCGTTGATTCAGGGAGCTCCCGGACAGGGCTGTGGTCATAACCTGATCGGAACCGGCGGTGCAAAAGCAGCCATCGCAGTAAAAGAAGCCATAGATAAATTTGGTCTTAAAGGAACAGTAAAGGTATTCGGTTCTCCGGCAGAAGAGCTTTGCCTGGGCAAACC
>CAZJSI010000100.1:0-10978 GCA_964548675.1 uncultured Eubacterium sp. | reverse complement strand
GAACGAATCACTGCCAGATTGGAGAAATGCCGATCCACATCCAATGTCAGCATATCCAGATACAGCATATCATTCAAATATTGCCTGCAATCAATCCCTGTTACGCTGTATATAAATTCCAGAACATATCAATCCTGTAATCAATCACGAACTTTCACGTCCTCCCATGTGATTTCTTCCCCTGGATATTTGATCCAGAGAAAATCTTCCCACATGACACCGTGAGTTTCTTTCAGAATTTCGTATGGATCGTATTCATCTACCCCACAAGCTCTCAAATATTCCGGCAGACATTCCCTGCCTTTCGGCATACATCGGCTTTCAAGGAAATCATACATTTGTTCAAATGTCGGGAAATCAAACAGATAAGGAACCTCCGGGATCCGGTCCGTAAATCTCTGATAAACAACAGTCATTTTTTCCCGGTCCATCTCCACATGGGATGTTTTCTGATTCATAAAATAGGTATCAAAAATATATTTTGACAAGACGAATGCCTCCCCTCAAAATCACGGTCCAAAATCGCATCTTCTATTTCGCCAAGTTTAACTTACAATACCATAAAAAAATTGATTTCTCAAGATAAATATTTCCAAGAATACTGCGGAGCAATTTCCTCTGATACAAAAAGCGGGAATACCGGAATCATTCCTGTTTGACAATGATTCCCGGTATCCCCGCATATTCCTGATGTAGATGTTTGGAGCATCTCAAATCTGATTTACAGCTATATGATAATGCAGACCAGCCCTCCATTGCTGTCATTGACGATCTTCTGCATCGTATCCTGCAGTTTCAGCTGGCTCTCCTCATCCATCATCGTGATCTTTCTCTGAATGCCGTCCTCCACCAGCTCTCCGATGGATTTTCCAAAAATATTTGTCTCCCATAGTCCTTCCGCCGTGTCCTGATTTTCTTTGATATAGGAGATCAGGTCATTCGCCTGTTCTTCACTGCCGATGATCGGGGCGATCTCCGTCTCGATATTGGCGCGGATCATATGTATAGACGGCGAAGATGCTTTCACTTTCACGCCAAACTTATTTCCATGCTTGATCAGCATCGGTTCCTCGATGGCAATATCCCGCATAGACGGCGATACCACGCCATATCCCGTGCTCTGTACACTTTCCATCGCCGCAGAAACCGTCTCATATTTTTTCTTCATGCCGGACAGATCCCGTATGAGGGAGATCAATTCGTACTCGCCGTGGATCGGAACTCCGGTCAGTTCACTCATATTTTCATAATAATAAGCGTCGTCCACATCCATACGGATCTTCACATTCCCGGTGGCCAGGTCGATCTGTTCCGTCCGAAGGCTTGCGATTTCCTCCGTCTCCGGCACAAAACTATTTCCAATGATGTCCTTCACCTGGTTGGCCGCATCCAAAATCCTCCTTGCCTCGGAAATTGCCGCCGCCTTTACCTTATGCGCCTGATCCAGCATTTCCACCCACTTCGGCATATAAAATTCCAGGCAGGCAACCGGAAACTCATAGAGCACACTCTGCAGAATCTTCTGAATATCTTCCACCTTTAACTGTTCACAGTTTACCGGGAGTACGGATACCTGGTACTTATCCCGCAAAGTCTGCGCCAGATTCTCCGTCTCGGCGCTGTAGGGCTTTGGCGTGTTCAGCAGGATCACAAAGGGTTTTCCGATCTTTTTTAACTCCTCCACTGTTTTTTCCTCTGCGGGAACATAATTGTCCCGGGGAATGTCCGTAAAGCTCCCGTCTGTAGTCACCACGATCCCGATCGTGGCATGCTCTTTGATGACCTTTTCCGTCCCGATCATTGCCGCTTTGGCAAAGGGAATCTCATAGTCATACCAGGGCGTCTTTACCATCCGTTCACTGCCGTCCTCCATATGTCCGCTCACTCCCTCGATGAGATAACCGACACAGTCGATCAGTTTAATGTTTGCCGGAACGTCCTCCTCCAGCATGATCTTCGCCGCATCTTTCGGTATAAATTTCGGTTCCGTCGTCATGATCGTTTTTCCCTGGGCGGACTGGGGAAGTTCATCCACGGTACGGCTTTTTGCTCCGGAGTCCTCCATTCTCGGCAATACCATCAAATCCATAAAACGCTTGATAAAAGTGGATTTGCCTGTGCGGACCGGACCGACCACTCCAAGATAGATGTCCCCTCCGGTGCGCGTTGCAATATTTTGATAAATGCTTGTATTTGTCATATGATCATCCTCTCTTCCGTGATATATGCATATGACTCTCACTCGCTTTTTAGAACCAGGAAAAGTGTGCTGAATACACTTTCGCGGACAAAAATCATAAAAAAGAATCCCGCGCCAGAACTCGCAAGCGAGTCTTGAATGACCATCTTTTTAATCCTGCGGCAGATCAAACACCTTTTCTCCCAGAATCCGGATCGCGTCCTCAATACATCCGTCACAGTCCCGCAGAACTTTTCCGGTATCAACGCCTTTTAATTCACGGCAGACAATAGACTGGTTCTTTTCCCGAAACTCCTTTGCCAGCTCCCGCACCAGCTTCATCGTCTGAGGCTTTGTATTACATGCGGACAGATCGCCGGAGCTGTTCTTAAGTCCGGCCGCCATGAACATCGCAGTTACCGCGCCGCATGTCTCCATCATACCGCCCATACCTGCGCCGAAACCTTCTGAGATTCGAAAAAGTGTTTCTTCGTCAATTCCCAACAGATCAGAATATGCACACAAAACAATCTGTGCACAATTATAGCCTTTTTTATGTTTTTCCTTGATTTGTTTGATTCTCTCTTCCATATTCTACCCTTTCCTTTGTGTCTCGTATTTTTAAGACCCTATCGCGAGTCTGATATAATCTATGATATATCTTACACCATTTTTTCCTTTTTTGCATCATATCCTCCTGCTTTTCCTGATTTTTTCCATATAATTTTGCAATAAAAATATTGAAAAAATCGAGATAAACTGATACAATAATTTTGAGTTACCAATTTGACACTTAATAACTCTCTGGTTATTAACAAGTCATTTTTAGGAGGATATTATATGGAACCAGTAAACCCTTACCACTTTGTCGCAAACTGTATATCAGGGAAATGGAAAATGACCATTCTCCATCATATACACCACTACGGCAAGATCAGATTCAATGAGACAAAAAAAACACTGAGAGTCAGCGAAAAAGTTTTAAGCCAGCAATTAAAAGAGCTGACAAACGACGGATTGATTGAAAGAATCCAGTACAACACAATTCCTTTAAAGGTAGAATACATACTGACTCCTCTGGGAGAAGACCTGATCCCGGCGCTGGACATTCTCTATATCTGGAGTATCAGACGTCTGAGTGATCTGAAGCTGCCAATCGATCCCGATGCTTTCAAGGTCCACACAGAAATGAAATATCAGGACCAGTTAAAGGATATCATGGACGCTTATTTTAAAAAACATCCGTTTGAATTGAGCGAATAATCCTATGTATACAAAAAAAGCTGCGTAAGCAGCTTTTTTTGTATTAGGATAGGATATTATATAGCTACAAGCAGGACAGATCAGGAAACCAGGGAAACCCGCCATTCCCGAAGCTGCCCATACGTAACTGCCTTTATTTACCGGTCACATACTCATAGATTGCATGTGCCGCCTGCTTTCCTGCTCCCATGGCAAGGATAACTGTAGCAGCTCCGGTAACTGCATCGCCGCCGGCATAAACGCCCTCTTTGGTCGTCCTGCCATTTGCCTCGTCGGCAACGATACATTTCCATTTGTTTACTTCCAGTCCTTCCGTCGTGGAAGAAATCAGAGGATTCGGTGAAGTTCCCAGGGACATGATCACCGTATCAACATCCAATATAAAGTTAGAATCCGGAACCTCCTTTGGACGTCTTCTCCCGGACTCATCCGGTTCGCCCAGTTCCATACGGATACATTCCAAACCGTTTACCCAGCCATTTTCATCCTCATGGATCTTGACCGGATTGGTGAGCAGATCAAAAATGATCCCCTCTTCCTTTGCGTGATGAACTTCTTCCACACGCGCCGGAAGCTCTGCTTCACTTCTTCTATACACAATATGAACTTCTGCTCCAAGGCGAAGCGCCGTTCTTGCAGCATCCATCGCAACGTTACCGCCGCCCACAACCGCAACTTTGCTACCGCCGCGGATCGGAGTATCATAATTATCGTCATATGCACTCATCAGATTATTTCTGGTCAGATACTCATTTGCTGAAAATACGCCATTGGCATTTTCTCCCGGGATTCCCATAAATTTCGGCAGTCCTGCTCCGGATCCGATAAATACTGCCTCAAATCCCTCTTCATCCATCAGTTCATCTACGGTTACGGATTTTCCAATTACTACGTTTGTCTCAATTTTTACACCGAGATCTGTCACGTTGTCAATCTCCCGTGCCACGATCCGCTTTTTCGGAAGACGGAATTCCGGAATACCATAACGCAGTACTCCGCCCGGCTCGTGAAGCGCCTCAAAAATTGTGACATCACACCCCATTCTTGCCAGTTCGCCGGCACAGGCCAGTCCTGCAGGGCCGGAACCAACCACTGCAATTTTATGTCCGTTTGCAGGATCCGGATCTTTCTGACGGTAATGATATCTTGCAGCGGCATCCGCAACAAAACGCTCCAGCTTACCGATGGAAACCGCCTCACCCTTGATTCCACGAATACACTTTCCTTCACATTGGTTCTCCTGGGGGCATACACGTCCGCAGGTGCCCGGAAGAGATGTATACTGGGATAAGATCTTATATGCTTCCTCGATCTCACCAACTTTTACCCTTCCGATAAAAGCCGGAATATCAATGGAAACCGGACAGCCCTCGATACATTTTGCATTTTTACAACCAAAGCATCTCTGGGCCTCCATCATTGCTTCGCTTTTATTATAACCGTAACAAACTTCCTCAAAATTTGCAGCTCTCACTTTTGGGTCCTGTTCTCTGACAGGCACTTTCTTTAACATATCCATTAGTTGTCACCTCCGCAGTTTCCGCATCCGCCGTGATGTGTTGAACCTTCGCGCAGCTTCAAGATTGCCCTGCCCTCTTCCGATCTGTACATCTGCTGGCGTTTCATCGCCTGGTCAAAATCAACCAGATGCCCGTTAAATTCCGGACCGTCAACACAGGCAAACTTCACTTCGTCCCCAACCTGAAGACGGCACGCCCCGCACATTCCGGTTCCGTCTACCATGATCGGGTTCATGGAAACGATAGTCGGAATATTTAACTGTTTTGTCAACAGGCAGACAAATTTCATCATGATCATCGGGCCGATCGCCACACACACATCATAAGGCCTGCCCTTTCCGGCAAGTTCTTCAATGGCAGTAGTAACCATACCGGGAATACCATAACTGCCATCGTCTGTGCAGACATATAAATGTCCGGCGACTGCTTTCATCTCTTCTTCCAGGATCAGCATTTCGTGATTCTTAGCGCCGACAACGACATCCACATCTATTCCATGCTCATGCATCCATTTTACCTGCGGATATACCGGCGCCGCTCCGACACCACCCGCAACAAACATCAATTTCTTTTTCTTTAATTCTTCTATATCTTCTGCCACCAGTTCCGATGCACATCCCAAAGGTCCGACAATATCCTGGAAAGAATCGCCCTCATACAATGCAGTCATTCTCTCCGTGGAAGCGCCTACAACCTGAAATACAATCGTCACGGTGCCCGCCTCTCTATCATAATCACAAATGGTAAGCGGTATACGCTCTCCAATCTCATCCATCTTTACTATTACAAACTGTCCCGGAAGACATGCTTTAGCAACGCGCGGTGCTTCTACTACCATATAATAGATTTTATCAGCTAACTGCTTACGTTCTAAAATCTTATACATAAGTACCTCCTCAACTTGTTAAGAAATTAACTGTCTTTTATGTATTGTATACAAAATCAATGTCAAATTCAACATTTTTTATGTTCTTAATCTTATACAATTTTCTTTTTTGTATTTTTTTTCATACAATTTATTTTAGATTTTTTGCAAATTTGTTTTGCATTTTTGCAAAAATAACTAATTTTCTTATTTTTCTAATTTTTTATAATTTTTTATTATTTTCCGATTATTTTTATATATTATATTATTTGTTTATACAATTTTTCGTTAAATTTTCAACGATTTTTCAGGAAGATTTCTTATGAACCAGAAAAGACCCGAAAACCGGGTCTCTTCTGGTTAGGTATAATTCTGGAAATGATAAAAACGGTTCATTTCTATTGAGGTATTACTTTAACAAAGGTTTTCGCTTTTTCTTCACCCCGCTGCACACGAAGCGCACCCAAAGCCAGAGATTCCATCTCATTCTCTCCCGCATATACGATCACCGGGGCAATGAATTCCACGCGTTTTGCAACTTCTTTGGTAAAATATTCAGAATATGCAATGCCGCCGGTCAAAATAATGTTATCAATTTTTCCGTCAACGTATACGGACAATTTGGCAATGTTTCTTGCAACATTCAGAATCATGGCGTCATAAATGAGTTTTGCCTTCTCATCGCCATCCTTCATCATTTTTTCAACAATTCTTGTATCATTCACGCCAAAGTAACCCATCAGTCCGCCCTGGGATTTTACTTTCCTCATCATGGCTTTCTTTCCCATGTTCTCACGGGTTGCCATATCGATCACCTGAAAAGCGGGAAGCCCGCCGGCACGCTCCGGCGAGAAAGGCCCCTCATCGTCGGATATCATATCAACAATACGCCCCTGATGGTGCAGGGATAAGGTAATGCCGCCGCCCAGATGAGCAACTATAACGGAAATATCGCTGTATGCTTTGCCCTGTTCCCTGGAATATTTCATTGCTGCAGCACGCATGTTCAGATTATGTCCCATGCCTTTTCTCTGCATTTCCGGCAATCCTGTCACTTTTGCAAGCGGCTCCAGCTCATCGACGGTTACCGCATCGTAAATATACGCCGGTATATCAAGCTCTTTGCTGATCGCATTTGCAATAACGCCGCCCAGGTTGGACGCATGCTCATTCTGCGGCGCATATGTAAGCTGCCAGACCATATCCTCGTTTACCTCGTAAGCGCCTGCCTCGATCGGCGGAAGCAAACCGCCGCGGGATACGATCGCAGTCAGATCTTCCTTCTTTACGCCATTTTTTTCCATTGTCGCAAGAATCAGATCTTTCCGCATTTCATACTGGTCAATAATATTCTCAAATTTTTTTAACTCATCCTGGGAATGTTCAATGCTTTCCACAAAGAGAGGCGTCTCATCCTGATAAACTGCAATTTTTGTGGAAGTAGAACCCGGATTCATGACTAAAATTTTTTCCATCTTTTCTTCCTCATCCAATCTATTTACCGGCGCTTACCGCTGCTGCAAGTACTAAGGAAAGGAATTTTTCCCTTGCTGAAGAACCTCTGGATGTCAATACGATCGGCACTTTGGAGCCAACGATAAATCCGGCCATGTTTCCTCTTGCAATAACAGTAATTGCTTTTCCCAATACATTGCCGACCTGAATATTCGGAACGAGGATAACATCCGCATCACCCGCTACCGGACTCTCAAAACCTTTGATATCCGCAATTTCTTTGTCGAGGGCGATATCAAGAGAGATCGGTCCTTCTATGATACAATCCTTAATCTCACCATTTAAATTCATCTGTTTCAGCGCATCAGCCTCAACTGTCTCCGGCATTTTCGGATTTACCTTTTCTACTGCTGCCACGACACCGATCTTCGGGTTTTCATAACCGAGCGCTTTCAATGTATCTACAGTATTTTCAATAATCTGCTTTTTCTGCTCTAACGTAGGATAAGTCATCATACCGCCGTCTGTTGTCACCAACAGTTTGTGATAGTATGGAAGCTCATCAAATACAAAATGGGACATAACTCGTCCGGTTCCCAATCCTGTCTCTTTATTTACAACCGGTTTTAAAATCTGTGCGGTCTCCAGTTTGCCTTTCATGATAAAATCACCCTTGTTTTCATGAATCAGGGCAACCGCTTTTTTTGCAGCTTCATCGGCATCCGGCACATCATAAATATTTTCTTCCGGAACTTCCAGATTCAATTTTTCACAAATCTCATCGATTTTTGCCTTATCGCCAACCAGAACCGGTCTTACGATACCTTCGCCCATTGCATGTGCAACAGCTTCCAGCGTATGCTCATCTCCTGCCGCTGCCACAACAACACGCATTGGTTCCGGAAAGCTTTTTACCTTTTCCACTAATACATCAAAATTTTTCAGTACCATTCAAATATCCTCCTGTTTTCATTTTACCCGTTTCTTTCAAACAATTTGATTATAGCACGCTTTTTTTTAGAATACAACACTAAAATCAAATAATTTATAAATTGTATAATATATTTTGCATGATTTAATCTCGTGTATTACAATACGGGCTCTGCTTTTGCCGGAATACTGCGAAACAATTTTCCGTAATACAAAAAAACGTTTTGGTCAGATGAACCATCTGTCCAAAACGTTTTTTCTTATCACTTTTTCACTAATTATATTTTTTCTTTACAGTCTCCAGATTTTTCAATATATACTCCCTTGACCACAGCTGATGCGCTTCCAGCCCGTCGCATATTTTTGAGAAATCATTGTCTGCCACAGCTTCATGAATCTGCTCAAAATAAGTAATGCCGGAATGATACTGGCCGCCGCTGCCGCCTTTTTCCCGCGGCATGGCAAACAGTGCGTGTAAGATCTCATCCACGCCGGTCATGGAAGTGATCTTGGATAACAACATCTCATTTTGGGAATTTTTGTAAAACACATTCAAAATATTCCGAATACATCTACAGCTTTCCACAACACTCTTGGATGAACGGTACTCCTCAATGTACATCCCGATCTCTTCCGCCATCTTCTCCTTATCTCCGTTACGCAACGCATTTCGGGCTGCCACCATCTGATAAGCAAAAGACAACTCCTGAATCTGCCGGACATCATCTTCCGTTATATCAATGACTCTGGCTCCCACATTGTTTTCAAACTCAATCAGCCCTTCATTTAACAGGCGGTTTAACGCCTCCCGCACCGGGGTAGAGCTGACTCCATATTCCTCCTGCAATTTGCTCACATTCAACTTGCTTCCGAAAGGTATTTTCAATTGCACAATTCTTTCTCTCAGCTTATCATATACCTGATCTACCAACGATACTCTCTTTATCACTGCCATCTTTTATGCTCCTAACATCTGTCTCATAGAATTTGTCATCTGACATTATGCAAAATACCAAATATATAGACTATTATGTCACAAAACAGGTAATTTGGCAAAGTTTTTTTAAAAAAATTATGCGTTTATGCAAGAAAAGTGTGCTTCACGCCTTCCCGCGTCCAAAAACTTCGAAAGCACCTCTTTTGTGCATCGTTTTTCCGTATAAATTTTGTATCACAGGAATATTGCGGAGCAATTTCCTATGATACAAAAATACCTTCTGTCCGTACAGACAGAAGGTAAATTATCAAAATATCACTCCACCTCAAAGTATTCAGCATCGTCGAGTGTGCGGGCGCCCTCCTTTTCATACACTCCCATGACTTTACATTCCGGACAGAATCCGAATTCATCTCCAAATTCCGTCATTACGTCAAGAGCATACTCAAACTTCAAACCGCATTTCGGACAATGATAATACATATATAAAGCTCCCCAGGTCATAGAAAGCCTCCTATTTCGCCGCTAATCCTAAGATCTCGCGAGCCTCAGCCGGCGTAGCCACCTCGTTGCCATATTCTCTGATAACACGTGCAGCTCTCTCTACAAACTGAGCGTTGCTCTCTGCGAGAACACCTTTGGAATACATAACATTATCTTCCATACCAACACGGATATGTCCGCCTAATGCTACTGCACCATAAAGCATTTCCATAGCGCTGTGTCCCACGCCAAAGCAGGACCATGTAAAGTTGCCTTTACCAATCAGCTCTTCTGCTGTCTCTTTCATGAAAATAAGGTTCTTCATTGTTCCCGGAATACCATTTGCACATCCCATGCAGAACTGGAAATGAAGAGGCGCTTTCAGCACGCCTTTTTTCAGATAATAAGCAGCGTTGCCGATCATACCCGGATCAAATGCTTCGATCTCAGGTTTTGTATTTGTCTCCTGGAATAAATAACCGCAGTCCGTTAAGAATTTCGGCGTATTCAGGAATAATGCCGTATGTAACCAGTTCATGGAACCACAGTCATAGGAAGCCATCTCAGGTTTCAGATCTTTTATATGCTGTACACGGATATCGTCGTCTGCATGAATATCACCGGATGTTGTCATGTTGATGATAATATCGCATTCCGGATATCTCTCTTTTAACAGTTTAACAGTCTCAGCAAATCTGGCCGGATCCATTGCGCCGTTGCCTTCATCATCTCTCATATGGATATGAGCGATCGCTGCGCCTGCTTTCCAGCATGCATAAACATCATCAGCAATCTCTGACGGAGTCATCGGTACGTTTGGATTGTTCTCTTTTTTAGGCCATGCACCTGTTACGGCAGCTGTGATAATTGTCTTTCTTGCCATTTCATTTTCCTCATTTCTTAATTTATATCCAAGGCCTGCCCGCAGGTTCCTGCGCGGGATCCGGACAGCTTTTGCCGTTTGTCCGGCCCCTGTCAGCCCCGAATAAGCCCACTGCAAACGCAATGGGCTTATTTCTATATTTTTTGATATTTCAACCTGAATTATTTATTGCGGTTGAACAGTTTTTGGATGTAGTCAAGGCAGCTGAGGCCATACTCATCAGCATCGCCATAACCTGTTCCACAATATTTGTATTTTCTGTCCGGAACGGATTTGTCAACGTTTTCTTCCTCAACATAAGCAACCGGATGAGCCATGGAGCCATCACCCATGTACCATCTGATCGGATAGCAGTGGAACTCGAACCATTTACCCGGAACGATCTTGTCAAGATCACCGCCAAGGTTTTCAACGCCAACGATACCATGTCCAAGCATCTCTTTATGACATGGCTCCCATGTTC
>CAZJSI010000099.1:5245-11100 GCA_964548675.1 uncultured Eubacterium sp. | reverse complement strand
ACAATAATAGAAGGTCTCGTTCTTCCATTTCTTTTCTCCTCAGTTCTGTTTTTTGACTAACTGTTCAACAAACGTCTCTTGTCTTATTTACTATACTATACGTATCAATTTATGAAATCACTCAATTTTCTCAAAAAAACTCCGGACATACATCCGGAGTTTTCAAATATTGTTTTCAAATTTTTCATGAGTCCATTCGTTCTCGCCTAGAGGCTGCCACATCCCTGATCATTGCATCTTCTGAATCCCAACCTTTATCATCCACAAACAACTGCTGCAGCTCAGTCAACGCACGCCTGCTTTCCTAAACTTTTAACCGATGAATTTTTGCCTTTCCCTCTTTCTGGGCTCCCCTCGCATATGTAAATTCCGGATACCCGAAACCCATGGCCACATCAAAGTAATGATCCTCCGGTATCTGAAGCAGCGCTTTCACCTCCGGTATCATTCTCAGGATATTCATGGGGAAGCCGAGATAGACGGTTCCCAAACCTCTGGAAGCGCACAGCAGTTCAAAATAGGCCAGTGTAAGACCGATATCGGTGGGCGCTGACTTGAACTGCTTTGGCATATGCGGGATCAGCAGATGCGGCGCAGAACAGAAAAAGATATCGCCATTCATCGCCTGCGGTCCCCGGGATTCCATGATCCCAAAGCTCTCCGCATCCCAACTGAAAGGATAGATCCCCTGTTCCGTCATTTTCTTTGTCTCTCTTCCAAGGATCTCCCGAAACTTCCTCATCTCTTCTTTATCATCAATGATCGTATATTCAATCTTTTGCTTGTTTCCCGCAGTCGGAGTACACTCCAAAATCTTCAGCATATGTTCCAGCATTGCCGGATCGACATTCTCATCTTTATAGTGTCTGCAGGAACGGCGTCCTGCAACAAGGGAATCCATCATGGATGCCGCCTCGCTTCCCGCCATCGGGAGGCTGTCATCCGGATTCTTCCCAAGGATGGATATTGCTCCGGCCGGACAGACTGTCATACAGTGCTGGCATCCCCAGCATCCGTACCAGTCCATACGCTCCACTTCTTTTATCTGTACTTTTCTGCCTTCGTCTAAACAGATCAGCATCGACGGACAGGCCCGCTGGCACAGGCCGCATCCGATGCATTTTGATCCGTCTACTCTGAAATTTGTCAAATTTGACATTTATTTATTCCTCTCACATTTGATTCAAGACTCGCTCGCGAGTCTTGGCGCGGGATTCGGGTCAGCTTAGCTGACATAATACAAATGCGAATCCCTGCGCATCTTTCGCGCAACTTAATCAGATGGGAGATTGAACTCCCACTGATACAAACTTGTCACTCACCGCCTATAGAGGTGGGAGTCATCTCACATCTGAATATATTCGATCGCGGATGTGGCCGCATTCGCCCCGTCAGAGACTGCGGTAGCGATCTGGCGCAGCCGCTTTGTGCGCACATCTCCCGCCACATAAAATCCCTCCGCGGAAGTCTCCCCGGTCTCATCTGCTATGACATAGCCGCTCTCATCCAGCTCTACCACGCCCTCTAAGCCTGCTGTCTGAGGCACCATTCCCACTGCAACAAAGGTTCCGTCTACCGAAATTTTCCGGCCGTCTTCCAGAAGCACACCGTCAATTTTCTTATCTCCGGTAAATTCCGCCACCTTTGCCTCTGTCACCAGCTCCACATTTTCCTTTTCCTTTAACTTTTCCACCGTACTCTGGGAACCGCGGAATTCACTTCTTCTATGAACCACATACACCTTTTCGCACAATTCGGATAAATACAGCGCATCATCCAACGCCGTATTTCCGCCGCCGATCACGGCCGTCGTCTTTCCCCGGAAAAAAGCCCCGTCGCAAACCGCACAGTAGGAGACGCCTCTTCCACGGAATTTTTCTTCTCCCGGAGCTCCGAGATGACGGTGGAATGCTCCCGCACAGTAAATGACCGTCTTTGTCACCAGAGCTTCTCCGTTTGAAAAAGAAACTTTCCAACCATCCTCTGTGGATTCGAATCCTGTCGCCTCCCCGTCATAAAATGCGACATCCAGATTTGCGGCATGATCGCGAAATGCGGTTCCCAGATCAAAACCACTGATTCCGGAAAACCCGAGATAGTTGTCTACATGACCGCTCTCGGCTACCTGTCCTGTACCCATAAACTGTTTCTCAGCTACCATCACATTCAGATTTGCTCTCTTTGCGTAAATCGCAGCGCTCAAACCTGCCGGTCCGCTGCCGATGACCAAAACATCCAATTTTTTATCCAACATATTCTATTTCTCCTTATCTCGCCTTGCACATTTCATCCGGGATCAGATGACATAAAACCAGTTTTCATCCTGTTCCAGCTCGCTTATCTTCATCTCTTCCTCTCCGGATTTTTTATATGAAAGCTCCTGATATTTAATACTTACCGTTGTTCCCGCCGGGATCGATTTGGTGATAAAGGCATTACTTCCGATAACCGCATCCTTTCCGATGACTGTTTCGCCTCCAAGGATAGACGCCCCCGCGTAGATCGTCACATTATCTTCAATCGTCGGATGACGCTTCACACTTTTCAGTTTCTGTCCGCCCCGGGTGGAAAGAGCGCCCAGCGTCACGCCCTGATAAATCTTCACATTATCCCCGATGATCGTCGTCTCCCCGACTACGATGCCCGTTCCATGGTCAATGAAAAAGTGTCTTCCGATCGTAGCTCCCGGATGAATGTCGATACCGGTTGCACTGTGGGCATATTCCGTCATAATTCTCGGAATCAGAGGAACATTCATCAAAAACAGCTCATGTGCCAGACGATTAACGGTAATGGCAAACAGGCCGGGATATGCCAGAATGATCTCGCCGAAACTGTTGGCCGCCGGATCTCCCTCCAGAGCCGCCTGCAGGTCGTCCTCCAGATATTCACGAATTTTAGGAATTTTCCGCAAAAATTCCACGGTGATCTGATAAGCCTCCCGGTCGATCCGCTCCTGACACATGTCTCTAAAGTTCGGACAGAATTTGCTGACCTTCACGATCTGCTTATTCAAGCGGTACATCACATCCTCGATCAGCATGGACATGTGATTGCTGATATTATAGCTTTTGTATGCCCTGTCTCTATAATACCCAGGATAGATGATCTTCATCATTTTATCCACAATATCAATAATAACTTCTTTGTCCGGCTGGTCAAAAAAGTCTTCCATCTTGTCAATCGTTCTCTCTCTCGTGTAATCCTCCAGGATCGAATTGACAATACCGTCCACTTCCCGTCCTGCTGTCAGATTAAATTCCTTTTCCATCATCTTTTCCTCACACTCTCTTATTTTTAAGTCAGACGATCCACCTCAGGTCTCCCGCTGCTTATGCATCATAATCATCAAGGAAATTGTACTCCATATCGTCCTTATGATACCCTATGACTGTATTCAGATTAATATTATGAACACTTCTGAAAATGTTGCGTTCGATCAGATCACTCTTTTTCCGAAGCTCCGCAATCAGTTCCTTCATCTCGTCCCGCTTGGATCCCCGTCCTCCGCCGCAGCTCACGCAATTTTCTGTGAATCTGCAGGCGCACTGGATAAAATAAAGCCGGTTATAGTCCCGCCACGCCTTGATATCTTCCTCTTTGATGAGATAGAGCGGGCGTATCAGCTCCATTCCCTCAAAATTTTTGCTGTGCAGCTTCGGCATCATTGTCTCCACCTTGCCGGCATAGAACATCCCCATCAGGATCGTCTCGATCACATCATCAAAATGATGCCCAAGGGCAATTTTGTTGCAGCCCAGCTTTTTTGCCTGGGAGTACAGATATCCCCGCCGCATCCGGGCGCAGAGGTAACACGGATTTCTGTCCACGCCTGCCACAATATCGAAAATCTCATTTTCAAATACGGTCAACGGTATTCCGAGCAGCTTTGCATTGTCCTGGATGATCTTCCAGTTATCCGCATTGTAACCCGGATTCATGACAAGAAATACTACCTCAAAAGGGACCTGCCCGTGTTTCTTCAATTCCTGAAACAGCTTTGCCATCAGCATGGAATCTTTTCCGCCGGAAATACAGACTGCAATCTTATCGTTTTCCCGGATCAGCTCATACTCGCGGATCGCCTTTGTGAATTTCCGCCAGATCGGTTTCCGGAACTTTTTAATGATACTGTGCTCGATCTCCGCCGTCTTTTCCTGTGCAGCCGTCTCCTCCTGCAAAAATGCCCGGAGCTGTCTGCGCAGAAAGGAACGGTATCCGCCGTCAACATTTGCCGCGTCATATCCCGCTTCCTCCAGCATTTCCACACAATCCATGCTCTTATCCCCGGTGTGGCACATGACATAGACAGGCCTGTCCGGCTCGATCTCCGCCATCCGCTCTTCGAATTCAGCGATCGGAATATTGACCGCATGGGCGATAGTTCCTCTCCTGAAATCCTCCGCTGACCGCACATCCACCACAGTGATCTGCGCTTCATCCAATTGTTCCAGTTCCTCTATCGTAATTGACTTCATTTCATCCTCCGATTATAACAGAATTCCCCCGCAATATGCAAACCGGACCGTTCAAGACTCGCTCGTGAGTCTTGGCGCGGGATTCGGGTCAGCCTGGCTGACATAATACATATCCGAATCCCTGCGCATCCCCGCGGAGCGTATATCAGATGGGAGTCATCTCACATCTGATATATATTTGCCGGCTCTGCCCGCAAAAGCGGAATCGTACCCCCCAGACAGCCTGATATTCTAAGCCCGGTAGTCTCCCCGGTCATTGACTAGCTCATACCCCACAGACGCGACTCTCCGCCCCAGGCAGCCGCGGCATTCCGCTGCTTCCTCTCCGGTACAGATCTTATTGTCATACAGATCATACTGCTTCCTGTTTTTTACAGGAGACAGATTCGGCATCACGACGTTTGCGCCCGCCTGCAGTCCTTTCTCTCTCCCCAGAGGATCCACCGTGCCGAGAGCTGTCGTCGCGGGGAGCAGTACATGCGGAAGCATGATCCGGATCACCGACAGCAAAAACAGCGTCATCCGGACACTTCCGGTCTGCTCATCGGCAAATTTTGTATCGTGATGCGGAATAAACGGGCCGATGCCGACCATCTGCGGCTGCAGCTCCTTTAAAAACAGCAGATCTTCCGCCAGATTTTCCATTGTCTGGCCCGGTGAACCAACCATGAATCCTGCCCCCACCTGATATCCCAGAGCTTTCAGATCATAGAGACACTGTTTGCGCACGGACAGACTCATCTTCTCGGGATGCAGCATCCTGTAATGTTCATCCGCGGCCGTCTCATGGCGCAGCAGATAGCGGTCCGCCCCCGCCTCACGAAACTTTTTGTAACTTTCATAGGATTTCTCCCCGATTGAGAGCGTCAATGCACAGTCCGGGTAGTTCTCCTTTATATTGCGAATGATCCGGACCATCCGCTCATCGGTAAAATAAGGGTCCTCGCCCCCCTGCAGTACAAAGGTGCGAAATCCCAGCTCATAACCGTTCTCACAACAGGCCATGATCTCCTCTTCCGTCAGTCTGTAACGCTTTGCATTGCGGTTACTTCTGCGGATACCGCAGTAATAACAATCATTTTTACAATAATTCGTATACTCGATCAGACCTCTCGTGTAGACTGCCGTGTCGTATATTTCTTTCCGAATGCGCACTGCCTCCGCTGCGAGTGCACTGACGACAGCCTCATCCTCAAACATATTTAAAAGTTCCACGAATTCTCCCTTTGTCAATTCGTGATCCCTGATTAATTTTTCAACTAAATTCATATTTCCCCTCAAAAATCATCTGTATCCGCAGTGCACACTGCATTCTTTCCATAATACACTGTTTTTCATGATACACTGCTTTCCATTATACACTGCTTTCCATTATAC
>CAZJSI010000099.1:0-5145 GCA_964548675.1 uncultured Eubacterium sp. | reverse complement strand
ATACACTGCTTTCCATTATACACTGCTTTCCATTATACGCTGTTTTTTATTATACACTGTTTTCCGGTCATCTGCAAAACTGCCGCCGCTCTATTTTTCCGAACTGATAATCGTGCCCCCGCCGACCACAATATCTCCGTCATAGAGCACCACTGCCTGTCCGGCCGTGATCGCCCTCTGGGGCTCATCAAAGGTCACTCGTATCGTATCATCATCCACCTGCTCCACCGTCGCCCACTGCTCCCGATGGCGGTATCTCACCTTTGCTTTCACGCGCATCGGCTGCCCGATCCGTTCCACAGAGATCAGATTAATATCCTTTGCAATCAGCGTCGTTGTAAATAAGTCCTCATTTCTGCCCAATGTCACCGTATTTTTGACCGGGTCCACGGACATAACGTACATCGGTTCTTTCAGTGCAAGGCCGAGACCTTTGCGCTGTCCGACCGTATAGCGGATAATCCCCTTATGTGTGCCGAGGACATTTCCATCCTTATCTACAAAATCCCCCTCCGGATAGTGTTTGCCCGTATACTGTTCGATAAAATCTCCGTAACTTCCGTTCTGCACAAAACAGATATCCTGGCTGTCATGTTTTCTCGCATTGATAAATCCCTGTCTCCCGGCAATTTCCCTCGCCTCGGTCTTGTGCATGCTTCCCAGCGGGAACTGCACATGGGCGAGCTGTTCCTGGGTCAGGGAATAGAGCACATAACTCTGATCTTTCGTGTCGTCAACCGCCTTTTTCAGCAGATATCTTCCGGATACCTCATCGTGATCGATCCGTGCATAATGCCCCGTGACCACATAATCATACTGCAGCTCTTTTGCCCGCATAAATAATTTTTCAAATTTCAGATACCTGTTGCAGTCAATACATGGATTCGGTGTGCGTCCGTTCTCATAGGCATCCACGAACCGCTCCAGCACATCCTCCCGAAACCGCTCGGAAAAGTTAAATACATAATAAGGCATTCCAAGGGAATACGCAACACTTCTCGCGTCCTCCACGTCATCCAGAGAACAGCATGTATGCGCCCTTGAAACACCTACATCTTCATTGTGAAAAAGCTTCATTGTAGCTCCGATACACTCGTAGCCTTTTTCTTTCATCAGATAAGCGGCCACACTGGAATCCACGCCGCCGCTCATGGCAATCATTGCTTTCTTATTCAATCCGTCGCTCTCCTTTTTACAGTAAGCCGACTTTTTCCAGTGCCTGACGGATATCCCCTATAATGTCCTCCACATCCTCGATCCCGACGGAAAAACGGAAAAATCCGTTGGAAAATTCCTCGGGATAAAGATACTGTCGCTCATCCTCTTCCCCCAGAAATACGATCAGGCTCTCATCGTGTCCCAGAGAAACCGCCGAAGTGATCACATTCAGATGACTGACAAACTGATTGTGGGTATCATGATCCGCTTTCAGACCAAAAGACAGTACGCCGCCAAATCCGGGAGACATCTGCTTTTTCGCTGTCTCATGCCCTTTGTTGCTCTCCAGCCCCGGATAGGCGACAAAACTGACGCAGTCAAGACTTTCCAGCCACCGTGCCACCGCAAGAGCGTTGGCGTTATGCTGCTTCATGCGCAGCGGAAGTGTCACGGAGCCACGCATGATCAGCCATGCATTGAAAGGACTGATGACGCCGCCCAGGTTGACCTGGGACTGCGCACGTATGATATCCAGATATTTCTTTTTTCCCGTGATCGAACCGCCCATAGCATCCCCGTGTCCATTGACATATTTTGTCAGGCTCTCTATGGAAAAATCTGCTCCAAGTTCTATTGGTCTTTGATTATAAGGCGAAGCGAAAGTATTGTCAACCGAAAGAAGCGCATGATTTTCATGTGCGATCCCTGCAATTGCCTCTATATCGGAGATTGTGATCGTCGGATTTCCCGGCGTTTCAATGTGGATCAGTTTTGTGTTCGGACGGATCGCCTTTCTCACATTTTCCGGGTCAGAAGTGTCCACGATCGTGGTCTCCACCCCGAACTTGTTGTTCAAAAGCTCATTTAACAGCCGGTAAACCGCTATATAGGTGACGCTGGAAAAAATAACATGATCTCCCTGCTCAAGCAGCGCGAAAAAAAGTCCGGACAGAGCGGCCACGCCGGAGGCCAGCACAATACAATCCTCTCCTCCCTCCAGACTTGCGATCCTCTCCTGAAGATACTTCTGATTGGAACCGCCGTTGCGAGTATACAGATTTCCGTCCGCACTGCTCCAGTTCATGTCCGTCGGATCATACGGCAGCTCATAACTATTTGCCATCGTGATCGGGCGCTTGATCGCCCCCGTATCCTTATCAATATCATTTCCTGTATGTACAGCCCTCGTCTGGAAACCATACTCAGGCCCGAATGTATGCTCTCTCATTGTTTTCCTCCATATATAATTTCTATTTTGTCAGCGTAGGACTTTGCCAGTTCCAGTCCTTTCTTCACATAATCATGCCGGAATCTTCGTTTGACGCGGACCGCATAACGACCACCCGGGACCGTCAGCTTTTCTTTCTGGTATTCCAGGGTTTTTGTGATACATTCCTGTCCGAAATCCGCAAAAAAAGCTTCCATATCAGACAGGATTTCCATTGCCGCCTCCCGGATCATCGCGGATTCCCGCCAGCCCATCTCGATCCGGATATCTTTCTCGTCATATCCGGCAGCCCTCTTTTCATTTTTAATGGCCATGATCTGTTCAAACAACACAAACTGTGTATTTTCCAGAGACATCAGATACAAAATAAACAGATGCAGGAATTTTATGTCCTCCTTAAATATTCCAATGGGCGAAAACGGGTTCAGGTCAAGCATGCGCAGTTCAATATGATTGACCCCGTTTCTTTTCAGATTTTCCAACGTGTTTTCTCCCGCCGGTTTCAGGCGAACCGGATAATAAAGTTCACCAGCCACCTTCAACTGTCCGCAGTCCACATATTCCTGTATACTATCCACATACGCTTCCAGGGAATCATAATTTAAAGTCGGAATAAAATCATTCCAATACCCGATCTCACTGCATCTGGCAGACGAATACTGCGAAAAATAGTCCTTTCCCAATGCATCGTCCCTGAAAAAAGAACCATCCATGATCGGACTGGCTGCCATCAGATATACGATCAGCCAGCTGTACCGGGTAACTTTTTTCGCCAGTTCCAGATAAATATCGTTCTTGTAATCCCGATAGGATTCCAGGCCGCTTTCGGCAAAATCCGCCCTCAAAAACATTTCCGAAAAAGGAAAATTGAAATGAATGCCGGAAAAAAGCATCTTTTTCTTTCCGTATTTCCCGGCCAGATACTCCCGGTATTCCTCTTTTCCCTTTAATTTTCCCTTATAACTTGCAATGGGAATATCCGCTTCCCCCTTCACATATGGCGGATTGGAGAAAGGCCATAAATACTCTCTCCCCGTTTCCAGATGATTCAATGTATTTACCGTTTTTTGGTGAAGCCCGGCAAGCTGATCCCACACCTCATCCACACTCCCGCAGACTTTCGTGATCAGCTCCGTCTGATTCTCGCAGAAATCCCTCTCTATATTTGGATCCGGACCAAAGGGGTGTTTCGTGTGGGACAGATATCCGCCCGGATCCACCCGTAGGCTCTCCTTCTCCAATCCAAAGCCTCCCTCAAGCATATGCTCTCTTACCATTATATTTTCATAATTAAAGCTCATGAATCTGCACTTCCCCGCAATACTTTCTTCCAGTCAGAACTATAATACGATCATTTTTCCTATTATTCCCATGATTATTCTAGGTATTATAGTATTATTTTTAAAGTTAGTCAATCCCGCTCGCCGCCGAGGAGAAGTCTTCCATCAGATCATTGATGTCCTCTATTCCGACGCTGACACGGATCGTATCATCAAACACTCCCGCGGCCTTTTTTTGTTCTTCCGTACTGTGTACATAAATCGTGGAAGCCGGATGAATGACCAGAGTACGGATATCTCCGATATTTGTCGCTTTTGCCGCATATTTTAAAGCGTTCATCAGCTTAAAGGCCCTCTCTTTGGAACCGGCGCGGATCGTCAGGATCGCACCGCCCTGTCCGCCAAACTGCCTGTCGCACAATTCCTTATAAGGATTGCCCGGCAGCAGCGGATAATTCACGGAGATTCCATCCAGCTCGCTTAAATGTATCGCCAGCAGAGATGCATTTTTGAATATTCTCTCCAGACGAAGTCCCATTGTCTCCATTCCCACAATATTTAAAAAAGCATTCATCGGGGCCATGCAGCCGCCCATATTTCTCCAGATACCATTTCTCAGTTTAAAAATATAAGCGAATTTTCCATATTTTTTATATTCCGCAAAACCCGGATAGCGCTCCGGATCCCATCTGAAACTGCCGCCGTCAATGATCACGCCGCTGATCGAATTTCCTCCGCCGTTGATGTACTTGGAAGAAGAATGTATGACTACATCCGCTCCTAATTCAATGGGTCTTACCAAAAACGGCGTTGCCGTTGTGTTATCCACGAAAAAGGGGATCCCTTTTTCATGCACGAAATCCGCAACCGCCCGAATATCTACCACATTCAGTCCCGGATTGCCGATGACCTCCCCAAATACGACTTTTGTTTTTTCCGTGATCAGCGGTTCGATCGTATCCACAGCAATGTGATCCACATATTTCGTATGGATGCCAAAAGCTTCCAGATCGCCAAACAGATCGATCGTTCCTCCAAACAATCCGCTTCCGGCGATCACTTCGTCCCCGGCATTCAATATATTAAGAAGAGCCAGCGTTACGGCCGACATTCCGGATGCGCAGCCGACGGCTCCGATACCGCCCTCCAATTCACAGATCCTTTTTTCAAAAACATCCACAGTAGGATTGCCGATGCGTGTATAGGCATATCCCGGAGCGCGGTTATTACACACCTTTTCCAACTGCTCCGCAGTTTCATAGGTGAAAGCGCTGACCTGGCTGATCGGCGGCAATGTCGCTCCCTGCGCATAACTTTCCACCGCTTTTCCATGCAGTAATTTTGTATTAAATTCCATTCATCATTCCACCTTTTTTATTTCAAGACTCGCTCGCGAGTCTTGGCGCGGGATTCGGGTCAGCTTTCGCTGACATAATACATATCCGAATCCCTGCGCATCCTCGCGGAGCGTATATCAGA
>CAZJSI010000098.1:0-11138 GCA_964548675.1 uncultured Eubacterium sp. | reverse complement strand
ATCTGGCTGTTATCTGTGAGGCGGCAGCCGTAAATCACAGACAGAAAAAGATGGGATACAATGCGGCGCAGGAACTGTACCGCAGAGTTCAGGAAAATCTTTCGAATGGAAACAGATTTTAAATATCGGATGCGGAACGGAACGCTTAAACTGTTATCCGCGCTTTTGAATGAAAAGGAAGGAGACAAGACATATGGAAAGAGCGAATGCATGGGAAAAATATGGTGATGAACAGAGAGAGCAGGTATTTTCATTCGGGGAGGAATATAAAAAATTTCTTTCTGAGTGCAAGACAGAGCGGGAATGTGTGACCGGGCTGAAAGAGCGGGCAAAGGAAGCGGGCTTCCTGGACATGGAGGAAGTTCTGGACAAGGGTATCAAATTAAATCCCGGCGATCGTGTTTTTGCAGATAATAAAGGAAAAAGTATGGCGCTTTTTGTGATCGGCAGTCAGCCGATGGAGGCGGGAATGAATATTCTTGGCGCCCATATTGATTCCCCGCGCCTTGACCTGAAACAAAATCCGCTGTACGAGGATACCGGACTGGTGCTCCTGGATACCCACTATTATGGCGGAGTGAAGAAATATCAGTGGGTGACTCTGCCTCTGGCTCTGCATGGCGTCGTGGCAAAAAAGGACGGAACGGTAGTTGAGATCAATATTGGCGAGAAACCGGAAGATCCGGTATTCGGTGTCAGCGATCTTCTGATCCATCTCTCAGCCGATCAGCTCGAGAAGAAGGCGGCTAAAGTGATCGAGGGAGAAGCCCTTGACGTACTCATCGGAAGTATGCCGTTGAAGGCGGAGGAATCCGATGATGAAGAGACGAAAAAAGAGAAAAAGAGAGTACAGACAAATATTTTAAATATACTGAAAGAACGGTACGATATCGAGGAGGAGGATTTTCTCTCCGCGGAGATTGAGGTCGTTCCGGCAGGACCGGCCCGGGATTATGGGTTGGATCGAAGCATGATCATGGGATACGGACATGATGACCGTGTCTGCGCATACCCTTCCTTTGCCGCAATGTTGGAGATGGATGTCCCGGAACGCACCAGTGTCTGCCTTCTGGTGGACAAGGAGGAGATCGGCAGCGTGGGCGCTACCGGAATGGAGTCCCGTTTCTTTGAAAATATTGCCGCAGAAGTGATGAATGCGTGCGGAGATTACAGTGAATTAAAACTGCGCAGGGCGCTTCAAAATTCAAAGGCACTTTCCTCCGATGTCAGTGCGGCGTTTGATCCGAATTATCCTGGTGTCATGGAAAAGAAAAACGCAGCATATTTTGGAAGAGGGCTGGTATTTAACAAATATACCGGATCAAGAGGAAAATCCGGTTCCAATGACGCCAGCGCCGAGTATGTAGCTCAGGTTCGCAGCATTATGGATGAGAGTGATGTATATTTCCAGACCGCCGAGCTGGGAAAAGTAGATCAGGGCGGCGGCGGAACGATTGCCTATATTCTCGGAAATTACAACATGCAGGTGATCGACAGCGGCGTTGCCGTGCTGAATATGCATGCGCCGTGGGAGATCATCAGCAAAGCGGATCTGTATGAAGCGAAATGCGGGTATGTGGCTTTTTTGAAAAATGCATAGATGGAGAATTGTATGAAAGAAGAGATCTATGAGGCACTGTGCAGGATTTCCGGTGCCGATCATGTGCTGAAGCAGGAACCTATGAGCCGGCACACAACCTTTCGGACAGGCGGCCCGGCGGAGCTTCTGGTGAGTCCGAGCGCAGAGGAACTGCCTGAAATCATAAAATACTGTGGAGAGAATCGGGTACCCTGCCTTATTATCGGCAATGGAAGTAATCTTCTGGCCGGAGACGGAGGCGTTCAGGGTGTAGTGATCGAAATTGGCAAACGCATGTCGGAGATTCGCATTGAGGGAACGACAGTGACGGCCCAGGCCGGAGCGCTGCTCTCTGCAATTGCATCCAGGGCGGCGGCGGCAGGACTGGCAGGCTTTGAGTTTGCCTCCGGTATTCCCGGAAGCCTTGGCGGGGCGGTTGTCATGAATGCGGGAGCCTATGGCGGCGAGATGAAAGATGTGCTGCAGGAGGTGACGGTGCTGACGAAAGAAGGAGAGATACTGTATTTGCCGTTGCAGGAACTGGAACTCTCCTATCGGCACAGTATCATACCCGGGAAAGGATACCTGGTACTCGGTGCAAAGCTTGTCCTGAAAGAGGGAGACAGGGAAGAGATCTGTGCCCGCATGCAGGAGTTGAAAGAAAAGCGTGTATCCAAACAGCCTTTGGAATATCCCAGCGCGGGGAGTACCTTTAAGCGCCCGGAAGGCTATTTCGCGGGAAAACTGATCGAGGATTCCGGTCTGAGAGGATTTCAGGTGGGCGGTGCGCAGGTGTCGGAAAAGCACTGCGGATTCGTCATCAACAGAGACAATGCATCGGCTGCAGATATCCGCAGCCTGATGGAGCAGGTACAACAGATCGTATATGATAAATTTAGCGTAAAACTGGAGCCGGAAGTGAAATTCGTAGGAAATTTTGAGGGAGTTCCGGGCGGCGGCGATCATTAAAAACAGGACAGAGCAGGAGGCGGAATACGATGAAATATGTGATCATAACCGGAATGTCGGGCGCCGGAAAGTCAACGGCGCTCAGGATTATGGAGGATATCGGATATTTCTGCGTGGATAATTTTCCAATCCCGTTGTTGGAGAAATTTATAGAGCTGGCGGATTCGGGAGACAAACGCTATGAACAGATTGCCCTCGGTATGGATATTCGAAACGGAGACGCCCTGCAGCAGCTGGGAGAACTTGTAAAACGTCTGCGGCTGGAAGGAATGAATATCCAGATCCTGTTTATGGATGCATCTGATTCGGTTTTGCTGAAACGTTATAAAGAAACCCGCAGGTCCCATCCTCTGGCAGGACAGGACCGCATTGAGAAGGGGATCGAGCGTGAGCGTAAGCAGGTGAAAGCCCTGCGTCAGATGGCGGATTATATCATTGACACAAGCCAGCTCCTGACAAGGGAATTGAATGCGGCATTGGGTGATATCTTCCTGATGAAGCAGGAATATGACAATATTTTTCTGACGATCCTGTCCTTTGGATTTAAATATGGAATTCCGTCAGATGCCGATCTGGTGTTTGACGTCCGTTTTCTGCCGAATCCCTATTACCTGGAGGAGTTGAGGCCAAAAACCGGAAATGACCGGGAAATACAGGAATTTGTCATGAAAAGTCCGGAGGCGAATCAGTTTCTGAATAAACTGGAGGATATGATCCGGTTTCTGATCCCGAATTATATCAAAGAGGGAAAAAACCGTCTGGTAGTCGGCATTGGCTGTACCGGGGGAAAGCACCGCTCCGTTACACTGGCGAATGCCATTTACCGGAGACTGCAGGAAAATCAAAAATATGGGCTTCGGGTGGAACACCGTGATCTTGATAAAGACGCAAAACGGGGAAAATAGCAGAATTCCCCGGGAAAAAGCGGAGGGGTATTATGTCATTTTCAGGAGATGTCAAAGATGAGCTTGCCCGTCAGATACCGGACGGACAGCATTGCCTGTTGGCGGAGACGGCAGCGATCATTCTTTTTGCGGGCAGGATTTGTGATGAAAGGGGCAGAGAATCTATTCTGGTGGAGACGGAGAATGTCAGTCTGGCGAAAAAATATCTGAGGCTGATAAAAAGAGTGTTTGATATTCAGGTGGATCTGAATATCCGAAAACGTTCCGCCGGGAAAAATAATCAATATTCTATTCTGTTATCCGAGCAGGAGGCGAGAAAATTTGAGCAGGAGACCGGAAGACAATATGAGGAAAAAGTGAGAATGGTCATTGCCAGGACAGCCTGTTGGGGCAGTCCTGATTTCGGCAGGCAGCTATTGGCGCGCAGCTGCTGCCGCAGGGCATTTATCAGAGGAGCCTTTCTTGCGGCAGGTTCCATGAGCGATCCGGGAAAATCCTATCATTTTGAGATCGTATGCCAGAATGGAGGACAGGCGGATGAACTGAGGCGGGTGATAGAGACATTTCAGATCCATGCCAAAGTTGTGATGCGCAAAAGTAAATATATTGTCTATTTAAAGGACAGCACGGAAATTGTGGATATCCTGAATGTCATGGAAGCTCACCAATCCCTGATGGAACTGGAAAATATACGCATCATCAAGGATATGAGAAACTGTGCCAACCGCCAGTATAACTGCGATTCTGCAAATATTAATAAACTGGTCCGGGCGGCAGCCAGACAGTTGGAGGACATCCATTATATAGAAGGACGTCTCGGACTGGAACAGCTGCCGCCTGCTCTGCGGGAGATGGCGCAGGTTCGTCTGGAGCATCCGGAGGTGTCCCTGCAGGAACTCGGGACATACCTGAATCCGCCTGTGGGGAAATCCGGCGTCAACCACCGGTTGAGGAAGTTGGGAGAAATTGCACGGGAGTTGAAATCGAATCAGGAGAAATAGAAATGGATAAAAAAAGATTAGTATTTATATTTAATCCGAGATCAGGTAAGGGGCAGATTCGAAACCAGTTATTGACAATTGTGGATACGTTTGTGAAGGCCGGGTATGAGGTGACGATTTATCCGACTCAGAAGCCGGAGGATGCGCTTCATAAAATTCCGGAGGTGGCGGATGAATATGATATGATCGTGTGCAGCGGAGGGGACGGAACGCTGGATGAGGTAGTGACAGGCATGATGAACTGTGACGCCATCGTTCCGGTGGGATATATCCCGGCGGGCAGCACGAATGATTTCGCCCATTCACTGGGAATTCCCCGCAATATGCTGAAGGCAGCGGAGACCGCCGTAAATGGAACGCCGTTTCCGTGTGATGTGGGAGAATTTAATAAAGATTATTTTGTGTATATTGCAGCTTTCGGGCTGTTTACCGACGTGTCCTACATGACGAACCAGAAACTGAAAAATATATTCGGGCATGTTGCCTATATACTGGAGAGCGCAAAGCGCCTGTATGATATTCCCTCTTATTACCTGGAAGTGGAGGTAAACGGGGAGATCATAAAGGATGAATTTGTCTATGGGATGGTGACAAATTCTACCTCCGTGGGCGGAATGAAAAATATGACCGGAAAAAATGTAAAACTGGATGACGGTGAATTCGAGGTGACTTTGATCAGGATGCCCCAGAACCCTATGCAGCTCAATGAAATTCTCGCGAATCTGATGATGCCGAAGCCGATCGAGACGCCGTACATTTATACGTATAAAACAGACCAGATAAAAATGCACTGTGAAGATTATGTGCCGTGGACGTTGGATGGAGAGTTTGGCGGAGAGCATAAAGAGGTGGAAATTATCAATCATTGCAGAAGAATTACTTTTATGATATAAGTAAATAGTACTTTATTTTTCGGGCAAAAGAGGTTATAATGTTATTATATTAACAATTTAATTAAAATAACAATTTCAAATGGAGGATCTCATTATGTTAGTTTCAGCAAAAGAAATGCTTGACAAAGCAAAAGCCGGCCATTATGCGGTTGGTCAGTTCAACATCAACAATCTGGAGTGGACAAAGGCTATTCTTCAGACCGCACAGGAAAACAATTCTCCGGTTATCTTAGGCGTATCCGAAGGCGCCGGAAAATACATGGGCGGCTACAAGACAGTTGTTGGAATGGTAAACGGTATGTTAGAGGGATTAAATATTACTGTTCCGGTTGCATTACATCTGGATCACGGCAGCTATGAAGCATGTTACAAATGTATCGAGGCAGGTTTCTCATCTGTTATGTTCGACGGTTCTCACTATCCGATCGAGGAGAATGTTGAAAAGACAAAAGAGCTGGTAGCTGTATGTAACGAGAAAGGATTATCTCTGGAAGCGGAGGTTGGAGCGATCGGCGGCGAGGAAGACGGCGTTATCGGAATGGGAGAATGCGCGGATCCTCAGGAATGTAAGGCGATTGCAGACCTTGGTGTGAGCATGCTTGCAGCGGGCATCGGCAATATTCATGGGAAATATCCGGAAAACTGGGCAGGATTAAGCTTTGAGACTCTGGATGCGATCCAGCAGCTTACGGGCGATATGCCGTTAGTTCTTCATGGAGGTACAGGCATTCCGGATGATATGATCAAGAAGGCAATTTCCCTCGGTGTCGCTAAGATCAACGTCAACACAGAGTGCCAGATTGTATTTGCCGAAGCCACCAGAAAATATATCGAAGAGGGCAAAGATCTGGTAGGCAAAGGATTCGATCCGAGAAAAGTACTTGCTCCCGGTTTTGAAGCAATCAAAGCAAAAGTAAAAGAAAAAATGGAAATTTTCGGTTCTATTGACAAGGCATGAGAGTTTCCGGGATGCGGCTAATGATGGTTCGACAGTAGATTCCGCAGAGTTGCGAAACATGATTCTTAATAATTAACAAAATTATTCGCTATTCATGGGATTTATTGTGGAAAAGGGCAAATTTTTTAAAAACCCTTGCAATTTATGAAAAAATGTACTATGTTAGTTGCATGACATAAGTCAGTGATGAACAAGGGCGTTCCAGACAGTTGGAATGCCCTTTTTCTTATCATAGATAATTTTATGAAATTACACTTCACTTATTTATGTTATAGTATCAACGCTACAGGGGATATGTAGAAAAAGAAAAGAGAGGAAAAAGGGAAGATGAGTGAGTATTACAACGTATCAGAAATCTTTGGAGAAAACGTATTTAATGATACAGTTATGAAAAAACGTTTGCCAAAGAAAGTATATCAGAAACTTCATGAGGCCATCAAAGATGGTACAGAGCTGGATCTTGAAACTGCGGATACAATTGCGCATGAGATGAAAGAATGGGCAATTGAACAGGGAGCGACTCACTATACTCACTGGTTCCAGCCGCTGACAGGTGTGACTGCGGAAAAACATGATTCATTTATTACCGCTCCGGATGAACAGGGCAAAGTATTGATGAGTTTTTCCGGAAAAGAATTGATCAAAGGGGAACCGGATGCGTCTTCTTTCCCGTCCGGCGGACTTCGCGCTACGTGTGAGGCCAGAGGATATACAGCATGGGATTGCACGTCCTATGCATTCGTCAGACATGATGCGGCGGGCGCTACGCTTTGTATTCCGACAGCATTCTGTTCTTATACAGGAGAGGCGCTGGATCAGAAAACGCCGCTTCTTCGTTCCATGCAGGCGATCAATGAGCAGTCTCTGCGTCTGTTGAGATTATTTGGGAACACGACGTCCAGAAAAGTGACTCCGTCCGTTGGACCGGAGCAGGAGTACTTTCTTATTGATAAAGAAAAATATTTAAAGAGAAAAGACCTGATCTATACCGGACGTACCTTATTTGGAACAATGCCGGCGAAAGGACAGGAAATGGACGACCACTATTTCGGAAGCATCCGCCCCCGTATCGCGGCATTTATGAAGGATGTAAATAAGGAATTGTGGAAACTCGGTGTTCCGGCTAAGACGCAGCATAATGAAGTGGCGCCGGCACAGCATGAAATCGCTCCGATTTATGAGACCTGTAATATGGCTGTAGATCACAATCATCTGGTTATGGAGATTTTGAAAAAGACAGCAAACGAGCATGGTCTTCAGTGCCTGCTTCATGAGAAACCATTTGACGGCGTGAATGGTTCCGGTAAACACAACAACTGGTCAATTACAACAGATGACGGCATTAACCTGTTGGATCCGGGTGATACACCCCATGAAAATCTTCAGTTCCTGCTTGTGCTGACCTGTATTATGAAGGCAATTGACAGACATGCGGATCTGCTTCGTGAGTCCGCGTCTGATGTTGGGAATGACCACAGACTGGGAGCAAATGAAGCGCCGCCTGCAATTGTATCCATGTTCCTCGGCAATCAGTTGGATGATGTGATCAATCAGCTAGTCAATAACGGTACGGCGACACACTCTCTGGAAGGTGAAGTGTTAAAAACCGGCGTAGATTCTCTTCCGGATTTCATGAAGGATGCGACGGATCGAAACAGAACATCACCCTTTGCCTTTACCGGAAATAAATTCGAGTTCCGTATGGTTGGTTCCCAGGATTCTATTTCACAGCCGAACGTAGTATTAAATACGATCGTTGCGGAGGCATTCAAAGAGGCTTGCGATGTGCTGGAGTCGGCGGATAACTTCGAGAAGGCATTGCATGACCTGATCAAAAAACAGGCAACCGAGCATCAGAGAATCATCTTCAATGGCGACGGATATTCAGAGGATTGGGTGAAGGAAGCTAAAAAGAGAGGCCTGCCGAATATTCCATCCATGGTGGATGCGATTGCGGCCCTCACTACGGACAAAGCGATCGATCTGTTTGAGAAATTTAATGTATTTACCGAGGCAGAGCTGAGATCCCGTGCGGAAGTATTGTATGAAAACTATGCAAAGGAGATCAATATCGAAGCAAGAGCAATGATCAACATCTCAAGCAAGACACTGATTCCGGCGGTAATCAAGTACATAACTTCTCTTGCAAACTCCATCAACGCTGTAAAGGCAGCATGCGACTGTGATATCAGTGTTCAGACAGAGCTGCTTACAGAGAGCTCCGCTCTTCTGTCCGAGGCAAAGGTTGCTCTTGCAAAACTGGAAGCGGTTACTGACAAGGCGCTTGCAATGGAAGAAGGAAAAGCGCAGGCTGAATACTACAGAGATGAAGTAAAAGCTGCTATGACAGAGCTTCGTACGCCGATCGACAAACTGGAGATTATTGTTGACAAGACAATGTGGCCGATGCCGTCCTATGGCGATATGATTTTTGAGGTATAAAAACGGACAACTATCTAATCCCCTTAGTTAGTTATACATCAACATGAAAAGAACCGAAGAGAAATCTTCGGTTCTTTTCATGCTATTAGGAATGTTTTTACTTTTCTATATGGTGATAAAAAATATTGTAGAAACGGAAAGATTTGATTATAATAAGGACTGAAGCGTATTTGGCAGATTTGAGGATAGTTTTAAATACAGGGAGGAATTATCATGTTAGAAGCAGGAATCAAAGGTGAACAGAAGGTAGAGGTCGTTTATGAAAATACAGCCACAGCAGTAGGAAGCGGTGTGCTGAAGGTTTTTGCGACACCGTGTATGCTGGCATTGATGGAGAAAACAGCATGCGACAGTATCATCCCGTATCTGGATGAGGGATGGGGATCCGTTGGCACAGAGGTTAATATCAAGCATGTATCCGCAACGCCCATTGGAATGACGGTACGCTGTGAGAGCGAGCTGATCGAAGTGGACGGACGCCGTCTGGTGTTTACGGTGAAAGCTTATGATGAGGCTGGACTGATCGGTGAAGGTACACATGAGCGTTTTGTTGTAAACAATGAAAAGTTCCAGAGCAAGACTGACAGTAAAGCGGCGAAATAAGCGCGGATCATGTGAAAGGATCCATATGTCGGGCAAAATCTTTTTCCATATGCCAAGCAAAAATCTTTTTCCATATTGACAGAAAGGGAAATTGTATTTAAAATAATACATAAGGTGTATACATAATACATTTTTTCTGAGATTATCTTATTAATAATGAGGGACAAAAATTATGGACGAGATCAGTTTAAAAGCATTGGCAAAGATTAATTTGGGCTTGGATGTCCTTGGTCAGCGGGAGGACGGTTATCATGAAGTACGTATGATCATGCAGACGATTCACCTGTATGATCGTGTGGAAATAAAAAAGACGAGATCTCCGCAGATACATGTGGAGACAAATCTGTTTTACTTGCCAATAGATGAGAATAATCTTGTATATAAAGCAGCAAAATTAATGAAGACAGAGTTCAAAATAAAGGAAGGTGTGCGTATCACACTTCAGAAATTTATCCCGGTGGCAGCAGGGATGGCGGGCGGAAGCTCGGATGCAGCAGCCGTTATAGTCGGGATGAACCGGATTTTTAATCTGGGAGTAAAGCAGAGCAGGCTGATGGAGCTTGGCCTGAAGATCGGAGCGGACGTGCCGTTTTGTATTATGAGAGGGACTGCGCTGGCAGAGGGGATCGGAGAAAAGCTGACGGCTCTGCCGCCGATGCCGAAATGCCCGATCCTTATTGCGAAACCAGGTGTTTCTGTCTCTACAAAGCATGTATATGAGCAGCTTCGGCTGACAGGAAACACGGAGCATCCGGATATCGACAGGATTGTGGAAAATATTAAAAAGAAGAATCTCCGGGGAGTGGCCGAGAATATGGGGAATATTCTTGAGACAGTGACGATCAAAGAGTTTCCTGTTATCCGGGAGATTAAGAAGCTGATGAAAGAAAACGGGGCGCTGAATGCCATGATGAGCGGCAGCGGTCCAACGGTATTTGGACTGTATGCAAACGAAAAAGAAATCCGAAAGGCGTACGATGCGCTGAAACAGTCAGGTCTTGCAAAAAATGTATATACATCGGATATTCATAATAACAGACGATAGAGAAGGGGGGAACAGGCAGTGACAGATAATTTGGAACTTCGTATGGATGCATATTTGCCGTTGAGGGATGTTGTATTTCAAACCCTGCGGGCAGCTATTTTAAAGGGTGATTTAAAACCCGGAGAACGTCTGATGGAGTTGCAGCTTGCAGCAAAGCTCGGTGTCAGCCGTACCCCTATCCGTGAAGCAATTCGTATGCTAGAGCAGGAGGGATTGGCTGTGACGATTCCCCGCAAAGGCGCTGAAGTGGCGAAGATGACCGAGAAGGATATGGAGGATGTGCTTCAGATCCGATGCTCTCTTGAGGATCTGGCGGTTCGCTTGTCCTGTCAGAATATCACTCCATCGGAATTACAGGATCTGCATGTGGCATTGGAGCAGTTTGAAGAAAAGACAAAGACAGATAACGTGGCTGAGATTGCCAAAGCAGATGTCAATTTCCATGAGATACTCTACAAAGCATCGAACAATCCCAAATTAATAGGGCTGCTGAACAATCTTCGGGAGCAGATGTACCGTTACCGTGTAGAATATTTGAAGGATCGAACGGTTTATCCGAGACTGATGGAGGAACATCAGCATCTGTATGAGGCTTTGAAAGCAAAGGATCCGGAAAAGGCTTCCGCATATACGAGAGACCATTTGGAGAATCAGGCGGAGGCGGTAAAGAAGATTATCCGGGAACAGGAATAAAACAGAATATACTTCACATACTAGAGTAAGCGGATTGCTTACTCTTTTTT
>CAZJSI010000097.1:9227-11214 GCA_964548675.1 uncultured Eubacterium sp. | reverse complement strand
ATCAGAACTGCTCTTTTTGTCTGCTCTGAATCTGATACTTTCCTAATGAATTGTAACACATCTTTTTCATTCTGAAAATCGTGAATATATTTTCAAATTTTAATTGTAATTTATTTGTGGTAGGATTGTTATAAAAATGAGAGGGGGGAAGATTATGAACAATAAAGATCTGGAATTGATCTATCAGGCATACTACGGTCCGTTATTTTTGTACGCATTTTCCCTCACTCACAACAGAGAAGACGCCGAAGATCTGGTTGCTGATGCTTTTGTAAAAGCTCTCTTAAGTTTCGATAGTGGAAATTTGAAAGCATGGATCTACACCGTTTTAAAAAATGACTTCTACAATCTGTATAAAAAGAAGAAAAAAATGATCGACGGCGCAGAAATACACATGGAATGGATCGAGGACCCTGCCGACGTCCTCAGGGACTATATCAAAGAGGAAGAAAGGCGATGGCTATATACGCAGATTTACCAATTGCCGGACAGAGAGCGTGAACTGATCCTCCTGTCGATTCAAAAAGAACTGGATGACCACACGATTGCCGGGATCATGGGAATCCGCATTGAAAATGTCCGCGTCATCAAGCACCGCGTCAAAAAGAAACTGATCCGATTATGCGAAAAGGAGGATATGTCATGAATGAGAAAGATTTAGAACGCTTACTGCAGCCGAACGACGAAAATATAGAAAGTGACAGAAAAATTCAGGAAAAGATCAAAAAAGGAATCCGAAAACAGATTTACACGCGGATTGTCATTGTTCTGGCAGTCGCTGCTCTTCTGTTTACGGGAGGGGCATTCGGATTATCCGCTCTCCTTAACGTAAGCTGCTATAATCCGAAAAAAACAAGCCCTGCCATACAGGAGGACGGTGAATATTATGATTTTCATATATTGATGGAGACATTTCTGGGACTATATTATTCCGATATCATTTATGTCCCGGTAATGGAAAAATGTACGGCAAACGGTTTCGGCTCCTATGACGTCGGCGTCAAGATCCAGTCCTTTTTTGAGCCCCTGACGGTTGACGGATACAATAATGTTACCTTTCATATAGACCGGTCAAGCTTAAATATAGAATCCACAGAAAATCATGTGCTGACTATCTGGGCAAATGAATTTTTTGACGAAGATGAGTTGAATGACGGTTTCGGACATTTCGATTTTGAAATGACATCCGTTTCGCAGGAAATGATCAATGAAATCGAAGAACTTCCGGATTCCTGCAGATTGAATGTATCGATCAGTTTCGGTGAATCCCTCTCTCTGGAGGATGCCATCGCTTTTATGGACCGATACAGCGGTTCTGTTTTCCACTGGCTTGCCATCAACATGAACGGTTCTACTCCGGATGGCATTGCTCTATATAACGCTGCCGGATATAACCTGACAGAAGAAACCAAAGAGAATTATCCGAACCTGTTTCTCGGCGCCGATTTTACCGCAGATGACCTGCAGCAAGCATATTTATCCAGATTGAAACTGCTCCTGGACCACAAAGATTTTATGGGTTTGCTCACTTCCTGTTATAATACGACTATGACAATTCCTCATCTTCAGGACCGTTATGAGGATGCAGAAAAGAACGGTATTACGGCAATCGGGGTAAGGGCTTCCGTGAAAAAGCAGGATTTACTGGATATGATCGAACAGGATGAAATTCCTTATGTCATCATCAATGACGTCAGGCTTTCTTCCTGGCAAAGATAAATTCTGATAAAAATTTCATATTTCCTCCAATCTGTGTTACAATAGACTTATGAATGTGAATATATAGTTACTTCTATATAGCTTAAGCAACAAGATGGGTAATAGCCTAACTGGCTGTTAGGTATATCAACCATAAATATATTGTAGCAGCAAGGAGGACGCTATGAACAATGAAATACAGGACGAAAGATATCACGTAGCCGACGAAGCCATCTACGATGCATTTTTCTTACTCCTGAAAGAAAAAGAATTAGATAAGATTACAGTA
>CAZJSI010000097.1:6401-9127 GCA_964548675.1 uncultured Eubacterium sp. | reverse complement strand
CCGTTTTTGGCCGAACTTCTCCGGAATCCGGAAGGGGATGCTTTTTTTGAGAAGGTCATGACCATGTTCCACCAGTATGTGAAAGAAGTAATGCAGAATACCACGCCTTCCAGTCACAGCAAAGAGGAATTTTCCTATATGATCGCCTGTACCATTGGAAGCACGGTCGGTGTGCTCCACAAATGGTCCAGGGATAATTTTGAAACTTCCGCAGAAACGGTTGCCGATATTCTGACACAGGCTTTTATAGCAGGCATGCTCCCTTTTATGACATAGGGAGCACAGCCTCGTCGATCATGGCCTCCTGCCGCTTTATCTTCTTTGTTGCACTTCTGATAAACGGATTTTTTCTCACAACCAGTCCTGTAATCTGACGATACGTGGGCTGTACTCTATTGTACTGATCCAGAAATGCCTGAAGTCCTGCGCGCACCGCCTCTTCATCCAGCCCCTTTGCGGCAACGACATCCTGATCCGGGTAAATTCTTGCGGTCAGCCCATTGTCCTCGCCCGTCACGATCACCTCGCCTACCAATGCATTAAGCGCCAATTTATTTTCAATTTCCTCAGGCGAAATATTTTCCCCGTTAGAAAGAATGATCAGATTCTTCACACGTCCGTTAATAAACAGGAATCCGTCTTCATCCAAATAGCCCTTATCTCCCGTGTGAAGCCAGCCGTCCCGCAGCGTTTCCGCCGTCTCTTCCGGCATTTTGTAATATCCCTTCATCACACTGCTGCCCTTCACCAGAATCTCTCCGTTATCAAATGCAATCTCAACATTGGAAAGCGGTCTTCCGATGGAGCCCGCCTTGTGGTCATCCGGCGTATTGCTGCTGATAACCGGGGAACACTCTGACATGCCGTACCCTTCCAGGACATCCACTCCGTATTCCGCAAATTTTTCAATATAATAAGGGTCAAGATGAGCTCCTCCGGTAAATATGATTTTGAGATTTCCGCCAAAAACGTTATCTGCCAGAACTTTTTTCGGAATAGCCGGATCTGCAACGGAAAGTCTCTTGTAAATCGTCTCAATCATCATCGGAACCATCAGCATTATTTCCGGTTTGAAAATGCTCATATTTCTAACCATATGCAGCAGAGAATCGTTGATACATACCGTCGTTCCCAGAGAAAATCCTTTGAGCCAGTCCATAACCAGACAGAAGGCATGGTGGATCGGGAGCACGCTGAGGAGTATACTTCCCGGCTCTTTTGTATAATTCACAGATTTCACGTTCTCTGCCAGATTGTTCTGTGTCAGCATAACGCCTTTACTCTTTCCGGTTGTCCCGGATGTGAAAATAATGGTAGCAGTATCTTCCGGAGCCGGTCTGTCCGAATCAACGCCGTTGTTTTTTCCTGCCGCCATCAATTCAGCCAGTGTCGCTGTCTTTTTCGATGAAACTTCTGCTTCATTCTCCTGCAGCAGCCAGATTTTTCTCAGTTTCGGGCACTCTGCCAAAAATACTTCCAGCAATTTCTGATGCTTCGGGCTTAAAAAGAGCGCTTCTGCATCTGAACGGTTGAGCAGGTCAACTAAATCCTCGCCCGGCAGTCCTGCATCGAGAGGTACGGCAACTGTTTTTCCTGTAATGATACCAAGATAGCTCTCAATCCACTCCACAGAACTGGTTCCAATGAGTGCGATGTGTTTTCCGTGAAAGCCCTCTGCCAGCAGTCCTTTTCTCACTGCCGCCGCATTTTCCATCAGCTCGCGGTAACTTCTCTCAAGAATTTCCTTTTTGTTCAGCCATTTTACGGCTTTTATTTCCGAATACTTATTTTCGCTTTCTTCCAATATATCCCGAATCAACATCTCTTTCACCTTTCCCGCAATTTTAAATTACAGTCTTTCTAACATCTTAAATTACAATCTTTCCAACATTTCAAGAGCTTCCCCGATTGTGAATACCTTAAGCGCATCCTCTTCCTCCAGCTCTATATCAAAAGTGTCCTCCAGTTCTCCCAAAAATGCCATAAAATCAAGAGAACTAAATCCCAGATCTTCTCTGAATTTCATATCGCCTGTCATATCTTCCGGCTTTACTTTACAATACTGAGCTACTATCGTTTTAAACTGCATTTCCTTTGTCATCGTTTTTCCTCCATATAATCATTCATCTGTTTTTTATACCTGTCTCATAATCTCGCCAAGGCTCATATCCGGCTCTGCGATCCCCTTAAACAGGATGCGCATCATATAATAGTATAAAAGTTCCATGTCGTGCTCTTTTAAATGAGCCGTCTGATAGTGGTAGGAGAAATTCATTCCCCCATCCGGCGTGTGGGACACCGTCAGATACATCTTCTTTGTGGCGGCGCCGTTTGCAAACCATTTGGAATGCTGCGGAATCTCTCTCAGGAACGGATTCTCCAGCTTCACCGGCATCGGCTGATATGTGAGATAACAGCTTTCATAAGCTGTATTTTCCGGTGTGTGATAGCGCTTCCTCATTTCTTCCTCAATCAACTCCGGATCATAATTGCTGTGCATGTAAATCCTGTTTTGTACATTCTGAATTTCATAGGCAGCCGCCAGAAATTCCGTATCGGCAGAGATCACTGTCCTGCATGGAAACATGATCGTTCTGCTGCCTCCGGACGTCCACTCATCATGAGTAGAACGTCTCGAAATAAAGTTCTGGATCGTAATATCTTCCTGACCGTTATTTACTTTTGACAGATAGGTTCGAATTCCTAACAGTAAAAGATTTGTCATG
>CAZJSI010000097.1:0-6301 GCA_964548675.1 uncultured Eubacterium sp. | reverse complement strand
CCCTGAATATCAGAATAGAGCGGCTCGCCCAGAGCATCCAACTGGTCATCCCAGAACTTCTTATCTTTTGCAAAACGTTTCTCATTGCCCGCCCTCTTTAAATCTTTTTCCAATACCGTCTGAAAGTCCGCCATGTCATCCGGATAATCCGACTGAAAACGGTAGTGGGTATAAAGATGCATCAGGTCATTGATCATGACCATCAAGCCGCAGGAATCGATCAATCTGTGATCCATATGAATAAAAAATCCGTTATAGCCTTCCGGAAGTTTCAACATTGTCACATCGCACAACGGGATGTTATCTCCGTCAAAAGTTTCATACGCCCACTGCTGCATCAGGTTGTCCGCTTCGGCCAGGTTCATATTTGACAGATCCGTAAGCGGAATATCTCTCGTCTCTTTTTTTACTATATACTGTTTAATCTGTCCTTCTTTATCCGGTTTTGTAAAACGGATCCTCATACATCCGTAACGCTCAAACTCCAGCTGAATGCATTTCTTTAAAAGTCCGAAATCCAGTTCTGCCTGCAGGGATGCCACAACACTGACGCCGGACACCTGCTGTGTATTATATTTCTTTATCCAGTTATAATGTAATTTTTGTGCTGCTGTTAAAGGAAAATATTGTCTCATATCTGACCTCCTGTTTTTTCTTTCTGGAAGTTAACACATTTCAATCCTGATTTCCACCCCTTCGGGGACTTAACAAACAGTTTGCCCGAAATTGACCGAAACTTTACACAAAAAAGTGTGCTTCTCACACTTTCGAGGTCAAAAACTTTGAAAGCACAGCTTTTCTTGCCGCGCCGAGCACGATTACAAAGCAATAATTTCCTTTCGTGCGAGTGCGCATCGTTCGCACGAAGTGCTTTTATGTCATAGGACGAACTTTCCTAGGACATAAAAGAAAAACCGCCATACAGAAAAACTTTCCATACGGCGGTTTCCGGCACTCTATAGTTATTTTTTAATTTTCTTTTAATCATATCTCATGAAAAAATTCAAAAGCTTTTCTCTGTACAATGCCGGAGCCTCATACGCACTGCACAGATGCCTTGCCCCCGGCACCACGACCAGTTCCTTTGGCGCCCTGCACAGAGAATAATTATATCTGGAATTTTTCGGGTCCACATATGTATCTTCCATACCATGGAAAAACAGGACCGGCCTTTGATTTGTCCTCATAGCTCCCGCCGTGTCCGCCTCCTCCATGCAAAATCCCGCTAAAAATCTGCAAAACAGATCCACTCTGAATAACAGCAGCTCGACCCAGTTCAGATGAAACCAGTTTGCCGCAATATCCCGAAGCTGACTTTTCATGGAATGAAACCCGCAGTCTGCAATCAGCCCTTTCACTTCCCGGGGCAGTTTTTGCCCCGATGCCATAAGCGCCGCCGCCGCTCCCATGGACTCTCCATAGAGATAGATCGGCAGTTTGTTTTTGTTTCTCTTTGCAATATAATATGCCCATCTCTGCACGTCATACTGCTCTTTCGCCCCGAAGGTAATATACTCACCCTCGCTGTCCCCGCAGCACCTCTGGTCAATAAACAGCAGACTACATCCGTTCTCATGCAGAAATCTTGCCGTATTTGCAAAATCTCCAAATCCGCTTCCCTTATAACCATGGCTAAGCAGGACAAACCGCTTCGCGTTTTCCGCGGGCAGATAAAACGCATGAAGCCTCAGCCCGTCCACACTTCTGATATAACAGTCCCGCATGTCCTGTTCCCTGCACCAGGCTTTTCCCTCTTCATACTCTTTTTCAAATTTATATCTCGGGTGGTTCACTTTCACATGGGATAATCCGAACCACTTCTTTTTCTTCAGATTCTTTTTCTTCTTACAGTGGACTGTCATCTCAAAAAAGAACCACCCGCATGTCATAAATATGCCAAAGCCTGCAGCGGCTCCACCCAATATTTTTATTCCGTTATTTTTCATAGTATTCTTCCATTAAAAATCGAATTTCATACCAGGATTTATTCCTGGCAAATATTGCCCGAAATCAACGAATACGCTTTTTGAAAATTTTATAATAACAATTCCACTCAAAATCATCCCGAATCTCAAGATTCTTTGGAAGCAATCCCGCCAACTTTTCTTTCACTTCATCGGATAACTCCGGATTCAAGGTGTAACACAGATCATTTGCATCAAGAAATTTTTTTACCTCCTGCAAACCGGTTTTTATGCGGTCGACTTCCATACATATATCAAAATTATACCTGGTATCTGATTCCCAGGTTTCTATTTCATATTGATGCTGCTCAATCCAATCTGTTATGACAACAACAGATCCGTTGTTTTTTGACATAGATACTAATTTGTGAATATTATGTGTCTGCGGAACTGTGACCCCTTTACACTCAAGAAAAGCTTTCAAAACCTTTTCCACACATTGCTGAAGATTGTAGGCAACATCATTCAAATACATTTCATCACTTTTGTAAAACCGCATAAGATTAGACGCAACATCATAACAATGATAAGCAGATTTAAAATACCGAATATCACACATTTTTTCACCTCCTATACACGCATACGCCAGTTTGAGCTATTTCCTCTTTCAGTCTTGCACCCAATTTAGAATCGAAAATGATATCCAATTCACTCTTCACAGCATCCAGGGAACTGTTGATTTTTAATTCACAATCATCACGTACGATCAAAACATCAAGATCACTGAAAGAATTGCAGTCAAAACGAACAGCACTTCCGAATATTATTACTTCCCGAATATGTTCGTCCAATTTCGCGGCTTCAATCAAATAAAATACATCTTTCTGTTTTAAAGGATGTATGCAATTAGCATTTACATACCTGCAGTCGGAAAACACTTCAAAATCCCATAAATTTTCACCGTTGTGACTGACATATTCACTGTTTAAAGTAACCATAAACGCCTCCGCATCCGTTCTACTGAGATTATATTCTACCATGAATTTCATTCATGATACCCCGAGGAAATCCGCACGATTTGTCGTTGAAAGTTTCAACGCAAATCTGCAATGATATAATGTCTGCTGTCATTATATCATACCGCTGCCGATAACTCAAAGGAAACCTGGAATTTACCCGGATCAGCTTAAAAAGCTTAAAAAACCGGAAGGATACTACCCTTATTTTACTGCTGTAATGTTCCCCGTTCCCACAGCAGATGTCCGTATTTTTCGATCAGCTCCAATACTTCCGCTTCATCCGCACCTTTCTTTATCCGGTTTATTCCGCGGTCAAGATAATACACTTTGGTAATTTCCGAAAGAGGGGTTCCGTCCTCATCTGGGACAGGAGAATCATTTTCATCCAAAACCGGTTCTATAATACTCACCTGAACTTTTGCTTTTTCATATGATATCGGATAAAAGCAGCATATGGACAGAATGATAACCGTCGTGATACCGGCTCCTATTCCGCAAATGGCCGCAATCCATTTCATCCGCATACGGCGCAGCGATTTCAGAATATCAATATCATTTTGCCGTTCTTCCTCACTCTGGTGTTCCATCCAGACATTACCGCTCATCCTCTCATAATATGTTTCGCAATCTGGCAGAGCCATGTGGACACTTTGCAGGAACCGTCAAAACGATGTACGGACCGGAGCGCACGGCAGAACGTTTCCTGAGTCAGTTCTTCCGCAGTCAGTTCATCATGGCACAGGGACATCAGATATTTAAACACAAAAGCGCTGTATTCCCGATAAATTTTATCCATCTCCATCTTCTCCTCTTCCTCCTTCCTCTCTTTTACCCATATATTCTGAAAATCACTTTTTTGTTACAAACTTTTCCCAAAAATGAACTGCAGACTATGCAAAGTAAGATAAAATATTTACCATAGGTGAAAAGTTTATCACATACATGATGAAAATGCCAATTGAAATGGTGGTTGGTGACTTAAAGGATACTTAATACGGCGTTTGGGCGCAAAAAAAGCACCCAGGTTTTTACGCTTGAGTGCTAGGTATGATGCGTTTGATTGAGCGACTTCGCCGCAACGGTTCCGTTGGCAAAAGCGGTGCAGGCAAAAATCCCGCACCGCCTGATAATAATTATTTCACGTGCTAGTCATAGTAACTCCGCTTTCTGGAAAACAGGAACAGTGCCAGCATTCCGCCGACGGATACCGTCAACAGAACAACCCACAGCGCTATGTTGCTGCTGTCCCCAGTCTGAGGAGTTGTGGTTGTACCGGTCGTGGTTGTACTAATCGCAGTTGTATCGTTTGCAGCTGTACCGGTCACATTTGTATTGGCCGCAGTTGTACCGGTCGAATTTGTATCGTTTGTGGCGGAATCACCCTGACCATTCCCGTCGATGATACTGCCATTGGCGCTGCCCTCATTGTCTTCACCGGGCTGAGCCGCAGAGGAATCCACCACCGTCAGGTTGATGGAGATGCTGTCCTCGGCATAAATGCCCTCCTGATAATACAAGGCGACAAGGTGCTCGCCGGGAGCGAGGGTCTCCAGATAGCTGCTCTTGAAGGTCAAAAGGGTAGAACCCTCCGCCAGAGTATAGTTGTCCGGAGCCACTTTCTCTCCGTCTACAGTAACATACTTGAAGTATGCCAGTGCACCGGAGCAATGGATGGTGACGTCCGTATTGGAATCCAGGATGTAGATCTTATCCGCAGCGCCCTCGCCAGTCAGGTCGTCCTGAATCTCCAGCGGCTCAGAACCGGCATTGTAATGGATGGTGGCGTTGAGCAGCGGATCATTATTTAAATCACTGATATAGATATTAGCCCATTCCGCTTCTGTGCCGCCGTAGTATACATCGGTCAGAGCATCACAACCATTAAATGTATAATCGCCAATAAAGGTCACACTATTCGGAATAGTCACGCTGGTTAGACTGGTGCAGCCATAGAACGTATACCAACTAATATTCGTGATGCCCGCAGGAATGGTTATGCTGTTCAAACTGGTGCAGCCACAGAACGCAAATGTACCAATTGAAGTAACACTTTGAGGAAGCGTCACATTGTTCAATTTAGAAAACCCATAGAATCCGTAGCTGCCGATGGATGTTACACCATCTTCCAGAACAACAGTGGTGACCTGTTCACAGATCTCATTCCAGGACGATTCTATATGGAGATAATCATACATCTCCCCTGTGCCGCTGATGGTAAGAACACCGTCCTCCAGCGTCCAGGTCAGGTTATCACCGCAGGTGTTGTCCTCGGACTCGGCATAATGAATGTCAGCGTTGAGCAGGCAGTCATTTTCAGAACTGATCTTAACCGCTGCCCAGTCTTCTTCCGAACCACCGTAGTAGACGTCAGTCAGACTGCTGCAGTTGAAGAACGCAAAATATCCGATGCTGACCACACTGTCGGGAATAACCACGCTGGTCAGGTTGGTGCAGTCAGTGAACGAATAACCACCAATATCAGACGCACCATCTTCAATGACAACAGTAGTAATCTGGTCGCTGAATTTGCTCCAAGGGCCGCCATAGTTATAGTTTATCCCCCCAGTGCTATCGCTATAAATGTTTATAATTCCGGTGCCGCTGATGGTAAGAACACCATCCTCCAGCGTCCAGGTCAGATCGTCACCGCAGATGCCGCTGGCAATGTCGCTGTCGGCGGTATCCTCCGGTTCATTAGACAGCGACACAGGTTCCTCCGCCTCCACGGGAACGGAATCCTCCACCTCATCAGAATATGCCACAGGTTCCTCCGCCTCCATGGGAACGGAATCCTCCACCTCATCAGAATATGCCACAGGTTCCTCCGCCTCCACGGGAGCGGTTTCGTCCGCGGATGTTTCCTCATCATTATCTGACGATTCAAGGATACAGTCTCCCTCATGCCCTGCTTCCAGCGTACAGCCTTCTGTTTCTTCACAGACCTCTGTTTCCGGCATGTCGCCGATATCGGCGGTTTCCGCAAACGCCGTGCTGCCAAGAAACAGGAGCATAACAGCCGACAGCAGAATCGCCATAATTCTTTTTTTCATAGTTTCTCCTCACTTTCATGTTTTTTATAATAGCTATTGTCAATAGGTACACCTTTTGACAATGATGGTTTTGCAGGAATCTCATTGAAAAAAACACATAAAAAAGTACATTTTGGAGTGCCAATTTTCACGAAACCTGTTGAAAATTCCGATTGCATCGGTTATAATTAACAAAGTATTAACGGGCTATCAAAAGGTGTACCTTATGACAGTCCGCTTTCTTTCTGTCGTTTGTTCATCAGCCGGTATTCCCTAAGCCGCCGGTAAAAGGTTGCCTCGCTCATGCCGCACTGCTTTAATGCGGCGGAAAGGGGAATCTGCCGCTTTT
>CAZJSI010000096.1:0-11306 GCA_964548675.1 uncultured Eubacterium sp. | reverse complement strand
TCAGATAAATGGAAATTTACCGGGGATGAGATGCCGAATGGCATGTCACCTCCCAAAATACTCAAAGTCGAAATCTTTTTATCTTTTTCGTTTTTACGCTTGACTTTTTCCGTATAAACGTGTATGATTTTCCTATCTGAACAATCTACTTAATTCTTAGACATCTAACATGTTTCATGACCGGTCGGTCAGCAGACTTAAGCAGAAAATTCAAACAAAACAAACCAATTAATATGAGCAGGAAATTTGTTGAATTTTTCATAAAGCGCCGCTATACTATTTTTATAGAATTCATAACACATTTCCTGTCAAACAGAAAGGAGCTGCGTTATGAGCAAAAGTAACTTTATCATGAAGCCGAAAGTCGATTTCTGTTTCAAAGAATTGATGGCGGATCGCATTACCCGGCTTGGATTCATTTCGGCATTACTGAACGTTTCCCCGGAAGAAATCGAGGATATCGAACTCCTCCCCACCATCCTCCGCCAGGAGCATGAGGAGGACAAGTTTGGTATTCTGGATGTGCGCGTCAAACTGAAGTCCGGCACACAGATCGACATGGAAATGCAGGTCGCCCCTTTTCCCGAATGGGAAAAACGGACACTGTTTTATCTGTGCAAAATGTTCACGGATCAGCTGCACACAGGTGAGCCCTATGACAATCTCAAAAAATGCATTCATGTTGGGCTGCTCGATTTCATCTTATTCGAGGGGGATCCGGAATTTTATTCACGTTTCCATATATGGGAAGACAGACGCCGCCGTCAGTATTCAGATGAGTTGGAGATTCACGTGCTGGAATTTCCAAAACTGAAAGATTATGACGACCCGGCAGACGAACTGGTGAAATGGGCAAAATTCTTCAATGCCGAAAACGAGGAGGAATTTAAAATGCTGGCACAGGAAAATGAATATCTGAACAGAGCATATGAAAAATTAAAAGAGATCAGCGCCGATGAGCAGAAACGGCTTGAATATGAAACAAGGGAAAAAAATATCCGGGATTATGAATGGCAGATGAGCAAAAGCCGGGAATACGGCTTCAAGAAGGGCTTTCAGGATGGCTTCCGGGACGGACAAACGGCCGGCTTTCAGGATGGCTTTCAGGATGGCAATGCGACCGGTTTTCAAAACGGCAGAGCGACAGACATCTGCGATCTGTTAGAGGAACTCTCTCCCGTTCCTGAGGATTTAAAAAATGTAATTTTTTCTGAAAAAGATCCGGATGTATTGAAAAAATGGCTCTCCCTGGCAGCAAAAGCGACATCCATTGAGCACTTCAAAACTGCAATGGAAGCCATTTAAAAGAGATGTTAAGTCACAGGCTCCAAGCCTGTGGCTTAACATCTCTTTGATCTATCTCTTTATTCCCTGATGTTGCACTATGTGTTCTTTTCTCTCTTCCTCTGCAAATACGACTGTCTTCCTTCATCCTTTCCTTCTCCCCAAAAGACCTTTCACACGGCAGAATCCCCCATACATCCGTACCAGAATATTCCGCACGGGAATCAGCCTCAGCCATACATGTTCAAAAAACTCCCACCAGAAATCCCTGGGCTTCAGCCATTTTCCTTTCCGACACACTTTTGTAATAATGGCAAAAATCTGCTCTCTCTGTACCGGGCCCTCAACGTCTTTCTGGGCATCGCCTACAATATAATACCCCTCCGGCGTTTTCCGCAGGATCCGATGCATAACAAACTGGCCCGTAGAACGTTCGAAAAACACCATATCCCCACGCCTCGGCTCCCTCCATGGAGCCTTAAAACAGATACTGTCTCTCGCGTGGACCAGAAATGGGGACATACTGCTTCCTGAAATAATCATACTGACTTCTTTTCCCTCCCGGGTCAGCTCCCGCAGCACAGACACATACTCCCGCGTATCCACTTTTTTGATATTTGTACGCTCATTTAACACAGACTTTTCCATCTATCTCCGCCTCTTTTTTCTTCCAAGTCCACCCGGCTTCACAACGCGCCCGCTGCTTAATCATCCGCATCCGGGCTCGCACTCCTGCTTCTGCCCTGGTTCACACCACACACATCGATCAATCTTCCTCTTCATCTGTCTCAGATTTTCCGCTTTTGGACTTATTTTCGCCATAGCCGTAGCCATATTTGCCATATTTGCCATATTTACCGTATCGGCCATATCCATAATTACCGTAACCATACCGGCCGTAGCCGTAACTTCCGATGGTCATCTCTTCGCTGTTGATCACATATCCCAGAATGCAGGTTCCCGTATCTGCCATAAGCTCCAGACCTGCCGCAATTCTGTTGACGGACTGATAATCCTGACGGATAACCATGAGAACGGCATCGCTATAGGATGCCAGAAAACTTGCATCCTGAAGGATTCCACAGGGCGGTGTATCAATGATAATGTAATCATACAGTTCCCGCCATGCATCCAGATACTCTTTCACATCCTTACTGCCGAGCAGAGCAGCTATCCTGTTCGATTCCACAGGGCGGCTCCCTGCAAGAATATCCAATGTCTTATCTTTATATGTACTGACCGCGTCTTCCAAAGACCTCTCACCCCTCAGAATCGAATCAAACCCCCATATGTTTTTCATATCAAACTTTGAACCGATGGAAGGATGGCGCAGATCTCCGTCGATCAGAAGTACCTTATGTCCCTTCAGCGCATAGCTCAGGGCAAGATTGGCAGAAATCGTGGACTTTCCCTCTCCTTCCGCCGCACTTGTGATGACAAATACTTTCTGCTGTTCTTTTTTCAGCCGCCTTACAGAACGGATATACAGCGTATTAATCGCTTCCGTAAAAGACGGTGTCGCCGTACGCCGATCAATCAGCATAAGCTGCTTATTTTTACTGCTCCGCCGTTTCATATAATTTTGCGGTACCGTCCCGATACACTGTACATTTGTATATCGTTTCAGATTTTCCTCAGACATAACCGTTTTTCGCATACAGCTTAAAATAACCAATATCAGCAGGTATACCGCCACTCCGCCGCCGGCGCCTTTCACCAACAATTCTTTTCTGCCGATATAATTTGCCGGAGCAGAAGGGACGCCCGTTGTGTCGAGAAGCGTAAAAGAGGTATTCCCGACAATATATTTCGCCACTTCCGGGTAATTTTCTATGACAGACTGTAAAATATTGTACGCCAGCTCCGGATCTTCAGATGTCACACTGATTTCAAACAGACTGGTATTTTCCAGTGAAGTGGCGGTGATTTCCCCATTCAGCTCCTCCAGCCCAAGATCCTCTTTCACCACATCCTTAAGCGCGCCGCTCTCCAGAATATACGGAAATGTAGCGCTCATTTGTTCCAAAGTTATCTGTGCAGTGGTGCTGCTTGTCGAATCCCCGGCGCCCTCCACATTGACGGTAAGGGAAGATGAGGCCCTGTATTCCGGCGTAAAAAAGAACAATTTATATACAACTGCAATCCCAACGCCGATCACACATAAAATCAACAGCAGCCACCAGGTCTTTTTAAAGCATTTCCATCCCTTTACAATGCCGCGGATAATATCTATTTTGTTTTCATCGGTATCGATATCCCTGGTATCATACTCTCTCATCTCAATTACCTGCCTTGCTTCCTGATTTGCTGTAATGGGAATACTTGCTGTAGCTGCCCGCACCATAGTTGGCATAGGAGCCGGTTTTCTCCATCAACCCTCTTCGCACTCCGTTAAATACACAGCCGATCAATTTCGTTCCGGTATTTTCCAGCGTATCGATTGCGTCATTAATGTAACAGGTTTCCATGACGTCCTGCCGGATCACCAGAAGGCTTGCATCGGCAAGAGCCGCATATTCTTCCGTATCGGCAACAAACGCCATCGGCGACGTATCCAAAATGACATATTCATGCTGCCTTCTCATGCTCTTGACAATTTTTTCCAGATATGCAAAGGAATCCTTATCTAACTGCGATCCGATCGGCCGCTTTCCGAACACAACTGACAGGCCGGAAACCTGATCCAGTTTGACCGCCTTTACAACCTGTTTTTGAGAAACGGAAACACAAAAATCACATGCTTTCGGGCAGCGGGATTTAAAAATCTTATATTGGGCCGGCTTGCGAAAATCACAATCCACCAAAAGGACATTCTTTCCTTCTTGGGCAAGCGCTACCGCGACATTCGCCGCAACGGTGGATTTTCCCTCATTCTCCGACACGCTTGTCACAAGTAGAACCTTTCTATCCCCAGAATCCATGGCAAACCTTACACGGGTAGCAAGCATCCGGTAAGATTCTACATACATAAAACTCAGCATCGGATTTGTGAGCAGCAGGGAAAACTTCTTTGACGCCTTTTTCGTACCGTGCTTTCTTTTTTTCTCATAATAGACAGTTCCAAGAAGCTTCGTATCAATTTTTAACGAGACATCCTCCACATTTTTCACGGTATCTTTATAAACAGAAATCAGTGCGATGATAAAAATCATAACAACAATTCCCGCAGCAGCCGCATATCCCATATACCGCATCAGATTCAGCGGATTTGAAGGCTGCTCCGGAATTACAGTGGACTGGAGTTCTTTCATCGTAACCCCATCCAGAAAATATCCCATCAGCTCCATAGAGTTATCAATTACAGAACGGCTGATCTCATAGGCCATCCTCGGAGATGAAGATGTCACTTCCATCACCATCAGGTTTGAAGATTCAATCGTATCAATATTGACCGACGCAGCAAAACCGGAAATCCCCAGGTCTTCACAAACCTGCTTCCGCAAAATAGAACTGTTTACCACCTGGTTAAACTGTTCCGTCGTCGTTCCCGCCTGAGAAAGATTCCCCGACATTTGATGGTAACTGAATCCCGTCTGACTGATCACGAAAGTCGTTTTCGCCGTATATACCGGTACATAACGGAGCTGAAACACCGCCCCGGTCATCAGTGCGGCCATTACCCCGGTCAAGAGGATCAGCCACCATTCCCTGAAAAGATCCCGAAACAGACAATCCCAGTCAATCCGCAGCATCTGTGGGTTCCGGCCTGATTTATAAGCATATCTGTCCTCTGTCCTCATTTACATACGCCTCCTTACTCCACGATCACGATCAGCCTGATCTTCGGCTGATAGACCTCTTCTGTCGGTATCGTGTAGGAAATTTCATAAACTCCGGGTACGGAAGTGTCCACCGGATTCGCGACCTCGATATCATCCGAATCATAGGGATTATTCCTGTCATCCATTTCCCAGAATGTTCCTCCCTCAACAATGCCGGTCACATAATCCATCGGATTAATCTCATCGCCGGTTTTCACATAGACCAGATAGTCAGACAATTCCGCCTTTGGAGCAGCATTATCCTCCGCGATATCATAAAATTCCGCCGTCACCGGCAATTCCACCACATCACCGGCGCTATTTGACACATGAAAGGTCATTGTACATTCTCCGGCCACGCCCATAGCATAGTAGGAATCCGATGTAACTGTCACATCCCCGGACAGGTCACCGTCCAGACAGTCCTGTACCTGAAACAGGGACATAACATCATAATCTTTGTTCATATCAAAGCGCAGGGGCTGATCCAGCGAAAAACGCGGGGAGACATAATCATTATAGATCACTTCCCTGGTCGCTTTTGTCACATTATTATCCTTGTCAAAAGCTGCAACCGTTACCTGCCTGCGTCCTTTTTCTATAAAATTGGACATATCCTCGACAACCAGGGAATCCGTCACATCTCCATCCTGTTTATCCACGGCGGTAATCCCTGCCAGAAGTTCTTCATTCGTACAGTCAATGTTTACAGAAATACTATCCTGATCCATCACAATTTCCGGACCATCCGTATTTTTCAATCCGGAAGTTTTCACCAACGCCAGCGCTGACAGTGCAACTGACAAAATAAAAAGTACGATTACTGCCCGGCGTATTACTTTTACCATAAATATCACTCCTCCTGTAAACTTCTGATTAATCCGTCTGCCTTATCTACTTCTGTGATATGCCGGTCAATCACACGATAAATTCTCTGACACATACTGAGTACGCTTGGGCGGTGTGTTGAAACAATGCAGGTCTTATTCGGATTCTGCCTGATAATATTCTTCAACACTCTCTTTTCCGTATCAGCATCCAACGCACTTGTCGCTTCATCTAAAAGCATAACAGGCGCATCCCGCAAAACAGCGCGGGCAATCGCAATACGCTGTGCCTGTCCCTCGGAAAAGCCCCTGCCACGTTCACCCAGCTTACTGTTGATGCCGTTTTCCAGTTTTTCAATAAATTCCCAGGCACAGGCAATTTTCAACGCCTCTATGATTTCCTCGTCTGTAGCATCCCTTTTTACAACCCTGAGATTGTCCGCAATCGTTCCGGAAACAAGTGTGTTTCCCTGCGGAACATAAGAAAAAAATTCTCTCAGGTCAGCGTTCATGGAATATGTTGTTCCATCCGCCGCTTCCAGAAGAGTATCGCCCTGCCGGGGATGGATCAAACCCAAAATCAGCCGGAGCATTGTTGTCTTTCCCTGACCGCTCGGTCCGATGACGGCTACGATCTCATTTGGTTTCGCCACAAAATCACTGTCAATAATTACATCATCCTTGTCCTGATAGGCAAACCCCACCGACTTCATGCGGACAATAAAACCTCCGGCAGCCAGCGGCCTCATCTGTTCCAATGATTCCGGATCATGAATTTCTTTCGGCAGGTCCACAATCTCTCTGATACGATGTGCCGACACCGCACTGCTGATCATGGACGGAAAAATTGATATCAGTGTACTGAATCCGCTGGAAAGCTTTGAACTCTGGCTTAAAAACAGCGTCATAGTTCCATATGAAATATCTCCCGTCCACATCCGAAAAAGACAATACCCGAACGCCGCCAATCCCACGCTCGTGCTCAATCCGGTCATTCCAATGTTCATTTTAATACTGTAAAGATTATAGTCGAGATTGTAATCCCTGTACTTTTTCTGCCAGATTTTTAATTCATCTGCATAATGACCGGTCACGCCAAAGCTTTTGATAGAATCAAAATTATAGAAAACCTCCGTCTCAAAGCTCATCATTCCACTGTTCATTTCCTGCACGCGTTTCTTATACTCCCTCAGCTTTTTCATGACACGGCGGCTGACCAAAAGCAGCACCGGAGCGCTGATAAAAGCAAAAAGGGCCATTGTAATATCATAATGGAGAATGACAAAAAATGTTGCCAGAAAACTATACAGATTGACGATCACATTCGGCAGCCAGGAAATAGCATTCCCTGAAATAGTGCTTACGTCAGAGTTAAAACGGTTCAGCAGATCACCGTTCTGATATGTACTGACCTGCTGCCAGTCCGCATCAATGATCTTATTGAAAATATCTGTCTGTATATCGTTGTTCACATAAATGCTGATTTTTAAAGATACCCGGCTGACAATACTGGAAGTGATCAGGCTGAACGCAGTACTACCCACCATGGCAATGATCAGAATCCACAGCCTGCTGTACTGATATCCGGTAATAATATCGATCAGATATTTGCTGATCACCGATGATACCAGCCCCAACGTCGAACTGGCCAGTCCCATAACCGTGTAAAATACGATAATCCATTTATATTTTACGCTGTAAGAAAAAATCCATTTCCAGTCATCCAGGAAATCTGTATATGTACCGTCACCGAATTTATCAAACATAATTTTAATTGCCTGTGACCGCAATATTTTGTTCAGTCCATGAAAATTATCATCGGTTTTCATATTCATAAATGCATGTCCTTCCAAATAAGAAAAGTGTGCTTCGCACATCCTCGCAGCCAAAAATTTCAATAGCACAGCTTTTCTTGCCGCGCCGAGCACGATTGCAAAGCAATAATTTCCTTTCGTGCGACACATATTACACTTAGTGAGGTATTTCCGAACTTAGTGTAATAGCGTGCTCTGCTGTGCGCATACTATTTTTGTATCATAGGAAATCCAGAGGACTTTCCTACTATGACAAAATAGAGAACCAGTTCCCTGGCTCTCAGTATATCAGCAAAAGCTGACCCGAATCCCGCGCCAAGACTCGGAGCGAGTCTTGAATTTATGCAGCAGTCAGTTACAGCCGTCACTTTTTACCCGATTAATTCGAAAACATGATAACATGACAAAAATTTAATTGCAAGGACTTCGGCTTTTGTTTTTTCATAAAGTCCATATTTTTCAAGCGTTTTGAGGATTTTTGTTACTTACAGAGTCTTTTGTGGTATTCATGTGTCTACATAAACAATAATTACTTTTTCTTATTAAAAAAATTCTTAATTATTGCATTTTTTATCAAATATCTCTTGATTTATAAAAAAATTGCTCATATAATGAACAACGTAGAACAATTTTTACAAGTGTACCCTGACAATTCCGGTTGGAGCTAACAGAAAGAAGGTGCAATATGGAACATGCTCAGGATCGCAGCAAATGTAATCCTGCTGAAAAAAAGATGAAATATTACATCAATCCTGGATATATTCTGCGTGAAATTGCCGGTGAGTATGCTATTGTTTCAGTCGACGAAAAGAATCTGATTACAAATGCAATGATGGTTCCGAACGATTCAGCAGTATTTCTCTGGAATGCTTTTTTGCAGCCCAGTACAGAAGAAGATGTGATCAGTCATGCTATAGAGGAATATGATGCTTCAGAAGAAATTATCCGAAGCGCCGTAAACCGTTTTGTAACGGAACTTTTGAAGTATGAAATTTTGAAGGAGGTAGAGTAATATGAAAATGACTATGAAAAAGACATGGAATGAACCAAAGATACTGGTACAGCAGTTTGTACCAAATGAATATGTAGCTGCGTGTGGAGATAGTGGTACGGTTTACAAGTTTAAATGTGATGCAGGCGGGGGTGCAGAAGGTGATGTTTTTACTAAGGATGGTCGGAATTTAACACGAGATGATTGGTGGGGCACAAACTACTATCATGCTTGTGGAACTACTCATGAGGCAGAGAGTACAGATGAATTTATTGAGGGTTATTTTTACGCGAATGGCGGTAATGACAACACACGGGGATATACACCTGTTCCAGTAATTATTTGGACTGAAGGTGGGACAGACGTTCATTGCACTACCAACCTTGATATGAGCACTTGGGAAACTGCAAAATCCTGATTTATATCATTTTATATACATAAAAGATCGGAACACTTGTTTCGGTCTTTTTTATGTCACAGGAAAGGATTTGTGCTTTACTAATAAAAATCATACATCGCTTCCTATGTTCAAGACTCGCTCGCGAGTCTTGGCGCGGGATTCGGGTCAGCTTAGCTGACATAATACATATCCGAATCCCTGCGCATCCTTCGTGGAGCGTATATCAGATGGGAGATTGAACTCCCATTGATACAAACTTGTCGCTCACCACCTATAGAGATAAAGGTGGGAGTCATCTCACATCTGATATAAAAACAACGTACGTACCCGCCCAAAAGCAAACTGTTAGATAATCGTGAAAGGAACACTGATATGGAATTTATGGATGACGCCTCCTCATTAGAACAGTCTATGATCCGGAGAGCCAAACAACAAAAAATCCCGATCAACGGCAGCCTGGAGCTCCTGCCTCTCTGCAACATGAACTGCGATATGTGTTATGTCCGTCTGACCCGTGAAGAAATGAAAGCCGCAGGGCGTCTCCGTTCTCTACAGGAATGGCTGGAACTTGGACAACAGATGGCAGATGCGGGAACTTTATTTCTGTTATTGACCGGCGGAGAACCGCTTCTTTATCCTGATTTTAAAACACTTTTTCAAAGCTTAAAAAAGATGGGAATGTTTCTGACCATCAATACCAACGGTACACTGATCAATGAAGAATGGGCGGATTTTTTTGAAAAATGCAGGCCCCGCCGTATCAACATTACTCTCTACGGAACAGACGCATCAGCTTACGAAAAGTTATGTCATTATCCGGAAGGCTTTTCCAGAACCATGGAGGGAATACGCCTGCTGAGAGAACGAAATGTAGATGTAAAAGTCAGCTACAGCGCTGCCAGACAAAATCGCTGCGATATTGAAAAAATCTTTGCGCTTGGCAAAAAACTGGATGTTCCTGTTCATTTGGATGCCTATATGATGCCTGCCGTTCGTGAAAGAACCAAACCCTTTGATCAGCAGGCTCGATTACTCCCGGAAGATGCCGCCCACGCTGCGCTGACCGCATTCCGATCTGCTTTTTCGGCAGACATATACCGACAATATATCAACCAGACAATCGAACGAATACAGGATCCGGATTTTCCAAGGGGAGATGGGCATGTCTCCTGCCTTGCCGGGAACTGCTCTTTCACTGTTAACTGGCAGGGAGAATTGCGTCCCTGCGTGGCGCTCTCCACTCCATCCGTACCGGTATTTAAAACCGGTTTTAAAGATGCCTGGGAAAAAATATCCGCGCACATGCAGGAGGTTCTGATCAATCCTGCATGCACAAAATGCAGCCTACGCCCTGTCTGCCGAACTTGTGCCGCAGGCGCCTTGCTGGAAACCGGAGCTTATGACGGCATTCCTGACTATCTGTGCCGTTATTCTGAAGAATATTACCGCCTTCTTCTGGAAGAACAGGACAGGCTGATTTCTGCTCATATGGGAAAGGATGTGAATAAAAATGGATAAACTATTTCAAATCGGCAGTTTCTGTTTCCGCCTGCTCTTTTCGGAAAGGCTTCCTCTTCCGCCCAATTTTCTTTTATTTGAGATAGCACAGGGCACCCCGGAATATACTTATAAACTTTGCACGGCGGATACACTTCCTCTACCCGATGGAGAAATTATCGCCAAAAGACCCGATCTGATGGTATACAGGTCACCCGCCGGCGAAAACCGTCTGATCGGTATCAAGGGAAAGGGGACTTACTACGCCTGCTATCAGGAAACATCAGAAAATCAGGCAGAAGTGCTGCTGTCCGTTCATGAAATCAGTGATCTGCACATTGATCCGGTCTTCACCTCTCTGTTCGCACTGGAACGGCAGATGATAAAAAGAGACAGCCTGATCCTGCACTGCGCCTACATAAAATATCATGGAAAGGCAATCCTTTTTTCCGCCCCGTCCGAAACCGGCAAGAGCACACAGGCGAATTTATGGGAACATTACAGAGGAAGCCGCACCATTAACGGCGACCGTGCTCTTCTGCGAAAAGAAAGAGGCCTATGGTCTGCCTGCGGCTGGCCAGTCTGTGGAACCTCAGAAATCTGTAATAATGAAAATACACCGATCCAGGCTATTGTAATGCTAAGCCAAGGAAAAACAAATCAGGTTATCAGACTGTCTCCCCTTCAGGCCTTTACACAACTTTATGCGCAGATTACCATAAACCAGTGGAA
>CAZJSI010000095.1:0-11508 GCA_964548675.1 uncultured Eubacterium sp. | reverse complement strand
AAGAGGCTTCTTTTCAGTATTATTTGTGCGAATTATTTTTACCTTTCAAAGCTGACCGTTTTCTCCTGCTTCCTTTATTACCATCTTTCCTCCGGCAGTATTTTCTTATATTTCTTATTCTAATCCCTGAAGTGAACTTTAAGTCAATCATTTATTGCATATAATTTACACAAATTTTATATTCAAAATGATATAATATTGCTATCGGCAAAACAAAACTTATGAAGGGTTTCAGAATAATGAAAATATTAAAACAGAGACGCATCGGATTTATATGCGCCGCCATCGGTATCTGCATGATCCTGCTCGGCGTGAACCGCGGCGAATTATCCGTTGTATTTACAAAAGCGATCAACATATGTCTGGAGTGTATCGGAATTGGATAGAAAATTGAAATCACAAAATCGAAGAAATATCATACAGGCGCTGTGGGCTTTTGCGACAAACAGCTATCTTTCTGGATTTGTGCAGGGAAAAATCTACAGAGGAAATACAAAAAAGCTGTGTGTGCCGGGATTAAACTGTTACTCCTGCCCCGGCGCGCTTGGTTCCTGTCCTATCGGTTCCCTGCAGGCAGTTATCGGAAGCTGGAACTTTAAATTCACGTTTTATGTGGCCGGATTTTTAATCTTTATCGGCTCCCTGATGGGCAGATTTGTCTGCGGCTGGCTCTGTCCTTTCGGGCTGATCCAGGATCTGCTGCACAAAATACCTTTTGTCAAAAAAATTAATACGTTTCGCAGGGATAAACTGCTGAGAAAACTGAAATACGTGATCCTGATCGTATTTGTCATCCTGATGCCGCTGTTTCTCGTGGACGTCTTAGGGCAGGGTTCCCCCTATTTCTGCAAATTAATCTGTCCCGCGGGAACATTAGAGGGCGGTATTCCCCTCGTACTTTTAAACAAAACACTGCGCAGCACCGTTGGATGGCTGTATGCCTGGAAAAATCTGTTACTGGCAGTCACGATTTTTCTCTCCATCATGATCTACAGACCATTCTGCAAATATATATGCCCCCTGGGAGCTGTCTACTCCCTGTTCAACCCAATCTCCGTCTTCCGGTATCAGGTTGACAAAGACAAATGCACAGACTGTGGAGCCTGCGCAAAAGCATGTAAAATGCAGGTGAACCCTGTAAAAAATGCAAACCACACTGAATGTATCCGCTGCGGCCTTTGTAAGGAAGTATGTCCGGAAAAAGCCATATCATCCGGATGCGGAATAAAGTAACCCATGGCCGCCCCAGATCAGTATCCGCCTAACCGGCAATTTCCGTCAGCCGTTTTTTCATGACCCGCGAAAATATATGCAGAAACAAAACAGACGATACCGTGGCAGACATTAAGTCCGAAACCGGTTCAGCAAAAAAAGTGGCCTCGGCCGAAATCAGAGCCGGCAGCAGCAACAGTCCTGCTACCAGAGTCGATTTCCGAAATGCGGAACAAAACAGAGCCAGCCATACCTGTCCTAACGCAGTCATCTCATCTACCAGTGTATACTGCACAGCCAGCGGAATGATCATTGCAGTAAAGATCCTGATATATTTCACGGTTCTGGACATGATCTCCGCATCTCTTGTGAATAACGAAACATAGCGGGGCGACACTGTATGGGTCAGTATTGTCATAATGATACAAAAGACAAGGCACATTCCAACAATACATAACATGGCCTTTTTAATACGCTGCGCATTGCCCATTCCATAATTAAAACTGATGATCGGCTGACAGCCGAGCGTAATCCCGCCCATCGGCATGGTGATAAGCAGCATATAACTTTGAACGATCGTGGCACAGGTGACCAATATGTCCCCTTCCCCCGGCCCTCCATATCGCTGAAGTACCGTATTCAGGATGATCAGCAGGATACTGTCGCTGGCAAGAATAATAAACGGAGATAAACCAAACGCGGCAATCTGGCACATGATTTTCCGGTTGAATCCTCCCCATCCCAGTTTGACCGGCATTTTAGGTCTGAACAGGGAAAACAGCACAAACACACAGGACGCCGCCTGCGAGATCACTGTCGCCACAGCTGCACCCGCCACTCCCATATCAAACACAAAAATAAAAACCGGATCTAACGCAATATTCAGCCCAGCCCCCAATATGACAGTAGACATTCCCATTCCGGAAAATCCCTGCGCAATCAGGAAGCTGTTCATTCCCGCAGACATAAGTGCAAAGAAAGTGCCCGCCGTGTAAATCGTCAGGTAAGTATCCGCATAATAGAAAGTTGCTTCACTGGCTCCAAACCACATGAGCAGGTGCTCCTTCGAAAGAAAAAACACGACCGTTAATATGGCAGAAAATACCAGCAGCATGAGAAAACTGTTATTCAGGATACGTTTTGCTCCTTTCAGATCTTTCTCACCCATACGCATAGCCATAATGGGGGATCCTCCCAGTCCCACTAAAGATGCAAATGAGGACAGTAGAGTTACAATGGGGCCGCAGACCCCTACGCCCGCCAGTGCCAGACTTCCCACACCCACGCCAATATACATACGATCCACAATCGAATACAATACGCTCACAAACTGTGCCAGCATGGTAGGTATCGCCAGTCTGAGCACAAGGTAAAAAACAGGATCATTTCCAAGATTATTTGTTCTTTTCATCATAAAGCTATAACATTCCCCTCAATAGAATTCCGACAATCATTATAGCTCAGCCCAAATCAAGTGGCAATGAATATTTGTCCGTACAATCAAAAAGTTCCATTGGAATTATCCCAATGGAACTTTTGATATTCTAAAAATTCTGATTTTCATTAACGCCCTGTATTTCTCAGAAGCCAGATCACGCCGCCAAAGAAACCGACACAAATTCCAAAATATCCGACTACCATCCCTACATATCTTATCGTATCAGCCGCCGGGACGGAAAGCATCCGGCAAATGACAAAAACAAGTAAAGATTCCGGCAGTGTCCATAAAAGTGTGTGGAGCAAGAGAAAACAACGATGTGTTTTTTCTATTGTCCAACGCTGTCTTGAAAGTTGATTCCACAATAATCTCATGCCATTTACCTCCTGTTGTCTTTTCATGTTATGCCTCAATTGTAGAAGGTTTATGTAAAATCTGGCGGCATGTTTATATAAAATCTGTGTAAAATCAACTTCCGTAATCGCAAAAATCCGCCAGCCATACCGGCCCGCGGATTTTTGCTTTATGGTATTATTGGTATAGCAATTACAGCTTTTATTACAGATTCAACGCAGTATCATATCCCTGTCTTACCGCAGTACGGATCAGGCCCGGCTGATAGCAGTCTCCGATCCATACAAAGTCAATAACTGTATCGCGAAGTTTGTCTACAACGTCATCATTTGGAGCACTTCCCGTAGCGGCAATTACCTTGTCCGCTTTCAGCAGTATCTGCTCACCGTCGCTGTTCTCACAGATCATACCCTCGTCCGTAATCTCAATACATTTTGTATTCAGCATTACCTCCACATTATTTTTCTTGACATTTGTCCAGAGAGCATCCATCTGCATAGCCCCTGTACCCGGACACGGAGTATTCGGACCGGATGCCAGCGCATCTGACATTTCTACGATCGTCGCTTTCTTTCCCTCCAGTGCAAGCCCGATTGCACACTCAACACCGGAAAATCCTCCGCCCATGACAACAATATTTTCTCCGATCTCCGGTTTGTCTCTATAATAATCTATGATCTGAACAGCTTTTTCAATTCCTTTGACCGGCGGAAGAATCGGATGGCCTCCCACAGCCGCGATCACCACATCCGGTTTGATCGTCTCGATCAATTCCGGCGTTACCTCTGTATTCAGTCTGACTTCAATCGGACTCTTTGCGATAACCCGCTCCATATACTCTCTGTACATTCTGATGCGCACTTTGAAAGATTCTTTCTCGATCACCCGCATCAGTCCTCCCAGGCTGTTATCTTTCTCGCAGAGGATAACCTCATGACCGCGCTCCGCCGCCGTAACCGCAGCTTCCATTCTTGCAGGACCTCCACCCGCGATCAGGACGCGTTTTTTCTCTGTTGGAAGAAATGCAAATTTACGGTCACTGTCCCTTCCGATTTCCGGATTGACAGAACAATGCATCGGCAGATTATAGTATCCTCCGGTAATACATGACAGACAGCGCAGACATGGCCTGATATCCTCCAGTTTTCCATGCATTGCTTTTTTCGGGAGATCCGGATCAGCGATCAGGGCACGAGCGATTACTACATAATCAATTTTCCCCTCTGAGATCCACTGCTCCATAATCTTCGGATCTGTGATCGCACCTACTGTTCCCACCGGAATGTGCAGATGGCTCTTAATCTCAGCGGCCGCCTCCACGTTATGTCCTTCATCCACATCAAACCAGCTTGGCATGGACAGGATTGTGGAATCATGAAAATGTAAAGAACCGCAGGATACCTGGATCATATCGATTCCATGTTCCTCCATCATTTTGCAGAATTCAATACTTTCCTCCAACTGATATCCGTCAAACATTCCCTCTTTCCAGGAAATTCTCGCTTCGATCAGGAAATTCGGACCGCAGTATTCGCGGTCTTATCGATGATCATCATCGTAAAACGCGCTCTGTTTTCCAGGCTTCCGCCAAATTCATCCGTTCTGTGATTCAGGATCGGTGATAAGAACTGGGCCGGCAGCCAGCCATGCCCTGCATGGAGCAGTACAAATGTAAAACCGCAGTGCTTTGCCCGAAGGGCTGCTTTTCCGTAGCTGTCCACAACCTGATCAATAATATGTCTCGGCATCTCAACGATCTCATGGCGATGGATTCCATTGCCGTCTCCCTGATCAAACTCATCAATCATCGGGCTTGGACCGTAATTAATACGGTTATCCTCATGGAAATGCATTCCCGCATGTACCAGCTCCATGGAAGCATGGGCCCCCTGAGACTCAATCGCTCCCGCCATATCATAAAATCCGCATTCATTCCGCACATCATAGCTTCTTACTTTCTGATTCCAGGAAATGTCGCTCGTCTCGTCCACAATGACGTCTCCCAGACAAACCATGGCAGCCCCGCCCTGGGCACGTCTCCTTAAATAGTCAATATTCTTGAGCGTCAGATGATTCAGATCCGTCAACTCTTTCGATCCTGTCGGAGAGCCAAAGATACGGTTACGGAATGTTGTTTTCTTCACTTTCATCGGGCTGAATAAATTTGGAAAATATGGATTCATAGTTTTTGCCTCCTCAATCATTTTTTATGCTGTCCTGAATCAATCTTTCAGGATCATTTCTAAAATATCACTCTTGGACTGTTCCCCGGTCAGTCTTGCAACTGCCTCTCCGTCCTTAAATACCACAAATGCCGGTACACTCATCACGCCAAACTTACGCGCGATCGGCATCGCCTTTGAAATATTCAGTTTTGCTGCTTTTATATTCTCATTCTCTGCGGCGATTTCTTCTATCACAGGAGCCATCATTTTGCATATATTGCATCTTTCCCCGTAAAAGTCTACCAGAACCGGTTCGTCAGACTGCAGTACCTCCTGTTCAAAATTCTCTTTTGTCAGCTCTATAAGCGACATATTTTTGTTCCTCCTCTATTTATCTCACATCTGATATATAACCGGACAAACTTCTCTCCACCTGCACAGCGGCAATCGCACCGTCTGCGACAGCCGTGACCACCTGTCTTAAACTCTTGGCCCGGACGTCGCCAACGGCATATACATTCGGAACATTTGTATGCATATCCCCGTCTGTCTCGATATATCCTCTCTCATCCATCTTGACGATCCCTCTCACCAGCTCGGAATTCGGAATCATTCCGGTAAATCCGAACAGGCCAAACATACCATCCTCCGGATTGGCCTCGATCTCCCGGCTTTCTCCCGTTCTGACATTTTTCACCGTCATCGATGTAAGGACATCCTTTCCCCTGATCTCCGTCACTATACTGTTCCACAGGAAATCAATTTTCGGATTATCAAACGCCTTTTCCTGTATGGATCTTGCTGCCCGAAGCTGATCCCGCCTGTGAATAATGGTGACTTTTCTGGCATATTTTGTCAGGTAGATCGCCTCCTCAACAGCGGCGTCTCCGCCGCCCACCACATACACCTCAAGATCTTCGAAAAAATTGGCATCGCAAGTGGCACAATAAGATACTCCCCTGCCCACAAATTCTGTCTCTCCTATGCAGCCGATCGGACGGGTATGCGCTCCCGTAGCCAAAATTACGTTCCTTGCCCGGTATTCCTGCTTCGCGCTTCTTAATACCTTGATCTCATCATCCAGAGAAATATCCGTAATAACATCTGACGCCCGCTCCGCACCGAATCTGGCCGCCTGTTCCGTCATTCTGCTGATCAGGGAATATCCGGATTCTCCGGCAGCAAGCTGTCCGGGATAATTTTCTATTTCACTGGTGGATATGATCTGTCCTCCATCCAGTCCTTTTTCTATGATCAGTGTGGAAAGCCGGCTTCTTCCCGCATACAGCCCGGCTGCCAGTCCGGCCGGTCCGGCTCCCAGTACGATCACGTCATAGATCTTGCACATATCAAAACTCTCCTATTTGGCGATCGCTTCGATCTCCACTTTTGCATCTTTCGGCAGTTTTCCTACCTGAAATGCAGCGCGGGCCGGAAACGGATCACTGAAAAATTCTTCATACACCTGATTCATAGCGGCAAAATCCATCATATCCTGCAGATACACCGTTGTCTTCAGCACACGATCCATCCCATATCCTGCCTCTTTGAGAATCTCCCGGATATTTTCGAGAGACTGCCTTGTCTGATCCGCCACATCCTCCGACGGAAACGCCCCTGTCCTGCAGTCAATGGGGAGCTGCCCGGATACAAATACCAGATCTCCATCCTTGATCGCCTGTGAGTAAGGACCGATCGCCGCCGGCGCATTTTGCGATGTCAATTTTTCTTTCATAAACTTGTCCTCCTAAACATATCTGAATTTTCCAGGGCTCCGGTGGAATCCTGTTTTTCACAGTCCGCCCTGCTTACTTTCCTGCCGGTTTTACGGTACGGCCGCCTACAGCAATTCCAACACTTCATCGATCTCCGGCATATCGATCAGCTCTGTCGCATAATGCGCATATGTGATCACGCCCGATTCATCTACAATAAATAATGCCGGAAGCTGCTGTTCATCTCCCTCGTAATCGCCATGCTCAAAACCATACTCATCTGCCTTTGCGCCCTTTTTCTGAAGCTTATCCAGCATTTTCCCCGCAAGTGCATCCATAGACTCCGCCGGCTTGATCATCAGTGTGTTGTAAAACTCCATATCCGCGTCACATATGATTTCAAAAGGAAGCGTCTCATCTTTCAAGGACTCTCTGATATGCTCCTTGTCACTCTGCATTACCACAAACACCTGTGCGCCTTTCTCCTGAAATTCGCTGTAACGCTCTGCGATCAGGGCCACATCCAGACGGCACACCGGGCAGCCGATATACCGAAGCACCCAAAATACGGTTTTACCTTTTAAAATATCAGCAACCTGACGGTCCGGCTCGTAAGCCGTACGGACTGCAAGATTCGGGAACTGCTCTCCTGCTTCATATTTTTTCATTTTATCTCACCTTTTTACCTTTCTTAAAATCCTCTGTTTTTGTATGCCATTTCCAGCAATTCAAGTCCCTGTTTCAACATGCTTCGCGGGCAGCCGATATTGATCCGCATAAATCCGGCGCCATCTCCGCCGAACCATCTGCCCACATCAAAGGCAACTCCCGCCTCTTCCAGGCAAAAACTCTCAAGCTCCTCGCAGTCAAGCCCCAACTCCCTGCAGTCAAGCCAGAGAAGATATGTGGCATCCGGCTTCTGGCATTTAATCTTCGGCATCTTTGTTTTCAGATATACATCCAGGAAAAGATAATTATCCCAGAGATAATCGATCAACTGCTCCAGGTACTCCTCACATTCAGGATCCGCATAAGCCGCCTCAAATGCCGTTGCCCCAAACAGGTTCGCCATATAAAGAACCCTTTTTTCTACTTCTTTTTCAAATTTCCCCCGCAGCTCCTCATTTGGTATAATGATCGCCGACATCTGGAGCCCCGCCATGTTAAACGCTTTTGACGGTGCATATGCAACTACACAGATCTGTTCAATATCCTTTCCGAGAGCCGCCATTGACTGAAATCTGCAATGTCTGTAGACCAGATCGGAATGAATCTCATCCACAGCGAGAACCAGATGATTTCTCAGGCAGATATCTGCGATTCTCAACAATTCCTCTTTACTGAGGACACGGGATACCGGATTCAGCGGATGGCAGAGAAGAAGAAGCCTATTCTCCGGCTTTGCAGCCAGTTCTTCCAGTCCTTCGTAATTAATGTTCCATCTCTCCCCGTCAAACACGAGATCATTGCTCACAACCTTTCTTCCATTATTTAAAACAGATTCTTCAAATGGATAATACACAGGCTGCTGGATGATCACGCCTTCTCCCGGTTCCGTAAATGCCGCAACCATGGAGCTTAACGCCGGTACAATCCCATTGGTAAATGAGATCCAATCCGGATTCACATCCCAGTTATTTCTTTTTTTCTCCCAGGCTGCCACCAGTTCCCTTGAACGGTCCGACACTTTACTGTATCCATAAATAGGATGCTGAGCCCGTTTCTGAACTGCTTTCACGATCGGATCCGGACAAGGGAAATCCATATCAGCGATCCAAAACGGCAATGCCTGAGGATTCTTCGGAAAGTTGATATCCCTGGCTTCCCATTTATAACTGAGTGTACCGGTCCGATCAATCACTTTGTCAAAGTCATACTTCATTCTATCCCTCTTTCTTTATTCAGTTTTTTTGCTTTTTTGTGTTGTTGTTTTTTTGTTTAGCACATTAACTATTAATTAATTAAACTATATTGCATCCCTGCGCAAAAATCAATATACTTTTTACACAAAAAATAAAAATTTCTTTTGTGAATATTGTTTATTGACATAATTCACACGATATATTATCTTTATGTTAAGCGCATTAATTATTAACATTCTAAACCTTGAACGCAATTTTATAGTTGAGGTTACAGAAGAGTTGTTCCAGATATGAAAATATTTACTAATTAGAAGAGGTAAACATATGGATAATAAAAATAAAACATTCTCGATTAAAACCCTGTTGATTCTTGCCGGTTCTTATGTATCCTTTGGTATCGGAGCCGGGTTCGCAACCGGAGCAGAACTGCTGCAGTTCTGGGCAGCACATGGTGCGAAAGCGATCATCGGACTGATCATCTCCGCCGCATTGATCTTGCTGTGTATTGCAGTTGTATCCCGTGACTGCCGTAAGTACAAACTGGCTAATATGGAAATGATGTACAAACACTATTGCGGAAAATATATCGGCACAGGTATCCAATGGTTTAACACATTGACTTTCTTCCTTATGGTAGGAAGTATGATCGCAGGCGGCGCCGCATCCTTGAACCAGACATTTGGTCTTCCCACGATTGCAGGTACCGTCATCATGCTGGCGGCAGTTCTGATCACCGCTCTCATGGGTATGAAAAAACTGACAGATATCCTCGGACATATTGCCCCTATTATCATGATTGCAGTTTTCATTATCTGCATTTTCAGTTATATAAACGGAACCGACGGTTTTACGGCCGGGGATCAGTTAATTCGTGAAAAAAGCGGACTGTCCTTGTCCGGAAGCCTCATTTTCAGTGCCGTTCTTAATTTTACATATGTTGTACTGAATATGAGCGCTTACAGTGCAAATATTTCTACAAGAGCAGAACATCAGAAAGAACTTGTATGGGGAAATGTTCTTGGACAGTTTGTAACAGTTCTTGCACAGACATTTATTTTCATCGCATTCATCCTGAATGCTTCCATCGTTGCCGGAACCGATATTCCCCTGCTTATGCTGGCTCAGCGCCTTGGAGCTGTATTTTACGCATTTTACGGAATCATCGTTGTGCTTGCCACATACACAACAGCAACCGGTATGGCATGGGTTGCATCCTCCAACATCCAGCATGAGGACAGCAAATGGTACAAACTCGTTGTTGCCATTGTATGTATCGGCGCATTTGTATTCTCCAACTTTGGTTCATTCGGCGTCCTGATGAACATTGTTATGAAACTGGTTTCCTACCTGGGAGTTGCTTTCTCCATTTGCGTGATTGTTTCCAAGATTTACAGAGCAGTCAAAGAATCAAAAGGAGCACCCGCTAAGTAGACCGGCGCGCAACTGCGCATCGTTTCCAAAAATACTGCTCTTGCACGGGAGCTTTCCGTGCAGAACGTAATATGAAACACATTGAATTTCTGTAACCTCATTCCAGGGGAGCCGGTACCATACTGTCGGCTCCTCTGCTTTCTGTAAATAGCTTTCTTGCATATAATTACATCAAATTAATAATTAAACTACTTTACAAAAAAACTCAATTTGATATAATAGTTATTGTTGTAGTTACTCAGAGAAATCGGCAGGCCCGGACTCTGAACATTCATGAATATTTATAGATTAGGATCAAGGAGAATTGCTATGGATAATACAAAAAAATATGAAGAACTAATAGAAAGCTTTGATGAGGGATGTGATTTATGTATAAAATACGACCAGATGCCCCACCAATATGGAAACGAGGTGCTCTTTCAGTCTGAAATGCATTTTCTGCAGGCTGTCGGTAATACGCCAAATATCACGATCACGGTAATCGCACAGCAGTTGGGAAAGACAAAAAGCGCATGTTCCCAGATGGTTCGCAAGTTAATACAGAAAGATCTGATCACGCAGGAGCGCAATCAGAATAACAACCGGGAATATTACCTGAATTTGACCCAAAAGGGAATCGCAATTTATTATGCTCATGAGGAATTCGACAAAAAATGTATGCAGAGAACCTATGAAAGCCTGAAAGAATTCAGCAATAAAGAACTCCAAACTTACATTTCCATCCAGAAATGTCTGAATGAAGTTTTTGCAAAAGATGTTACGGAACACCAGATTCTGGATTCTGTTTCAAAAATTTCATAAAAAAGCTCCGTCGGAATTTTCCCGATGGAGCTTTTTTATGTACCGACAGCCTGAGCACAAGGCGAAAACAGAACCACTCCAGCTTCCCTACATTTTCATATATCTTTGATTCCTGCTGTTAGGCTTATCCGGAATTGTCATCCGGATCAGGTTCATGTCCAGAGCCGGACGCAGATAATTTCTGCGAAAACCCTCCCTGGATTTCAATCCCAGCCTTTCCATAAGTGTTTTTCCGGTATAAGGAATATCATATTCCATGGCATCAAGCAGTTTTTTTATATATTCAGAAAGCTGTTCACTATCTTCTCTGACCTGTACAGAGATGTCGTCCAGAATTTTATCGATCTGAGATAACATAAATTCTATAAAAATCGTAGATTCCCCATCCATATGGCACCTGGCAATCGCATCATAGTATTCGTCCTGGAACTTTTCAATCTGACTTTCTATCGGAGTGTATTCAAAAATCGGCTTCCATTTCGCCAGGATAACAGTATGCCACAATCTTGCCATCCTGCCGTTTCCGTCAG
>CAZJSI010000094.1:0-11604 GCA_964548675.1 uncultured Eubacterium sp. | reverse complement strand
ATGGACCACGGATTATAAATATCCTTATGTTCCCCAAAGGTAAAACCATCATACCAGTTTTTGACTCTTTCTTTCTCATCTCCGCGTTTCATCTCATCTAGTGCTGCAAACACTTCCTCCTCTGTAAATCCGAAAGAAACAGCATATTTATCTGATGTCGTCGTCACCACTTCCAGATTGTTCAAATCAGAAAAAATGGATTCCTTGCTGACCCGGGTAATCCCCGTCATAACAGCGCGTTCCAACCACGGGTTTGTTTTAAAGGCAGAGTTAAACATACTTCTGGTGAACGCTGTCAGTTCATTCCAGTATCCATCCACATATGCTTCCTGCATGGGGGTATCATATTCATCCAGCAGAATGATCACCTTTTTCCCATAGTAACGATACAAAAAGCCGGATAACTGGTAAAGTGCCAGTGTTGCATCCGCATCATTCATATTTACTGTTACCCTGCGCATATACGCTTTATCCTGCTCTGAAAATATATCGCTCTCCTGTAAAAATGCATATTCCGAAAACAAATTTACAATTAACTGGCAAATTTTCTGCCTTGCCATTTCATAAGAGTTTTCTTTTATATTTGCAAAAGACAGGCTGATTACCGGATACGTTCCCTGAATTTCCCGATAGTCCTCTTCGTTCCAGATGGCAAGTCCCTGAAACAGTTCTCCCTGATCCGCATATTCAAGAGAGAAGAAATGTTCTAACATACTCATATTAAGCGTTTTTCCAAAGCGGCGTGGGCGGGTAATCAAGGTCACGCTGTCCCCGCTGTCCCACCATTCCTTAATAAATGAGGTTTTATCAATATAAAAATAATTTTTCCGGATCAATACGCTAAAATCCTGAATCCCAATCGCCACATTTCTTGCCATAGTATTCTCCATTCCGGGAATTTTTCCCCTGACCTGAACTTTTATCAGCGCTGATATAATGTCTATCGACATTACATCTTGAATTTCATTCATGATGCCCTCCGGGAGGATGCACACGATTTGCCAGAGATGGCTTCGCCGCAAATCGGCGCTGATATAATGTCTATCGACATTATATCATACTTCCAAACGTATTGCAACATTACACATTAAATTCGTTTACACGTATATATGGGATGTACGGGACTTATCCCATATTTTTTACAACCTTATATACCGACGTATGGGAATAAGTAAGCGGATCATCATGGGAAAAGAAAATTATTCCATCCACCGGAGAGAATATCTTCTCCAATATCTCCCCCTCATAGGGATCGATGATCTCCGCCAGCAGTTCTCCCTGAAACACCTCCTGTCCGACGCTCACCTTTCCGTCAAAAATGCCGGAAGATTCTGTTCTGACGGATGTCATCTCCGTATCTGTGATGACCCGGGAAATATAACCGTCATGAACTTTATAGTTAATGATGCTCTGGCTGTCCAGAAAATGAAGTACCGAGTGCACCGCCTGTACCGCACTTTCTTTCTCAATCCGGTCTGTGCTGGTTGTGTAAACACTGAATGCGTTACTCTCCCATATCTGCCAGTTATAATTTAGCGTGGTCGTATCATAGGGGCGCACCTGACGCAGCACCACATAAGGCATGCCAAACTGTTTCGCCAGCTCCACGCTCTCAAATCCGGTCTGCATCATACGAATGTGGGGAGTAAATTTCCCCGGCATGTAAAAGCTCGTAAACTGCATTCCATATCTGTAATCTTTGATCGCTTCAAAAACACCCGCCGCAATACGCTGAGTCGTCTCGCCCAGATGATATCCCGGAAACATGCGGTTGATATCGCTGTTGTCCGTGGGCCAGAAACGTTTCTGAATATTCATGGAATAGGGATTCATGGACGGGATCACAAGGATTTTGTGCCCCGGCAGTATTTTTCCTCTTTTTTCCAGGTTTTTTAATTTCTTTACGATCTGGGAACAGGTATAGATCTGCTGTACCTCATTTCCCCGGCATCCGCCCACGATGCAGGCAGATTTTTCACCGGATCCAAACTCATATCCGGTCACACGAAAATCATCTCTGTAGAGAGACTTTATCTCATATATTATTTTTTCCCTCATCTGCCTGCACCTCTATATTTCCAAAATTCTCGCAATCAGAGAGCCCTCATCCACAACCGGATATTCCCGGATCGTAAAAAGAAGCCCGTCCGCAGGGGAGGCAACATGATCCAGTTCTTCCCCCGTCAGCGGATTTACAATGCTTCCGACGTGATCACCCTTTTTTACTCTCACTCCATGCTCCGTATTTTTTACAAATATCCCGGAGACAGAGGCATTGATAAAGCTCACCTTTCCATCCTCGGAGATAACCGGTTCTCTTGTGATTTCCGTCTTTCCCTGCCAGATTCCCATACTCTCCATCAGGTGAAAAATCCCGTCGCAGAGCCGCTCTCCGTAAGTTTTGGTAATGCGCATTCCCACGCCCATCTCCACCACGATCGTCGGAACGCCCCGGCTGTTCATCGTATGGGCCAACGTAGATTCCAGTACTGTACTCGCTCCATGCACCCAGATAAAATCCAGATTCAAAAGCTTCGCCATCGGCACAAGCCTTTCACTCGTATTGACATTGATCCTCGCCTGGGGCATCTCTGTCAAAAAGATATTGCTGGCATGTATATCGATACAGACGTCCGAACCATCCAGATCGGACACGATCTCAGATGCCACATACTCTGTCATGCTCCCCTCCCGGTTCCCCGGAAAAAGCCGGTTCATATCCAGATCAAAGGCCGGTATTCCACGGGTCAGAGAATCGATTCCCAACGGGTTTAACGCCGGATAAATATCCACCGTTCCGGTCAGAAGCTCTTTGTTCTCTTTTATACGGCGCAGCATCTCATAGCAGACATACTGCCCCTCCAGTTCATCGCCATGTGTTCCTGTCACGATACTGATGCGTTTTCCGAGATCAGTTCTTTCGGGACTCACACGCATTTTTCTTACATTTAATATTTCATCCACCGGCAGTCCCACCGATGCAACATTTTTTATCATACAATGTTCCTCTTGTCATTCTCTCATACATCTGCGCCGGGCACTGTCTTTCCCTGTCCGGCACATTCCGAAGGCATCCCGACAGACCCGTTCAAAAAACCTTTCCAACAGATCCGTTCAAAAATCTCTGCTGCGGGCTATTCGCTCACGATCACGGACACCGTCTCCCAGGTAAGATTGATGTGCCGTATCAAGCGGGCTATTCGCTCACGATTACGGACACCGTCTGCCTCTGAGTGCCCCCGCCGGTAAACACGCCTTTATTCATCGGGCAGTCATAAGCATCTCTCCCACAGGAAATGTGAATATAGCTGTCATCCACGAAACGGCCGTTTGTCGGGTCAACGCCATACCAGATTCCATGATCCTCCACTTCCACCCAGGCATGGCTTGCCCCCTCTCCGGTCATCATTCCCACCACATACCGGGCCGGGATCCGATCCATCCGAAGCAGTGAGATCAGGATATGCGCATAATCCTGACAGACACCCTGCCCCAGTGCGATGGCCTCCTCCGCCGTCGTATCCACCTTTGTCACTCCGGGAACATAGGCCATATCCCGATATAATTGGTTCATATAAAACTCTGCCCTGTCTTTCGCCCCTGTTCCTGAAAAAGGATGATCGGACTTATATTTTTTCAGAGTTTTTCCCGCCTTTGTGTAAACGGAGGCATACCTGTATGTTCCAAGCATACGTTCCAGTGCAGGGCGGCCGATAGCCAGTCCGGTTTTTGCCTCTCCCTCCACCCTGATCTCGAACAGCCGGTGCGGCCTTTCCACAACGCCGCACAACGTTTTATTTCCAAAAGAATCACAGCTTACAAAATGCGTACTCCCCGGCTCCAGCTGGATCGTCATCCCTGTAATCTGCTGTATCTCATCTGATTGCGGAAAACATTTTAACGTATATTCATGCCTCGACGCCGGTTCACTGAACGCCAGATCCATCTGATAGATAAAATGTAATTCCTTCATTTGTTTATCCCTCCAAAATAGATTCTATCAATAACACTATCTGATGATAATCTATCTCGTCGGCATTGGCAAGCTTTTCAATCTGCTCCAATTTTGTCTTGCTGTAGCGTATACCGCATTTTTCAATTCGGGGGATCAGACGGTGAATCTCCCGGATCAGTTCGGTCCTATCAATTTTCAGCCTTGCATACAGATCGATGCGCTCCACACGCTTTCCCGCCTTGATAATATTGCGCACCTGCTCACTGTCGATACTGTCATCCGCGATTCCCCAGAACGCCAGAATATTGTCGATGACGCTCTGCAGTTCCACCAGCGGGGCATGGCTGACTTTCGCTTTTTGCATATCATACATGGCAAGCTGAATGTAAGACAGCGTCTCGCTTCCAATCTCCTCCCGCAATATGATCGCATTATCATATGCGCGGTTTAAATTGCTTATAACAGAATTCACATCCGACTCATCAAAAGGATACCTTTTTCGAAACTCCGCCGCCGAGCCGTAAATGTCCGGGATCTCAATACTCTCACAAAAAATTTTGTAATGATCCAATGAAAAATCGATCATGGCGTCAAAGCTGTTGAAATACAGGCGCAATGTCGTGTAAACACGCTCCGTATACCGCCCCAGCCAAAATAATTCATCCATATGTTCTACCGAGATAATACCCATGTGTCTTTAAATCCTCCTCCCTGTGATGAATTGACGATAAAGGAATCCGGATTTCTGGAAAATCGGGTCAGCCCGCTCTTCCATACCATCGGCTCCTCCGCTGTCAATACAAATGCACGCAGATCTGCTTTGCGCGGTACAAGATCAGTGCCCTCCATAATATCGATATCCAGAAAATCAATTACTTCCTGCGCGATAAACCGGCGGGGTTCCGCTTTCAAAAGGGCGATGAAATCCTCTTTCTGCTGTTTTGTCATGGAGCTGCCGAACACAACGCCATAACCGCCGGCCTCCGCCACATCCTTAAGCACCAGATCATCAAAATGTTCCAACACATACTTCATATCTTCCTCATAAAACGGCAGATAGGTCGGAGCATTATTTAAGATCGGTTCCTCACCGAGATAATATTTGATCATCTTCGGCACAAAATAATAAATACCTTTGTCATCCGCCACACCGTTTCCCGGCGCATTTAGCAGGGCAACATTCCCTTTCCGGAACACATCGTAAATATGCGGAATTCCGATCAGTGATTCCGGATTAAAATTCATCGGGTCCAGATACTCGTCCGAAATCCTGCGGTATACGGAACCTACCCTCTCTTTCTTTCCGTGATAATCCTGAAAATAAAGACAGTCATGTTCCACTACGAGTTCCTGCCCGGTTGCCAGATAGGAACCGGTTTTTTCCGCCAGATAGGAATGTTCAAAATAAGCGGAATTAAAACGCCCCGGGGTGAGGATCACCGAGATGCCGCCCGTATTCACATAGTCCATCGTCTTTTTCAGCAGCGCCGCATAATTCCGGTTATCCTCAATACGGTAATCATGGAATGTCTTTGGGCTGCTCCTTCGACACAGATCTCTGGCGATCATCGGATAGGATGCCCCGGAGGGTACACGCAGGTTATCCTCCAAAATGTACCATGACCTGTCCTTTCCCTGTACCAGATCAATGCCGGAAATGTGGGAATATACATCTTTCACTGGAGTGACGCCTTCACATTCCGCCATATAGCCGCTGGATGCAAAGATAAAGTCCTCCGGGATCACATTGTCCCTGACAATTTTTTTGTCGCTGTAGATATCCTTCAAAAACAGATTCAGCGCTTTTACACGCTGCTTTAATCCCCGTTCCAGATAAGCAAACTCATCCGCTTCGATCACACGCGGGATTGCGTCAAAAGGAAATAATTGCTCTTTGAATTCATTATTTTTATAGATACCAAATTTGACGCCGTATCTGGCGAGTAATTTGTTGACCGTATCCGTATTTTCGAACAAATCCATATCAAATATATCCATACTCCATATCCTCCCTCATTTTTAGAAAATTGCAAAATAATAACATAAAAGGCGCTCTGCATATCGCAGAACGCCTTTGTTCGTAGTTCTTATTATTTTATGTGCTAATTATACAATAATTGCAAATTTTGTCAAGTCCGCCATAAAGTTACTTTATCCGCCATAAATTTACTTGTCCACCATAAATTTACTTATCTGCCATAAATTTACTTGTCCGCCAAAAACCTACAGCACTGCCTGAACGACCTTTGGACTGTACCCCTCATCTTTCAAAGCCTGTATAATCTGGTTCTTATGCTCCGTTCCGAACGCTTCCATCGTGATCCGCAGCTCCACTGCAGCATTTCGATTTGAAGAAACAAACTGGTTGTGTTCCAGCTTGATGACATTACCCTGAACATCCGCCACAGTCGCTGCAACCCGGCTCAGCTCACCCGGTTTATCCGGAAGCAGTATGGAAACCGTAAAGATGCGGTCACGGAAGATCAGACCTCTCTGAACCACAGAGGACATTGTGATAACATCCATATTTCCACCGCTTAAAATGGATACGATCCGCTTATCTTTCACATTCAGATGTTTCAGCGCCGCGATGGTCAGCAGTCCGGAATTTTCCACGATCATTTTATGATTCTCCACCATATCCAGAAAAGCGACAATCAGTTCATCATCATCCACAGTGATGATATCGTCCAGATTTTCCTGAATATACGGGAAAATATTGCTGCCCGGAGTTTTTACCGCCGTGCCGTCCGCGATCGTATTGACTTTTGGCAGCGTCACAACTTTACCTTCCGCAAAAGAAGCCTGCATACAGTTTGCCCCCGCAGGCTCCACACCGATCACCTTGATCTTCGGATTTAAGAGCTTTGCCAATGTGGATACGCCTGTTGCAAGTCCGCCCCCGCCGATGGGTACAAGGATATATTCCACCAGAGGAAGTTCCTTGAAAATTTCCATCGCGATCGTTCCCTGTCCGGTTGCCACCGCCAGGTCGTCAAAGGGATGGATAAAAGTATATCCGTGTTCCTCCGCCAGCTCATAAGCCCTTGCGCACGCCTCGTCATAGACATCCCCGTGCAGAATTACTTCCGCACCATAACCCTTTGTGCGGTTCACCTTGATCAGAGGCGTTGTCGTAGGCATCACGATCGTTGCTTTCACCCCAAAACGTTTTGCCGCATAGGCGACGCCCTGGGCATGGTTGCCTGCGGACGCAGTGATCAGCCCGCGCTGGCGCTCTTCCTCTGTCAATGTACTGATTTTATAATAGGCGCCGCGAACCTTATATGCGCCTGTGTACTGCATATTCTCCGGTTTCAGATAAATCTTATTTCCGGTCAGTTCACTGAAATGTTCGCTGTAGACCAGCTTAGTCTCCAGCGTAACTTTTTTTACGATTTCACTGGCTTCCTCAAACTTGTCCAGTGTCAACATGTCACTCATTTTCTGCCTCCTGTCCATATAAAGAGTTCATTTTTCACCCGATATATTTAACTGTAATGTACGCATCACTCTTCATTTTTCAATGTATCTGATGATACGTCAAAAAGCGCATCCACAAACTGATCCGCGTCAAATTTCTGCAGATCGTCTATCGTCTCACCCACGCCGATATATTTTACCGGAATACCGAGTTCCGAATGAATTGCCACGGCAATCCCGCCCTTGGCGGTTCCGTCCATCTTGGTCAACACAATTCCTGTAATTTCCGCAGCCTCACTAAACTGTTTTGCCTGCGCCAGGGCATTCTGCCCCGTAGTGGCGTCCAGCACGACAAGAGTCTCCCGATATGCATCCGGGTACTCCTTTTCCAGAATCCGGTTGATCTTCTTTAACTCTTCCATCAGATTCTTTTTGTTGTGGAGGCGGCCCGCCGTGTCACACAAAAGGACATCCGCCTTTCTCGCCTTTGCCGCCTGCACGGCGTCATAGACTACGGAACCCGGATCAGATCCCTCCTGTCCTCCTACGATCTCCACTCCGGCCCGGTTTGCCCACTCGGTGAGCTGCTCCCCGGCTGCCGCGCGGAACGTATCCGCCGCCCCCAGGATCACTCTCTTTCCCTGGGATTTCAGTTTACCCGCCAGTTTTCCGATCGTCGTCGTCTTTCCTACGCCATTGACGCCAATGACAAGCACGACAGATTTCTCCTCCTCAAAACGGTAAGCGGTCTCTCCCACATGCATCTGCTCCTTAATGCTGTTGATCAGCAATTCCTTGCAGTCTGCGGGCTCCTTGATATGATTTTCCTTCACTTTCTGTTTCAGATTCTCTATGATCTCTTCCGTCGCATGTACCCCGATATCTCCCATTACAAGGATTTCCTCGATCTCCTCATAAAATTCATCGTCAATATGTGAAAATCCATTAAAAATGGAATCGATACCGGATACTATATTATTTCTGGTCTTTGTAAGTCCGCTGACCAGACGCTTAAAAAAGCCTTTCTTTTCTTCAGCCATCATTTTCTCTCCTTTCCTGATTTGGCACTGCTCATGCCTTACGCGTCAAGATCCTTTTCGATCAGATTTACGGACACCAGCGCAGAGATACCTTTTTCCTGCATCGTGATACCGTACAGGCGGTCCGCCGCCGTCATCGTGCCGCGTCTGTGTGTAATAATAATAAACTGAGTATTTTTCGTCAACTTATGCAGATATTTTGCAAAACGGTCCACATTGGAGTCGTCCAGCGCCGCCTCGATCTCATCCAACAGACAGAAAGGCGATGGTTTTAAGTTCTGGATCGCAAACAACAGCGCGATCGCAGTCAAAGCCTTCTCTCCACCGGAAAGCTGCATCATATTCTGCAGCTTTTTCCCCGGCGGCTGGGCGATAATTCGCACGCCGCACTCCAGGATATCTTCTTCCTCCGTCAATTCGAGAGATCCCTTTCCGCCCCCGAACAGATCTTTAAAAGCCTTATCGAACTCTTTCTGTATATCTGCAAACTTTTCTGAAAACTGACGCCTCATGCCCTCGTCCAGTTCTCTGATAATATCCTGCAAAGTCTTTTCCGCTTCCAGCAGATCCTCATGCTGCCCTTTCAGGAAATTGTAACGCTCGGAAACCTCTTTATACTCTTCAATAGCATTGACATTGACATTTCCAAGTTTCCGTATCTCATCCCGGACGCCGGAGATCATCTTTTTCAGCTCCGCCGCACTGTCATACTCATCGGTTTTCAGTTCCATTGCGGCATGCCGGGTCAGCTCGTATTCTCCCCACATATATTCCGTCAAGGATTCCGCCGAGGATTCCAGTTTCTCTTTCTGGTTATTCAGGCGGAAGATCTCTTTATCAAGTTCGCTCTTCACCTTCGATAATTCTTCTCTCTTCCGGAAAAATCCCTTGTGCTCCGCGGACATTTCTTCTTTCTTTTTGGCACAGTCCGCGAGCCGGCCGGTCAATTCTTCCCGTCTGGCTTTCGCCCCGTCAATCTCGCGGGTCAGAGCCTCAATTTCCTGCTCTTTTGCCGAGATTTCCTGCGCTCCGTTCACGGAATCCTCTTTCAGATTCCGCTGTTCTTCCTGCAAATGGCGGATTTCCTCTGCCACACGCCGGATATTCTCAAATACAAAGGATATCTGCTGCTCGATCTGCGCTTCTTTCAGGTTGATCTCCGATAACTGCTCCTGTACGCTCTGCTCTTTTGCAGTTTTCTCCTCAAGAACCCGGCTCAACCGGCTGTTTTCCCGTGTAATTTCCTGCTCACGCTGTATGGACTCCTGAATTTTAATCGAAATCTGCTCTTTGTCGGCGCTGATCTCCTGTCCCTGTTGGGCGATCATCCTAATCTCATCCTGAATTCCCCGGTAAGAAGCCTCCTGCTGCTCTTTTTCAGCGCGGATATGCTCTACCTCCATCTGAAGAGTATTCTGTCTCAGGTACGCCTCCTGGATGCGCACCTGAATTTCATCCAGGTCATCCTTTAAGAGAGCGTTTGCCGTGCGCACATCCTCCATACGGCTGCGGGTATCCTGCGCCTGTTCCTTGCATTCCTTTATTTTTTTCCCGAGAGCTTCTATCTCCCGGTTCCTTCCGAGCAGATTGCTGTTATTTCGAAAAGCTCCGCCGGTCATGGAACCGCCCGGCTGCAGGGATTCCCCCTCCAGAGTAACGATCCGCAGAGAATAATGAAATTTCTTTTCCAATGCGATCGCATGATCGATCGTATCCACGACAAGCACACGCCCCAGGAGATATCCCGCCACCCCGCGGTAACGTTCTTCTGTCTTTACCAGAGTATCCGCCATGCCGATCACTCCATTTTCACCCAACGCCCGTTTTGCGGGCACATTGTCCGGAGCAGAAACGCTGGTCAGGGGCAGGAAAGTCTCCCGGCCATAGCGGTTTTCTTTCAGATAGGCGATCATCTCCTTCGCCGTATTCTCATCCTCCGTGACAATATTCTGGATGCTGCCGCCCAGGGCAGTCTCGACTGCCGTCTCGTATTTTTTTTCAACCTTGATGATATCAGCAACAACTCCATGGATTCCCGGCGTATCCGCCTTACGCTCCATCACGCGGCGGATACTATTCCCATAACCGTCATAGCGCTCCGCAATATTTCGCAGCGACTCCAACCGGGAAGCGTGCTTATGATACTGTTCCCGGATCTCGTCCAGTTTTCCCCGCAGATCCTCGGATTTCTGTCTCCATTTCCGGCGTTTCTGCTCTATTTCTTCTTTCTCGGCTTCCATACCGGCGATCTCGTCGTTCAGCGCAGCCAGACTTTCCTCCTGCTCCTCCAACTGCCTGTCCACATCTGTTTCGCTGCTTTTCTTTGTCAAAAGCTGCTGATTTAACTGGGAACGGCGGATATTCGCCTGTTCCTGCATCGTATCGTAACGCTGCTGCTCCCCTTTCATGGAAGCCCTGTCATTTAACAGGCTGATCACTTCACTCTTTCCGCACTCAATGGTCTGCTCGCACTCCGCCACAGACCTGCGCAGTTTCTCCAGTTCATCGGCAATCTGCTGTTTCTCTGCCTGTATTTTTCTTTTATGTATATCCAGTTCCTCTTTTTGACAGCCGTATTCTTCGCCCGACTGACGGCGTTTTTCGATATCCGCCTCCAACGCCTCCATACGGCTTTTAAAATGTTCCTCATTCTGCTCCACCGTATGAATCTGTTCCCGCAGGACATTGATCCGGCCTTCCAGCTTTTCCCTGTTCAGCCCGGCATCGTTCATCTGCTGCTGAAGCTGTCCGGAAAGCATGTCCGCCCGGGCGATCTGCTCTTCCAGTTCCTCGTAACGTCTGCGTATCTGTTCATATTCCTTTTCGGTGTCACTCTGCTGTGCCTGGGCAATCTCATATTTTTCTTCTACGGATTTCATATCCTGCTCAATGCGTGACATTTCCATCAGGAACAAATTTACATCGTATTTTTTTAATTCTTCTTTTTTCTTTAAAAAAGTCCTTGCCTGCTCCGACTGGCGTTCCAATGGGCCGACCCGGCTCTCCAGCTCTGCCAGAATATCGTTGACACGCACCAGATTCTGCTGCTCATTCTCCAGCTTTTTCTGGGCAGTCGCCTTGCGCCGTTTAAATTTTACAATTCCCGCCGCTTCGTCAAACAGTTCCCGGCGTTCCTCCGGTTTCCCGCTCAGGATCTTGTCAATCTGTCCCTGTCCGATAATGGAA
>CAZJSI010000093.1:0-11816 GCA_964548675.1 uncultured Eubacterium sp. | reverse complement strand
GGCCATCAGTAACAAGGGCGGCCGCACATTTTGGTGTCCATGTCAATACTTTTTTAAAAAAAATTTAGGTTAGACCCCATTGAAGGGATCTAACCCATTAGCTTAACTAACTGACATTGTGGTCTGAACAGTAACGACAGCCTTTCTCCATTGCATTCTGTATCGTTTTCCTTTAAACTGGATATAAATATTTTTATTTTCACTCTATAGACCCATAATTTTACGGAGAATATCATGCGGAAAACATTACTTGAAAAACTGAACCTGGATCACGACTCTGTCCAAATCCTCGAACAAATCATCATGTCCATCGACTATTATGCTGAACTTACCGAAAGCGATGTGTTTTTAGATTGTTTCCCGGACAAGAATGTCGGTATTGTCGTTGCTCACGGGAAACCAAAAGACGTCTCTCTTTACTGTACAAATATCACAGGAGCAGAGGTACTTTTTCAAAACGAACCGATGGTTTTTTACACCCGGGAAACCGGAATCGGTATGCGCGATGCACGGGCGTTATCCCAGGAAAGCAAAATGGTTCTGCAGCGGACAACACCGATAAAAAATAAAAGCGGGCAGGTGATCGCGGTTCTCATTCAGGAGCGCGATGATACCGAACGTTTTATTTTAAAAGATAAACTGAATAATATAGAGGAAGTATCTGAAAAATTATCCGGTTCGGAACTCGTCTGTGAGGAAATTCATGATTTAAACCGCAATGAATCTTCTGAAGATATTCTTATCCAGGAAACTCACCACAGAGTAAAAAACAATCTTCAGACCATTTCAAGTATACTCCGCCTGCAGCACCGGCGATGTAAATGCGCCGAGACAAAAAGTATACTGCAGGATGACATTACCATGATCAACGGACTTGCATCCATGTATGAAATTATCACAAATGCCCACAGCGACATCATAGATTTATATGATGTGGTAAAAAAACTAATCCTCTGTATATCGAAAATTTACGAAAATGATGAACATTGTATCAATATCCGGCTGCACGGCGATCATATTCTGATGCCATATTACAAAATTCAGTCACTGACTCTGATCATCAATGAATTGATCCAAAACTCCTATAAACATGGTGCATTTAAACAGGAAGGAAACATCCACGTAAACCTGATCAACGGCAATATGTATGGAATCATTCACGTCACTGACAACGGAATCGGTATAAAAGAAAGTGATATCTCTTCCAGAAGCTTAGGATTGAACATCGTAAAAATGCTGGCAAAAGAAAAATTAAAAGGCAGCTTTTCGATTAAGGGCAATGCATGCGGAACAGTTGCCAGCCTGCATTTTCCTTTGTAGCAGATAAAAAATTTCATAAAAAAACTCCTGTTGACTTTACACTCCGGGCGATTTATAACTATATAAGCAGCCCGAAGCAAATGAGGAAATTATAATGAAATATAATCACAACACAAACGAAGTACGTGATCTGACTACAGGAAATCCCTATTCCCTAATGGCCGGATTCGCACTTCCGGTTTTTTTCAGTCAGGTTTTTCAACAATTATATAATACGGCAGACACTCTGATCGTAGGCAGGTTTTTAGGGACCAATGCTCTTGCAGCGGTCAGCTCCTCCGGTACCCTCATCTTCCTCCTGATCAGTTTTGTCTATGGTACGGCCACGGGAGCCGGCGTAGTCATCTCCCGTTATTTCGGCGCAGGGGACCAGGACCGCGTATCCAGGGCGATTCATACTGCCCTGGCTTTTGGTCTGTTCTGTGGTGTGCTTCTTACAGTGACAGGCGTCCTGTTCACCCCCACCTTCCTTGTCTGGATGCGCACTGACCCGGAAGTGCTGCCGGAGGCTGTCCAATATTTCCGCTTTTATTTCCTGGGAATTCTGGCGCTGGTTCTCTACAATATGTGCCGGGGAATTATGAATGCAGTAGGTGACAGCAGGCGCCCTCTGTATTATCTGATTTTTTCTTCTCTGCTGAATGTGGCGCTGGACCTGCTGTTTATCGCCATATTTCGCTGGGGTGTCTGGGCGGCTGCTGTCGCCACAGTTATTTCTCAGGCAGCCAGTGTCATTTTATGTATGGCCCACCTGCTTAAAAAAGGAACCATTCTCACTGTAGAGCTGAAGAAAATCCGTTTTCACTGGGACATACTTCGGGAAATTATCCGCTATGGCCTTCCCTCCGGTGTTCAGAATTCCGTCATTGGTTTAGCCAACGTTATTCTTCAATCCCAAATTAATTCCTTTGGCAAGCTGGCCACGGCCGCATACGGCAGTTATGCTAAGATTGAAGGCTTTGCCTTTCTGCCGATTACCAGCTTCAACATGGCTATCACTACTTTTGTCAGCCAGAATCTGGGGGCCAGACAATATAACCGTGCCAAAAAGGGCGCCCGTTTTGGGATTTTATCCTCTGTTCTCCTGGCAGAAGTCATCGGGATATGTTTCTATCATTTTGCCCCGCAGCTCATCAGCCTGTTCGATCAGACGCCGGGCGTAATCGAACTTGGTGTACGGCAGGCACATACAATAGCGCTGTTTTACTGTCTTCTTGCTTTTTCTCACTCAGTGGCAGCCGTCTGTCAGGGTGCGGGAAAAGCTTTTGTGCCCATGTGCATCATGCTGTCCGTCTGGTGTGTTTTTCGAATCACTTATGTTATTCTGATCATGCACTTATTTGGTGAAATCGGATACATTTACTGGGCATACCCGATCACCTGGAGTATAAGCTCGGTCATTTACCTGATCTATTATTTGCGTTCCGACTGGATTCATGGTTTTGAAACAGGCAAAGAGTAAAAAAGACTGCCGCAGCAGTCTTTTTTACACATTTCCGTGTCATTCTAATACCCATTTCTGGCTCTCCGTCTGGAGCTTAACCATCCGTGCATAAATGCCATTCTTTTTCAACAGCTCATCAGGCGTTCCCTCCTCAGCAGCTATCCCATCTGCAAGGACAACAATCTTATCTGCTCCCGCAACGGTACGCATGCGATGCGCAATAACCAGAACTGTCTTATCTTTAATCAGTCTTGACAGCGCCGACTGGATCAATGTCTCATTCTCTACATCAAGCGAGGTTGTAGCTTCGTCAAGCAAAATGATGGGAGCATCCTTCAAAAATGCCCGGGCAATAGAAATACGCTGACGCTCTCCTCCGGAAAGCTCACATCCATTCTCACCGATCCGGCTGTTCCATTTATCCGGCAGTTTTTCTGCAAACTCATCACAATTAGCAAGATGCGCAGCCGCAAGCACTTCCTCGTCAGAGGCATCCTTTTTGCCAATGCGGATATTTTCCATAATTGAATTATTAAATAACGTCACATCCTGAAAAACAATAGAATAAAGCGACAGCAGCGTCTCCGGATCTGCCTTTGCGACGTCCATTCCGCCAACTGTGATCTTCCCCCTGGTCGTATCCCAGAAACGGGCCGCAAGCCGGGAAACAGTTGTCTTTCCTCCGCCGGACGGGCCAACCAGAGCAGTGACCTCTCCCTGCTTTGCAGTAAAGGAAACATCCCTCAAAACAGTATCCTCCCCATTATAGGAAAACCCCACCTGGTCAAATACAATGTCGCATCCGGCATTTGTAAGCCTGCCTTCTCCCTCCTGAAGAGGGTGCTCCAAAATCTCATTCATACGTTCAATGTTTGTATTTGTCGCGATAATTGCCGCCAGATTCTGCAGCGAACTCTCCAACGGATCATAAAGCCTTGATACAACGAGCAGGAACATGAAAAACATTGCGATATTCAGTGTCCCTTTAACCAGCAGAACAGAACCCACAAGAGCAACAGTCGCAATGCCCAGCCTTAAAACCATGTCTGCAGACACTACAAATACCGCCGTTCCAAGCTCTGAAATAATTGCACGCTTTTCCACTGCACGGATTTTGCCGTCCAGTCCGGCAAGATAGTTTTTCTCCGCATTATTGGAGCGCAGATCATTCATTGTCTCAATGCATTCCTGAATACCATCCTCGCAGGCGATTTTAGCTTTCATGGACTTTCTGGACAGTCCCTTTTGCACCCGCGCGGAAAATCCCACCACTGCAAAGGAAATCGGCAATACCCACAATGCTGCCAGAGCCATGCGCCAGTCAAAAAAGAACAGGGAAACCGCTATCAGAACCGTGGAAATCACAGAACCGATCATTGGCGCCACATAATGAGACTGACTCGTCTCCAAAACAGTACAGTCATTCATAATAGAACTGGTCAGATCTGCCAGATCCTTTTTTCCAAAAAAGGACAGTGGAATTCTGCGGAGCCGCTCCGCCAGATTGACCCTTCTCACTCCCGTTTCCAGATAGGTTGCAAGATAAGTACCATTATACTGAAACCAGGTTGTTACGAGAATCAGTATCGCGCAAATGATACAACCGACAATATAAAATACCGGCTTTCTGCCGCTGGTCCCATTTAACAGGTCACTGACCAGAAAATATAAAAGCCCCACGGGAATCATAAACGATACATTCTGCAGTGCGCACGCGATGCTGCCTTTTATCGTATCCTTTGCCCCTTTTTCGGAGAGAGCAAACCTTTTTTGCAGTTTCTTTACCATTATTTTTACACCTCCTTTGCCACTTTCCATTTCACGGATTGCTGATAATCATTCCACATGCTGTGGAACAGTCCACCCTGCGCAATGAGTTCTTTACAGGTGCCGCTCTCCGCGATCCTGCCGTCCTTTAAGACAAAAATGCGGTCTGCGTTCACTACTGTCGAAAGCCTGTGGGCAATCATGATGACTGTTCTGCCTTTGGCAAGTCTTGAAAACGCCGCCTGCACCTTGTTTTCGTTATCCGGGTCAGCAAATGCTGTAGCCTCGTCAAGGATCAGGATTGGCGCATCCTTAAGCATTGCTCTGGCAATTGCAATCCTCTGCTGCTCGCCGCCGGAGAGATATACTCCCTTTGAACCGATGACTGTATCCAGCCCTCCGGGGAATTTTTCAATGATATCCATACACTGTGCGGACTTCAGAGCCTGCATGACCTCTTCCCGCGTCGCATCCGGCTTACCCATGCGGATATTTTCCAAAATAGATGCCTTAATAAGGCGGCTGTTCTGAAATACAAAGGACACCGTATCCATCAATTCTTCCTTGTCAATCTTACGGGTATCTGCACCTCCCACAAGGACCCGGCCGTTTTGCGGGTCAAAAAATCTTGCTATCATGCTCGCCAATGTCGTCTTTCCTCCGCCGGATGGGCCCACAAAAGCTACGGTCTGTCCGGGTTCTATGGAAAGAGAAATATGTTTCAGGGCATTTTTTGTCCCGTCATAGCTGAACGTGACATCCTGAAGTTCCACCGAAGAATCTTTCGGATGTACCGGATTCCTGTCAACGGTCAGCGGATCCAGTTCCAACACACTGTCAATCCGTTTTAGGGCGTCTGCCACAATCATCTCATTTTCACTCAGAAACATTATTTTTGTGAGGGTCAGGGAGATAACTGGCGTAATAATAATATAAAAGATCAGATTCAACAAAAATTCGCTGCTGACGCCATTGCGGGTAAAAATAAGGCCTGCAGCAATCAGAAATGCAAATACGCTGTTGATCGCAAGTGTATAAAACATCATCGGTGTGCGCAATTCCTTTGTATAAGCAATCGCCCACTTCTCATATGCCTCTATTGTCCGTTTAAACCGTTTAAAAGAAAATACGGTCTGCCCAAAAGTCTTAACAACAGGAATTCCCCGGACATACTCCACCGCCTCCCCGGCCATGGCAGCAAGGGCATTCTGATACTCCGTCATTTTCTGCTGCATGCTCTTCCCCGTCATTTTTGCCATAATCAAAAAACCCAGGGCTACCGGAACAAGGCTCAGAATTCCCAGCTTCCAGTCAAAAGCAAAGAGCAATACCAATAATCCCACCGCCGTTGCAATCGCTTTAGCCTTATCCGGCAGTTGGTGCGCCAGATAAGTTTCCGCCGAACCGCTGGTCTCCGAAATAATTCTCCTCAGCTTTCCGCTGCCGAAAGTCTCAATACTCCCCAACGGCAGGGTCGTAATATGATGTGTCAAATGGATACGGATATTTGTGGCAATACGGAAAGCCGACAAATGTGAACACATCAACCCCCCGATATAGATGAGCATGGAAAGCACTGCAAACAGCACTGCCATCCATCCGTAATGCGTCAGGTTTTGTGCCTGACTAAAATCCGGCGCCACCTCCAGCACCTCCTTGATGATCTTCCAGATATACCAGAATGGCACAAGAGCGATCAGCGCACTGCACGCTGACATTGCCCAGGAAGCTAAGGTCAAAATTTTATGGCCTCCGGCATATCCCAGCAAACGTGATAAATTAGATTGTTTTTTCAAGCAGATCCCTCCTTTGGATTATTTCGTTTCATATAGATAGTTAGATTTACCTCCTATTAGTCGCATCTAACTTTGTATTAAAAATTAATGGGTTCAAAACCCAATAATTTCTTTCCACCCTGCAGTATAAAAAGCTCTCAGCTGCCGGACATATTTTACTGCTTTCTCCTTTGGCATATCATGTACGACCATCTCAAAAAACGCGGAGAACATTCCGCTGGTCAGCATATGCTCCAGCTCCGGTTCCATCTCCATCACAGGCGCTTCCTGCCCGAGCCCCTTGAGAACATTAATAAAATCATGTGTGGATTTCACCTCGATCTCCACCATCTCATGAATCATATTCTCGTACTGAGTTCCCTCCGAACAGCAGATCAGCAGCTTACATTCCTCAAAATGTTCATACACATATTCCACCATCCAGTCCATACAGTCCCCGGAAATCTCCCCCATCCGAGCCGGCTGCTGCTCCGGCGGCAGTTTGGTGAAAGCTTCCTGGGCCTCTTTGTATTTTCCCATAATGACAATATACTGTTCCCGCACCAGGGCGCTGAACAGTTCCTCTTTGCTGTTATAATATCCGTAAAAAGCTCCGGTGGTCACCCCTGCAGTTTTGACAATATTACGCAGTGACGCGGACCTGAAACCTTTTCTGAGAAATTCGTTTTTGGCAGCCGTATGTATCTTTTTAAGTGTCGATAATTCCTGACAATTCATCCTTTATTCCCCTTCATATAACAGTGTTATATATCACTGTTATATCGTAAACCTCTTTATTCTCTTTGTCAATAAAATATTTTGTTTTTCATCTTCCATGATAAAACTTCTCAACAATAGCTCATGTGAAAACAGGTTTTCCGGTTCATACTGCAGATAAACTCCATTCCCAATGACAGCTATGTTTAAAAACGCATGTTTTCGAAAATACTGTCCCCGAGGTGATAAATGATGTACTACGAAAATCTGCAGACATTAATACAGAGAAGCAGCAGCACACGCCAGTATTTTTTATCTTTGCCAGTAGATCTGCAGCTTTCTCTCCATGAACAAAATAACTGCATACACACCGCCCGTGAACTCCGGGAGTATGCTGCAGTTATTGAAAATTATCATTATCATGTGAAACTGGGGAAGTGGAATTAACTCACTTCCCCTGTATTGATCACAGTACAGTGACATTCATGCGTATAAAGTTCTTATCCAACCTGTTACCAGGGAATCTCCCTCAAGTGGGAATCCCTCATTACTAATCGGTTCTCATCCGAATGGATATACGGCTCATTGGCATCGTAACACAATCCGCGCAAAAGATATTCTCCTGCGGACATTCCTCCGGCATTTTCCTCCGCGCAGTACCAGCGAAACGTAAATCCCTCGGGACGAAGCTGGTTAAAGTAGAGTTTTCCCATCATATTCAGCCCCGCCCACGTCATATGCTGTCCAAAATTGCTTTCATCCCGGCAACCGCTGACGCTGGATTCTTTTCTCGTGATCATACCGATACGCTTTAAATCACCTTTGCGCAAAAGAGGAAGCGCCGCATCGATCGCATTCTGGGTTCTGTTCATCTGCTCACTTAACCGTGTTAAAATCGCCTCCCAGTCATGTTCCTCACCGATCGCCCCGTCCTGTGGAATCCGCTCATCAACTCCAAGAAGCAGAAGATCAATTTTGCCCTCCGCCTTTTCAATCTCTGACAGCACGTCCGGACATCCTCCTCTTTACCGGAGGGCATATATACTTTGCACTCATGGGAAACCAGATAATTCTTTATCTCCTCCAAATATGAATTTCCATTATCTATACACAAAACAACTTTGCTCATTTCCTTTTCTCCCAATCATCTAATATGGCCATATTTCATTGGATATATCACTCAAGAGCAGCACATCCTCCCAGTCACGGTCGGAAGTAAACTGCTCATACGCCACTGCGGCCGTCTCCTCCGGTTCAAAATTGCCCTCCGTGCTCTTCTGACCACTCATATAGGAACGCACCCATCCCGGATGATACAGCCGGAATCGGTATCCCCGGGGCTGCAGCCTCTCAAACATCAAACGAACTGCCATATTCAAACAGGTTTTTGAGACGCAGTAAGAAACTTCCCCGGCATTTCTGTGCGCCAGCGTAATAGAGCTTGCCTCCGTAGAAAAAAAGCAAAGTCTCCTCTCTCCCTGATCCATAAGGGGCAGAAATGCCTCCACCATACGGATCGGTCCCATCGTATTAATATTTAAACTCCGAATCGTCGTTTCATTGCTTCCATTCTGAAAAATCCCGGCACAGTTCACCAGCATATCCAGGCAGGAAGTCTGCTCCGCCACGGCTTCTGCCGTCCGGCTCCCATCTTCCTTGTATATCCGGCTGTCTGAATACCGCCTTTCTCCGAAACAGATTTCAGAAATACGTCTGCATCTTCCGCTAAAATTTCCATCTGATAATGCTCATCCCGGATATCAAACTGATCCTCCACGCCATCCATGACCGGATGCTCTTTTTCTTTTTTCAGCGTTACTCTGCAGCGAGGGGGATGGGACAGGAAGCGGTTTCCCACAAATTCCGTGTATTCTTTCACCCCGTCGCCGTCACCCATAAAAACATTTCCGGAATGAACGGAAAGGAAGGAGCCTCCCCGCTCTACATAACTTCTAAATTCACCGCCCATTACTTCCGTCACGGTGTTTTCAAACCACGGTTCCGGGTTCCCGGAGGTCACATTATTGCTTTTACAGCAGATGATCAGAGGATATTCCCCGATCATCTCCGGCGTCAGGATATCCTTTGCCGCTTTCACAAAATCAAGCTGATATTCAGCCCCGACAAATGACGTCATCCCTTTTTCGATCACTTCTGCCGGATGCCACACATCATCGCATATCACCAATATTTTCCGCATTTTTCTCAACCTCATCTTTTCATTCAGTAAACTTTCCGTCATCTTACACCAATGATATCGCGACCGCCCTCACTTTCTTCCACTGCCATAGTGCAGCAAAACCTTTTTCCCGCCAAATCTCCCGATCAATTTTCCTACATTGTCTTCTTCCCTTTTTCCGAACGCAAAATAAGTCGGACTGTAAAACGTAAAATTTTCCATAGCATATCGACTCCTTTATTCATCTTCTTTACAAACCATAACACTTTAAGTATACTTGAAGTCAATACGAATATCCATATTTTATCAACAATATTCCACTATCTGCGCCGTTTATAAACAAATGCGAACACAAGTCCCAAGACAAGAACAAATACGCACACCCCCATCATAATCCAACCGGAAGCAGAGGATTGTTGTGTTTGAGATACATTTTGTTCCATACCATTTTGTGCCATGCTGCCGTCAGGCGTCTGCATTTGACCGTCAAATTCTCCTTGATTTCCGGGCATTTGCTGCATCGGATTCTTACCATTTGTATTATCTTCCGTTGTATCAGAATCACCTGACGGAGGCTCCGAAAGATTTAAATTGTCAGAATCGCCATTCATATCCGGGATTTGCTGCTCCGCACCATCAGTTAAATCCTCCTCCGGATTTTGTATATTTTCACCGGGTTGTGACATGTCTCCGCCCATAGTATTATTCATCGATCCCATATCGCTAATTTCAATATTGCCGGCGTCGACAAGCGTTTCGGTCTTTTGTGTATCGGAAGTTGAACCAATCGAGCCGTCAAGCTGATCGCTGACACTTTCAGCCCGAAGCAAACAGAACTCCCTGAGCGTGGCAATTCCTGTTTCAAATTCTTCATAGGTACAGAATTTTGTAGGATCTTTTTCTACATATGGAGAAATCATTGCTGTGACGCTGTCAATCATTTCCTCAAAATATCCGCTATCAAAGTATTCGGATATAAACTCTGCAAAATACTGATGATAAAGCTCAGTGTATTCCTCGCTGTCAAAAATCCACGCAATCATCGGCCTGTCTTCTACATTTCCGCCCGAAACAGGAGAGTCGATAGGATAATTAACGAGTGTTGTTGCATCTTCCATTGATTGAAAACCGCCAAATGCAAGGTTATAGTCCCAGGGGATCATCTGCATCTGTCCGTCTTCTTCGTAAAGATAATAGTTATGAATCATTGAACCGGTATAACTATCAAAATTCAGAACGAAGTTATGTACTACAAAATAACGAATTACAGCATCAATATCAACGGTACTGTCAAGGTCTTCACCATCACTGAGTTTTTTCAACGCTTTAATCAGCCGGGTTTGATCAGCCTCAGAAATATTTGTCTTTGCATTATCAAAAATATTGGCATAACTCCCGGCGTCATCATCAATGTATTTTAACAATACATCATCACTGCCGTTCATCATCTCTTTGCCGCCGCTTTGCTGCATATCACCATTTGGCATCTCCATACCGTCAGGCATTTCAAGATCGTTCGGAGGCGTCATATCTTTCTGCTGCGTATCGTCCTGCTGTGTATCGTCCTGCCGCATTTCGTCCTGCATCTGTCCATCGGGCATTCGACCGCCCTGCATTCCATTTTGATTGCCGTCCTGCAGCTGCGGAAATGCGTTGTCATTGTTATCTTCATTTTGTGCGTCGCTCGAGGTATCTTCCATGCTTTCCGATTCGGAGTCGCCCAAAAACGCATCCATATCGAATCCCTCGCCGTTTCCACGGCCACCGCCCATATCTGCACTGTCAGGCTTATAGAGTTCGCCGTAATCTTTGCCATAATTACGCTGTAAAAAGGATTCTTCCACACCTTCCACCGCAAGATACAGTCCCCAATCCTCGCCGTTGACAGTAATATACACATAACTGCAAAGAGGCGCTGCCACGCCCATTTCATTCATCATCTGATAGGTTAAATAATCTTTCATATATGTGTTATCCTGAATGATATTATTCAGGCATAATTTATCCAGGCCATAATAGGTGATATTGCTATCATAATGATCAAACTCAATTTTATAACTGTAACGATCATTGCTGACCTGACTGAGCGAGGTATTGCCCTTACCGCGAATTGCGACATTCTTATATGCCTCATCATCAATGACCACGGTACAGTTATAGTATTCTTCGCTTTTGCAGTTTGCGGTAAACTCGTCCCAATCATCCATAATAATGTCAATCGTATGAACTCTGGAAGTATCAAACAGCGTTTTTTCGTATCCCATCACGGTAGATGCTTTTTGAACGCCGAAATGCCCGGCATTTACAAAAAGCAAAGTGAGAATCAGCGTGAGTACAAGGACAACACAACAAATTTTATCAAAGTGCTTGTGTGTTGACATACTAAACCTCCTTAACCCATATATTCGCCATTATAGCTTACAAGCACAGCGCTATTTACACCGGGCATATTGCTCAATGTGTTGATAAAATCCGTATTTTCATTTGCCATCCGGATTTCAAGATTAAGTTCAATCAGGCCTTTAGTTGCGGTTTTACCTTTGACAACACATTTTTTTACATTTTCTTTCAAAAAATCAACCGCTTTCTTTTCTGTCATAGAATCCGCACAGGA